>CAZRTM010000018.1:28341-42835 GCA_964602995.1 uncultured Ardenticatenaceae bacterium
TGCGCAGCGGGTGGGGCGAGGGGGCCGAACCCTACGCCGATGAACGCTATCTTATTTTTGACTGCGGCCCTCTGGGCGCGGGCAACCACGGCCACCTCGACCTCCTCAGCTTCGAAATGGCCGCTTTCGGCCGTTCTCTAATCGTCGATCCCGGCCGCTATACCTACGACGAGTCGGGTGACGCCAATTGGCGCGCCATCTTCCGCGGCACCGGCTATCACAACACAGTGCAGGTCGATAAGAAGAACCAGACGCGCTACCAGTTTCACAAGAATCGGTACAGGATTCTGGGGCCGGAACCAGAGTACAGGCTCGAAGCCTTTGTTACTGCCCCCGATTACGACTACGTTCATGGCAGCGCCCGCAGCCACGAATATCCTGTGCTCCACGAGCGCCAGATCTTTTTCGCCTGGCTGGAATACTGGATCATCGCCGACCGCCTGCATGCCGGCGAAAGCCACGATTACGATCTCCTTTTCCATCTATCCCCGGCAGCGAAGCAGCCTGGCGTTGAAATGAACGCTGCCACGCGCCTTGTCCATGCTCCCCACCTTGTTATTGCCCAGCCGGCTGATGACCAGACCCGGCTCTCCGTCGAGAACGGCTTTGTGTCGCCGGTCTATGGCCTCAAGCAAGCCGCTCCCATCCTTCGTTTCAGCCGTCATACGGCCTCCACCACTTTTTACACCATCCTGTACCCCTTTCGGGGCCTGAGACCCGAGCTGGCGGTCACCGTGCTACCCGTCACTCGGGATGGCCGCGTTTGTGCTGATAGCGAGGCCTACGCGCTCTCCATCACCATTGGAACAGGTCGGCAGCAGGTTACGGACACATACTTTAATCGCGCTGCCTCCGCTCCGGATGGCTGTTACACCTTTGGTCCTTTTGCCTGTGATGGCGCGGATAGCTCGCTTCTTTGCATCCGCCAGGATGCAGAGGGCCGTATCCTGAGCGTCCAGGGAATGCCTGGAGCGGTGAAGGTGCTGGCAAAGGCAGGAAGGGAACAGGTGAAAAGATGAAAGACAGCGTACTGATACACCTGACGACTGCCCTGGATACGGCGTCCATGCAGGCCGTATTTCAAGAATCGCTCTTTGGCGGGCTGGGACCAGAAGCAGCGCTGCGCGTGCGCGACTGCCAGATCGAACGCATCCGATATAAGCCGGCTAAAAACTGTCTGGTCTGCTATCGCCTGCAAATCGAAAACAGCGCGGGGCAACTGCTCGGCGAACAGTTGTTGAACGCCCGGTTGTACGAGCGGGGCGGTTCACAGCGGCGCTTTGTTCGCGCCCAAAACGCATCGTTGGCGCCTCCCGCGTTCGGCCCACCGCTCCTGCACCTGCCTGCCCTGGATATGGTCGTCTGGCTATTCCCCAACGACCGCAAGCTGCACGGATTGCCGGGCCTGGTCAATCCAGATCACCTCCGCACCGTTTTATTAGCGCCACTCATTGCCGAACATGTTGGCCCGCACTGGCAAATCGTCAACCTCGTCCATCATCTGGTTCACTACAACCCCGAGCATACGGCCATGATGCAGGTGCAGCTCCAACTGCAGCACCGGCAGTCGGGAGAGCGGCGGCCCTATCTGCTTTTCGGCAAGACCTATTACAACGACGAAGGGCAGGAAACTTACCGCGTGATGCGCCACCTGTGGCAACAGGCGCACACCGCAACGATAGGCAATGGAGTTCGCTCTGTCCCTATTGCGCAACCGCTTGCGTACCATTCCGAACTTAACTTGCTCTGGCAGCAGGGGCTGGCAGGCCAGACGCTGAGCAGCATGGAAATGGACAGCGACGATTTTTATGATGGGCTGGAGCGCGCGGCGGCGACTGTGGCCGCGCTGCATCAGGCGCCCATTTCCGGAGTGCGCTCCTGCAGGCTCGAATCGTGGGTCGCGAAGCTGGGCGAAATGCGCGCATGGCTGCCCGCCGTTCTTCCTTCCTGCCGTTCCGAATTGGAGCCGTTGGTCGATGGGCTACTCGCTCAACTCCCCCATTTGGGTCGCCAGCCGCTGGCAACCTTACATGGCGACCTTCATTTGCAAAACTTCTTCCTCCACGGTGCAGAGGTGGCCCTGATTGACCTGGATAACGTCTGTTCAGGCTCGCCCTGGCAGGATGTCGGCAGCTTCATCGCCGGCCTGCTCGCACATGGCCTGTATTCAGGTCTACCCCGCTCCCAGGTGGACGAGATGGTGGCGGCCTTTCTGCATTCCTATTGCCGGCATGTGCCCTGGGAGATTACGCCGCAGAACCTGAGCTGGTTTGTCGCCGTCGCTCTGATTAACGAGCGCGCCTTTCGTTCCATTACGCGCCTGAAGGAAGGGCGCCTTGACCTGGTACACGAGCTGGTCGCCCTGGCGGCGCAGGTCAGCAGGAGCAACTTTGCTGAGGCAGTATGGACCACAAGCATAGAAACATAAGCATGATGAAGGAATTTGAGCTGTTCACCAACAGTTCCGTGATGCGCTCAATTTTTCAGGAGCGGCTCCCCGGTTTTGCGCAGGGACCTCTGGCAGTTATCGGCTGCCGCGTGCTCCGCACCCGCTACAAAACGTACGCTGACGAACGGACGCGGCATCGCTCTTTTCTCAACGTTCATTACGAGCTTGAGATTGCCGGCGCAGGGGGAGAGGAAATTGCTTACCAACAGTTTTATGCCAGAGCCTATCTCAACGGCCGCAGCAACCTGAAGTACAACCAGATTGACGCGCCCTGGCTGTGCCAGCCCCAGTTTGGCGAGGCGCTTGCCCATTGGCCCGATCTGGGTCTCATCGTCTGGGCCTTTCCCAACGATCCCCAGCTAATCACACTGGCGGCGACCGTGGACGGTGAGCAGGTGCGCGCGCATCTCCCCTATGCCTCTCTGCCGCCCGGCTTCAACCGCCCCGCAGATATCGCCAGCGTTGGCGTCGAAGTCGTTCGTTACAAGCCGGAGGTGCGTTGCACCATCCGCTACCGCCTGCACAGCAACAAGCCCCCGGCCGGCCGGGAGTTGACTCTCTATGGCAAAACGTATGCCAGCGCAAGGGGCAAAGAAATCTACCGCTATATCGAAACGCTATGGCGAGAGTCCGTCAATGGCGCGCATCACTTCCTCGTGGCCCAACCCCTGGGCTACGACGAGACGCTGCACATGGTCTGGCAAGAGGCCGTTCCCGGCGTCGCCCTCAGCAGCGTGCTCACGGCCGCGAACGATGACCATTACCTCTCGTTGGCCGCCAGGGGTCTGGCCAGCCTGCACCAAAGCGCTCTGGCGCCTCCGCACCGCATCACGACCGCCGCGCTGCTGGCCGAAGTCAGTGAAAGCACAGCCGAGCTGGTGGCGGCACTGCCCGATCTTGCAGGGCGGCTGCAACGGCTGTTGGCTGGGCTGGAGCACGATGAACCCCACCTACCGCCTTACCGAGAGACGCTTATTCATCGTGACTTTCACATCAAGCAGTTGCTTGTCCACGAGCACGGGCTGGCCATCTTTGACTTTGACGACCTCGCCAGTGGCGATCCGCTGCAGGATATCGCCTTCTTCCTCGTCGATTGTCACTTCCGTGATTTTGACGACGCTCTGGTAGCGCAGATGGCCTCGGCTTTTTGCCGTGCTTATCAGTCAGGGGCGCGCGAGCAGTTACCGTTGGACCGCCTCAGCTGGCACATGCGCCTCAACTGGCATATGCGCCTGCAATTTCTGGCCAAGGCGCATTGGTATTACAAGAAAAAGCAACTTTCGCCAAAACTGAAGGCGCACATCCTGCGCATCCTCGACCTGGCTGAGCAGGATACGGTTGTTCCTCTGGAGAACGTCTCATGATGGAGAACGCCTTATGAAGAAAATCATGTTTTATTGCCAGCACATTTTAGGCATGGGTCACCTCATTCGCAGTAAGGCGCTGGTAGAAGGCCTGCACGATTTCGAAGTCTGCTTTATAAACGGCGGCGAAATAGTGCCCGGCTTCGAGCTGCCAGAGACCGTCACTGTTGTCGATTTGCCGCCGCTCGCATCAGACGCCGATTTCAAAGCCATCCACGGTGTGAACGGCAAGAGCCTGGCCAATATTCAGGCAGAGCGCACTGAGCGCTTGTTGGCTGAATATGAGCGCTTCCAGCCAGATGCCGTGGTAATTGAGCTTTTCCCCTTCGGGCGCAAAAAGTTTGCCTTTGAGCTGCTGCCTTTGCTGGCCCGCATTCGCACTGCCGGCCGCCAGACCAAAGTCATCTGCAGCCTGCGTGATATTCTGGTGAGCCGTTCCGACCAGGAAAAATATGAAGAGCGCGTCGTGCGCCTGATGCGGCGCTATTTCGACGCCCTGCTGGTGCACGCCGATCCCCGGTTCCAGCGGCTGGAGGAGACATTTCAGCGCGTGGACGACCTGGACTTGCCGATTGTTTACACTGGGTACGTGACTCAGCGTCCCCCATCCCTTGCTGCCCCGAATCCTGTGCCGGCAAACGATGGTGAGCCGCTGATTCTGGTCAGCATCGGTGGCGGCCGCGTGGGCCATGAGCTGGTCAGCGCGGCCATCGAGGCCAGTGCCCTGCTGCAAGAAGAGCTGGCGCACCGTATGCTGATTTTCACCGGCCCTTTCTTACCCGCAGAACACCTTCCCGCGTTGCAAAGCGCCGTCGCCGGGCGGCCACAGATTACGCTGCGGTCGTATACCGGAGAGTTTGTCGATTACATGAAACGCGCCGGCCTTTCTGTGAGCATGGCCGGCTACAACACCTGCATGGACATTCTTTCCACCGGTACCCGCGCTCTGGTGCTGCCATTTACCGGCGGCGGGAACGACGAGCAGACCATTCGGGCGCGTAAGTTGGAGGCGCTGGGCGTCGTTGGGGTTATCACGCCTGAGGAGCTGAATCCAGTGGCGCTGGCGGCAAGAATGAAGGAGCAGTTGCAGTCAGCCACATCCCCCGCGTCCCTGGACATGAGCGGGGTGTTCACAACGGCCCAATTTATCCAAGAACTTCTGGCGCCTCCCTCCGCTCCTCCTTCATCCCCGCCGCGGTTCGCCCCCACAGCAGCACAGGTAGCTCCGCTCCGGGCCGCCCTGGAGCGCCTGCAGGCCGAGCAGCGACCGGTTCACTTCTTCGTGCGCGACGATGATGTTGACGAAGATGAAGAGAGCCTGCGCCAGCTACTGGATATTGCTCTGTCGCGCAACGTTCCACTAAACCTGGAGGTGATTCCGGGGCGACTGACCAGGGAGGCGACGAAGCTGCTCAAAGAGATCAGGCGCTCGCACCCGGCGTTGATTGAACTTCACCAGCACGGCTGGCAGCATGTGAACCACGAGCTTCAAGGGCGCAAGTGCGAGTTTGGGCCAGGCCGCACCTTTGAACAGCAACTGGCCGACATTGCCCAGGGCCGAGAGTTGCTGAAGGAAACGTTCGGCGCTCAATTCTACCCCGCCTTTACGCCGCCCTGGAACCGCTGCACCTGGGACACCATTGTCGCCCTCGACCGTCTCGGTTTCGCCGCCCTTTCCAGGGATTCTGGCGCGGAGCCGGTGGCTGCCCCATTTCTGCGCGAGCTGCCCATCACGCTGGACATCTTCCGCTGGCGCGACATCCGTGCTCTGAAGCCGCCGGCCGAACTCATCGCTTCACTCCTGGAGCAGTTGGGCACGTCGTCGCCCATTGGCCTGATGCTCCATCATAAGGTGATGGATGAAGTGGCATTCTCATTCGTGGATTGGCTGCTGGGCGAATTGCGGCGCTATCCCATCGTGCGCTTTCATACGTTTGCCAGCCTGAACCAGTTGCCTGAGCTGGAAGGAGTGGCCCATGGCGGGTAACACAGAGTCGCTGCTTCGCTCGCGCCAGATGAGGGCTTCCTCGGCTGTTCCTGAGCGCCGCTCGCGACGGTTCCGGCAAATCGTGCTTAACCACCTCCAGGCAGAACGATGGACCCTGTTGCTGGCAGTCGCCAGCACCCTGGGCACGACGGCGATGGATTTGTTAGGCCCCTGGCCCTTAAAGATCATTGTTGATTACATTTTGCTGGATCGTCCCTTACCAGCCTCTCTGTCCGCCCTGGCGGGGATTTTCAGCCAGCAGAAGGTGTGGGCGCTGCTGTTGACCGCCGGCTTTATGGCTCTCATTGCCATTCTCGGCGGCGTGTTCTCTTATGCCCAGGTCTACCTGACCTCGCGTACCGGTTACCAGCTCGTTTACCGCCTGCGCACCGAGCTTTTTGCCCACTTGCAACAGCTCTCGCTCTCCTTCCATCACCGGGCGCGGCGCGGCGAACTCCTGACCCGCGTCGCCAGCGATACCAGCACCTTGAAAGAGGCGTTCAGCACGACGATCCTCGACTTTACCAGCGAAATGCTGACGTTCACCGGCATGTTCATCGTCATGTTCGTTTTGAACTGGCGTCTGAGCCTTATCGTCATCCTCTCTTTTCCCATCCTGTTCGTCATCTTCCTGCACCTGCAGCGTAAGTTAAAGGATTCGGTGCGCCGTCAGCGCAAAAAGGAAGGAAGGGTCACCTCCCAACTCAGCGAAGTGCTGACGGCGATGTTGCTGGTGCAGGCCTTCGGCCGTGAGAACTACGAAACGCGGCGCTTCAGGCAGGAAAGCGCCGAGAATTTAGAAGAAGGAATCCGCCTGGCCCGCCTGGACGCCGCCGTTACCCGCTCCGTGGCCATCGTCGGCAGCGTAGGACTGACGGCTGTCGTCATCCTGGGCGCTCTTGAAGCGCTGCAGGGCAACCTCTCCCCTGGTGATGTGCTGATATTCGCGTCCTACGTGAAGAGCATCTATAAGCCGATTGGCAAAGTCGCCAGGCTCTTTACCAAGCTGAACAAAGCCTCGGTCAGCGCCAGACGTGTTGCCGAGATTCTGGACCTTGACCCCGAGATTCAGGATAAACCGGACGCCATTGTTGCCAGCGGACTACGCGGCGAGATTATCTTTGACCGGGTCTCCTTTGCTTATGAAGAAGGCGGCTATGCACTGAGAGACATCTCCTTCCGGCTGGCGCCCGGCGGGCGTCTGGCGCTCGTTGGCGCCTCCGGTGCGGGCAAATCAACCATCGCCAGCCTCATTCTGCGCCTCTATGATCCGCAGCAAGGGAAGATCCTGATCGACGGCATTGACATCAGGGAGTACCAGAGACAATCGCTGCGGCAGCAGATTGGGCTTGTCTTGCAGGATTCCATTCTCTTTGGCGCTACGGTCCGCGAAAATATCTCCTATGGACACCCTGGCACGAGTATGGCGCAGATAATCGCCGCCGCGCGACAGGCGCAGGCGCACGACTTCATTATGGCCCTGCCCCAGGGTTACGACACACCCATCGGCGAAATGGGCAGCACCCTCTCCGGCGGGCAACGCCAGCGCATCGCCATCGCCCGCGCGCTTGTCAAAACCCCCCCCATCCTGATTCTGGACGAACCCACTTCGGCCCTCGACGCCAACTCAAAAGCGATGGTTGAAGAAACGCTCGAAAAAGTGCACGCCGGCAAGTCAATCCTGATGATTGCCCACAGCCTGGAGAGCATCAAAACATTCGACCACATCCTCGTTTTGCAGGACGGGCAAATCGTCGAGCAGGGCACCCACGACGAGTTGATGGCGCTGAGGGGGCTTTATTTAAATACCGTCGCGCAGGTACAGAAGCAAATCTGACCGGGATTATTGTGCCTCTCTACTTTCCATACTGCAGTCACGAGAACCTTAGCCCGTAACCACTTCCACCTCACTACCAAAAACCGGCTCCGTCACTTCCTGCACGTCACCCACCAACGTCACCTCCTGCTGCAGAGGCAAATCATCGGATGTAGTGCCAACCATGATGGTCAGCGGGCCTGGCTCGACCACGTAGCGCATGTCGAGGTCGTAGAAGGCCAACTGGTGCGTGTGGAGCGTGAAGCGGACGGTCTTCGTTTCGCCTGGAGCCAGCGACACGCGCTTAAAGCCACGCAGCTCCTGTACCGGGCGGGTGACGCTGGTGAGGTGGCTGCGTGTATAAATCTGCACGACCTCGTCACCAGCTCGCTCACCGGTGTTGCAGACGTCCACCTCTACCGTCAGCCTGTCGCCAATGGCCACTTCGTTGCTCGACAGGCGCAGGTTGCCCAGCTCGAACGTGGTGTAGCTCAGACCATAGCCGAAGGGAAAGAGCGGCTTGTTGCTGTGCTCCACATAGCTTTCTTTCCAGAATGATTGCCCACCTGACGGTTTTCTGTAATGAAAGACCGGCAGTTGGCCCACGTGCGCGGGAATGGACACCGGCAATTTGCCGCCGGGATTGGCGTCGCCGAAAAGCACGCTGGCGATGGCCGCCGCGCCTTCCTCGCCAGGCAGCCACGCCTCCAACACAGCGGGCACGTTTTCCACCACCCAGGGCAGGGAGAGCGGCCGCCCGTTGACCAGCACCACCACCACCGGAGTGCCTGTGGCCTGCACGGCCTGAATCAGCTCCAACTGCACGCCGGTCAGCCCCAATTCCACGCGGTCGCGCGCTTCGCCGCTGGTGCAGGAGTCGGTCAGCCCCGACTTATCGCCCACCACAACGATGGCTACCTCTGCCTGTTGTGCTGCTTCCACGGCGGCGGCAAAGCCGCTGCAATCGTCGCCAAGCACCTCACAGCCCTTCGCGTAGTGAATAGTCGTCTCGGGGGAGACGGCGGCGCGGATGCCTTCCAGGACCGATTCGATGGGCACAAAGTTATCAACCATCTCGATGCTCTCAGGGATGGGGTTGTTGAACGAGGTGCCCTTTTCCTTCATCTCCGCCAGCGACTCAATGTGGCAGGGGTAGGCGTAGTCGCCGATCATGTTGCGCACATCGTCGGCGTTGGGACCAATGACGGCGATGGAGCGTAGCTGTTTGGAGAGGGGCAGCATCTGGTTGTCGTTCTTCAGCAAGACCATCGACTGTTGGGCAATGGTGCGCGCCAGCTCTCGTTGCGCCGGTGTGTCGAATATAGCGGCCGCTTTGTCCACGTCTACGTAGGGGTTTTCGAAGAGGCCCAGGCGGAATTTGAGAGCCAGAATGCGCCGCACGCTCAGGTCAAGCAGCGCTTCGTCGATGGCCCCGCTGCGCACGGCCTGCAGGAGCGGCTCGCCATAGCAATCGGTAGCGGGCAACTCGACGTCGATGCCAGCGTTGAGCGCCAGCCTGGCCGACGTCTGCGAGTCGGCCGCGATGCGATGGGTGCTTTGTAGCTGGTCAATGGCAAAATAATCAGAAACCAGCACACCGTCAAAGCCCCACTCGCCGCGCAGAATATCCGTGAGCAGCTCGCGTGATGCGCCACAGGGTACGCCGTCCAGCTCATTATAGGAATTCATCAGGGAATAGGCGTTCGCCTCGCGCACGGCGGCTTCAAAAGGCTGCATGAACACCTCGCGCAGTTCGCGTGGCGGCAGGTGGGCGGGGTTCCAGTTCATGCCGCCATCTGGCGCGCCATAGCCCACAAAATGTTTTGGCGTTGCCGCCACGCCGGTGGTGGGATCCTCCCCCTGCAACCCCTGCACAAAGGCCACACCCATACGCGACACCAGATAGGGGTCTTCGCCAAAGGTTTCTTCGATGCGCCCCCAGCGCGGCTCGCGCGAGACATCAAGGACGGGCGACAGCCCCTGGCGGGCGCCGACGGCTCGCATTTGCAGGCGCACAACCTCTGCCATGTCGTGGGCCAGTTGGGGCTCCCAGGTGCTGGCCAGGCCGATGATTTGCGGGAAGCAGGTGGCGTCGCGGGCCATGTAGCCGCTGATGCACTCCTCATGGATGATTGCCGGAATGCCCAGCCGCGTCTCTTGCTGCAGATAGCGCTGAATGCGGTTGGCAAGCGCGGCGGCCTCTGTGGGACCGAGGCTGCTGGCGCCGGCCAGCCGCGTGATATGCCCGATGCCCTGGGCCAACAGCTCGTCAAACGCCTCTTCCTTCAACACCTGGTAGACCCATACGCTGCCCATCTGGGCCACTTTTTCTTCCAGGGTCATGCGTGCAAGGAGGTCGTCCACCCGTTCGTCGATGGAACGTGAGGGGTCACGGTAGGGATAGGTTGTCGTTAGGTGATAGTTGTTCATAGTTTAGCCTTTGACAGAGCCGCCGGTAAGCCCCTCGACGATTTGTCGCTCGGCGATCAGATAGAAAACAATTGCCGGGAGCATGGCCACCACAATAAAGGCCATCAGGCGTGACCAGTTGGCCGTGTATTGGCCGAAGAACTGCATGGTGCCCAGGGGCAGGGTGTATAGAGCTGTGTCATTAAGGGTCAGTAGGGGTAGAAATAGTAGATTCCAGCTAAAGACCATCGCCAGCGCTGCGTTGGCGGCGAGGGCCGGTTTTGAGAGCGGCAGCAGCACGCGCCAGAAAAAGGTCCAGGGCGTGCCGCCGTCGATGTAAGTAGCGTCCTCCAATTCCAGGGGAATCGAGCGGAAGAAACTGCGCATAATCAGAATCATGCCCGAAAGCTGGAAGGCGGCTTCGACGAGGATCAGGCCCAGGAGGTTGTTGATGAGGCTCAACTGCCGCATCAGGATGTAGAGGGGCAGGATGGCCACCACGATGGGGAACATCAGCCCAATCATGAAAACGTTGAAGAGCGCGTCGCGCCCTTTGAACCGCATACGGGCGAAGACAAAGGAGGCCATGCTGGCGCTGAAGGTTGCCAGAAAAACGGTGCCCAGCATGACGATGGCGCTGTTCCGGAGCTGCAGCCAGAAGGCATCCAGGGTCAGGATGTAGTGGTAATTGTCCAGGATCCAGGCGCGGGGCAGGGCAAAGGGGTTGTTGATTAACTCGCCCGATTCTTTAAACCCGCCCACCACGGCGATGTACAGCGGACCCAGGATGAGCAGCGAGGCTACCACGGCCACCCCATACTTCAGCAGGCGCGTGAGCCACCGGCCCAACACGTACTGTCTGCTTCCCGTCCTTATCTTGGACGTTTGCTTCCTTGTCATGTCAAATAGCGCGCCCAGCATAATCCTCCCTCATGAACAAGCGCTGGTAGATCAGCGAGAATATCAGGCAGATGACGAAGAGGTAGATGGCTACCGCCGCGCCGTATCCCAGCCGAAAGCTGACAAAACCATAGCGGTACATGTAGGTGGCTAGCACCTCGCTGGAATTGACCGGACCACCCTGCGTCATCAGCCACACCAGGTCAAACTGCTGGATGGAGCCTAACACCGAGAGGTAGACGGTGGTGACGATTGTTTTTGAGAGCATGGGCAGCGTCACATTCCACAGGACCTGCCAGCTATTGGCGCCATCGACCTCAGCCGACTCTTCCACTTCCTTCGGAATTTGCTGCAGCCCGGCAACATAGAGAATCATGTGCAGGCCGAAGTATTTCCACGTCAGCACGACGAAGATGGCGATGAGCACTCTGTCCGGATCACCTAACCATGGCCCCGGTTCAAAGAAGGGCAGCACCGTATCCAGAAAGGCGTTGATAGCGTGGCTGGCTTCAAAGCGGGGGTTGAAGATGAAGGACCAGAGGACAGCCGTGATTGCTTCGGCAATGATGAAGGGCGTGAAAAAGATGGTGCGAAAGACAACCCGGCCCGGCAGGTTGCGCCGCACCAGCAGCGCCAGGGCCAGAGCCAGAGGTAGCTGGATGGTCAGAGACAGAACAATGATGATGCCATTGTGCAACAGCGCCTTCTGGAAAGGCACATGTTTCAGTATGGTCCTGAAGTTCTCCAGCCCTACGAACTTCTCCAGTGGGCCAAGCCCATTCCATTCGTATAGGCTGAAGTAGGCGCCCTGCACAATAGGGAAGAGTACGAAGGTGAAAAAGAGGGCTGAGGCAGGCAGCAAGAAGAGCGTAATGAAGAACGCCTTACTGCGGCGATTCTGTCCCGCCGTGCTGACTTTTGAACTCAGCCCGATCTTGGGAAGGAGTTGCAAGGTTGGCCTCTTCCAGACAACGCCCTGCCGCGACCTTACCAGGGGATCCTGGCAGGGCGTTGTCTGAGTTACCTGTCGTCGTGCGGTTACATCTCTCTGCGAAGATGGGGTGGAGCAGGCCGCGCGCCCGCTCCACCTCAGGCAGTTAAAGCTCTATTTGCGTTACGCTACTGGCCCATTTCCTGGACGTAGGAGTCGTCAATCATCTGCGCGACCTGTTCCGGCGTCATGGTTCCGGCAAAGAGCTGCTGCACAGCCTCGTTGATGACAATACCAACGGCCGGGGGCAGGTACTGGTCATAGTAGAGCTGGAAGTATTCGGCCTGGTTGACGCCCTCGAACACTTTAACCATGTTCGGATCCTCGATGTGCTCCTGAGCGCCTTCTACCACCGGAATGATAGCGCCCATTTCGGTGAGCACAATCTGGTTGTCCAGGCTGGTGAGGTAGCGCAGGAAATCGACCGCTTCATCGGGAGCGTTGACGCCCACGGCAATGCCGTTGCCGCCGCCCATGGCGTCTGTGCGCGCGCCTGCCCCGCCTTCCACGGCCGGGAAGGAGAAGTAGCCCAGCGCATCGCCTATGCCTTCGCCGCTGGAGCTGTTGACGCGCATCACTTCCGGCGCCCACTGGCCCATCAGCAACATGGCCGCTTCGCCATCGCCAATGATTGCTTCTGAATCGTTGTGGGTGGCGCCCATGAACCCTTCCTGGAACGGTTCAAGGGCGATCAGGCGCAGTAGCTCTTCACCGGCCTGGATGAATGTTGGATCGGTAAAGGCGCCTTCGCGGCTGGCGGCAGCGTTGAACGCTTCCTGGCCGCCAATGCGCGCCGCGAGATAGGTCCAATAGAAGTGGCCCGGCCACTGTTCTTGTTCACCCAGGGCGATGGGCGTGATGCCGGCGTCTTTCAACGTCTGCACGTCTTCAAGGAACTCTTCCCACGTCTCCGGTGGCGCATCGATGCCCGCCTGGGCAAAGAGGTCGGTGTTGTACCAGAAGCCGACCATGCCCATATCCCACGGCACGCCGTAATATTTGCCCTGGTGGCTGTAGACGCCCAGGGCGCCTGAGCCGAAGGAATCGCCCCACTCACCTTCGAGATCGGCGGTGATGTCGCGCAACAGCCCGGCATCGGCGTAGGTGTTCATGGTACCACCGCCCCAGCTCTGGAACAGGTCGGGCGGATCGCCGGACTGCATCACAGTGGTCAGCCGTTGCTTGAACGCTTCATTTTCCAGGATGGTGATGTTGATGGTTACGTTGGGGTGCTGGGCCATGTAGTCGTCGGCCATTTGTTGCCAGGCATCCTGGTGCGGGCCTGGATCGGACTGGATGTGCCACCATTCGATGGTGACCGGCTCGCCTTCAGACATTTCTTCTCCAGCCGGTTCCTCTGCGGCTGGCTCTTCTGCGGCCGGCTCTTCGTCGGCTGCCGGCTCCTCTACCGGGGCTTCTTCGACCGGCGTATCGCTCTCTGAGGCTGGTTCTTCTGCTGGGGGTGTAGATGTGTTACAGGCTGCCAACAGTAAACTGAGGGCAACCAACAGACAGAGTATAAGAGTGGTTTTCTTACGCATGGCTTCTTCTCCATTCACTTATCTAAAATCTAACTGCCCAACACACTGAGTAAATGTTCTATTATCCTCCCTCCTTCGCCACCGAAAACGATTCCGGTAACGTTTCCGAATCACCTAAAAAAAGTATGTCAAATGCCCTCAAGGGCGCGGCAAGAGCCTCGCACAACTAGTTCGCAATTGATTTTTTGAATGAGAGATTCAGGCTCTTCACCATGTATCAATTTGAAGAGCATCTGCGCTCCAATGTAACCCATCTGGTTCACATGCTGGTCCACCGTGGTCAGGTCCAGATACTGGGCGTCTGGGATATTGTCATAACCCACCACCGACAGCTCGTCAGGCACACGCACGTTCAACGCCTCCGCAGCCTGTAACACTCCTTTGGCCGACTGGTCGTTAGCAGCAAAGATGGCGGTGGGAGGCTCGTCCAGCGCAAGCAGTTTCATGGTCTGCTCCCGACCCGTTTCCGTGGAGTAATCGCCGGGCATGATAAGCTCAGGGCAGAGCGGGATCCCCGCCGCCTGCAGAGCGTCCTCATAGCCTGCCTGGCGACGGACGGCGCTCTGCAGGTCAACGCGCCCGCCGATGTAACCGATACGACGGTGGCCCAACTCGATGAGGTATTCCGTCGCTGCCAATGCGCCGTGATAGTTGGTGGAAATGACCGCCGGGCTTGCCGGATTGTTGCGATTGGGGTCGATGGAGACGACGGGGGAGGCAGAGGCGAACTGGTCAGCCATGGGCGTGACGATGATAGCGCCATCAGTCACGTTGCTATTGAGCAGGGCCACGGACTGCCGCTCCCAGGGAGCAGAGTTATCTTTGCGGATTTCGCCGTTGGTGTAGATAAGGAGATCGTACGATTCTTCAATGATGGCGCGGTTGACGCCGCGCATCACTTCCACAGAGAAGGGGTCGTCAACATCGGGCATAATCAGCCCGATGACTCTCGTCTTGCGGCTACGCATGCTGCGCGCCGCCAGGCTCTGGGTATACCCCAACTCGGCAATCACCTCATTAACGCGCCGGTAAGTCGC
>CAZRTM010000019.1:0-19487 GCA_964602995.1 uncultured Ardenticatenaceae bacterium
TGAAGACGCGCAAGCCCTTCGACCCTCATCACGCTCACAGAGGCTTGGCTATGGCTTAAATTCACTCTTATTTCACTTGACGTTTAACACGATATCTTCACTCCGAAGACTCCGTTCAGGGTGACGGATTGCGGAGTGCGTCAGAAACCCCCATCCCGTCATGCTGAAGGGATTGAAGCATCTCCGCGGAGCCGCCGGTGAACATCGTCGTCGCTCTAGCCAGCAGTCGCTCGAGGGACCCTTCACATTCGCTACTCAGAAACAAGGCTCCAAAGACATGTTTCTTTTCTCATAAAGCAGTGCGCCGCACTGTGGAAACTCTCAGACACGCCAGTGCGCAAGAATACCGCCACACCCCCAACCTGTTTCAACAGGTTTCCCCGCTAGCTGCAGAATTGAATTCTGCAGCTACCTCTGATAATCAAAAATCACCTTCGAGCCTGCAGGCTCCAACTTAAAGGGCAACTCTTGCAGAGGAGCCAATGCCTCGCGCACGGCATTCTGGCGGTCGTATGGGCAGTAGAGCAATAGGAATCCACCACCACCCGCGCCGCACAGCTTACCGCCAATGGCTCCGGCCCCGCGGGCTGCCTCGTAAATTTCGTCAATGGTGCTATTGCTAATCTTGCTTGCCAGCTTCTTCTTCAACTGCCAGCTCGTGTGCAATAGCTCTCCTATACAATCGATGTTGCCCTGCAGCAAAGCCTCGCGGGCGGCGTGAGCAATACCCTTCATCTCCCCCAGCACCCCATTGGTCTCGCTGATTTTCTTCTGTTGCTCCATCAAAACGGTATCCGCCTTGCGCGTCACGCCGGTGAAAAAGAGGAGCGTGTTGTCATTCAACTGCCGCAAATGATGTTTGGGCAGCTCAATCCGCTGGCTGCGCACTTCTCCGGAAGTTGTGAACTCCATAAAGCGCAGGCCGCCCAACGCCGCAATGTACTGGTCTTGAATACCAATCGGCTTACCTAACGTGTCAATCTCAATCTCACACGCTTCCTGCGCCAGCCGCTCCGCGGGCACCAGTTGGCCCAGAAGGCTATACATGGCATGCAGCGCCCCCACAGTTA
Source organism: uncultured Ardenticatenaceae bacterium (assembly GCA_964602995.1). Lineage (GTDB taxonomy): Bacteria > Chloroflexota > Anaerolineae > Promineifilales > Promineifilaceae > JAAYYY01. Next base: position 1,071 of record CAZRTM010000019.1, read on the forward strand.
CTGTACTCGACGAGCCTAACCCGCTCCCGGCCGAAGGGACATCACCCATGGTCGTGACCTCCACGCCACAGCCGATACCCGTCTTGCGCAGCGCCTCGCGAATCAGCTCATGCTGCAGCTCATCCAGGGTGGCAACCATTTCCGTCTTTGTGTAGCCAACGCGCAGCATCTGGTCGAAACGGCGCTTAATTGTGACAAAGATGTACTTATCGATGGTTGTGCTGAGAACACAACCTCCTTCTTGTATAAAATAGGCGCGAAAGTCGGTGCCCCCACCAAAGAAACTGATGCGGAGAGGTGTTTGAACGATGAGCATAAGCCGCTTTACTCCTTTTCGATCCGTTCTGTCACAGAAGTTGTAGAGGCGACGCGCGCTCCATCGTCCTTTTCCCCCACCAGACGATCAATCATCTGCAGGAAAGAACGCGGCCGAAACGGTTTCCGGATAAAGCCTGCAATCTCATCAAACGTCTGCCCTTCTAGTCGTGCCGCCTCTTGTGACCGGACCGTCATGACCACAATGGGCGTGTCCTGTAAGACAGCAGACGCTTTCATCCGTTGGTAAACTTCCCATCCATCCATACCCGGCAGCATGATGTCCAGCAACACCAGATCCGGCTGAAGCTCCTCCATTTCCGCCACACAATCCTCTCCGGGCAACATAGAAACCACCCGCAGGTGACGCCGCCTCAGCAACAGATTGAGCAACACAACCGTTTCGGCGTCGTCTTCGATTACCAACACCACTTTCCTGGTACGATTCATGACTCTCTCCCGCTTTCCCTCTTCACGAAGGACACTTTGAGACAGGTCAGACACATTACCCTCGGCCGGGGAGCAAGTTACGCAGACCCTTCCGCACCCGCGAGCTGTTACTTTGTTGTTCGCTGCGGTCTATCTGGGTGTGATAGGTTCGCTGGTAGTAGTAGCTGTAATCAGCTGACGAGGGTGTGAAACGGTTCAACATGACAACCGTGTTGGCAAACACCGTATTCAAGCGCCCCATGGTCTCGCGCAGCTCTCCACGCCTGGTCGAGGCGGCATTCACCACCAGCAAACTGCGGTCAACCTGGCTGCTGAGCAACGATGAGCTGGACACGGCAAGGATAGGCGGCCCATCAAAGATGATAACGTTGTACCTATCAACGAGAATCTCAAAGAGCCAATCAACGCGGCGCACCGTGAGCAAATCGTGGCTCATACGGCCCACGGCTCCTGAGGTCATCACATCCAGGCCTAACGTATCCGTACTCTGGATCGCCTGCTCCAGCACAATTTCATCGTACACAGGCTTTCCCGACCCATTCATTTCGGTCATGATGGCGAAGTAGGTCAGAATGTCGACCAGCCCGTATTCATTCGGTAACTCGAATAGGAGGTGCTGTGTTGGTCGCAACAGATCGCCGTCGATTAACAACACCCTGTACCCTGACTGCGCCATTACCACCGAAAGGTTGGAGGCAATGAAGCTCTTGCCATCGCGAATGCCCGGGCTTGTCACCAACACAGTGCTGTGCGTGTTGCGCCCTGACGTGACCTCCAAGAGCGTATTCAGCGTGCGGAAGGAATCAGCCGCCGGCGATAGCGGTCGCTTCATGGTAATCAGGGGCGAGGTCCCTTCAGGGAGGGTGATCTGCGGGATAGTGGCAATGGGACGTTCGCCCAGCACACGCTCCACATCTTCTGGATTTCTGATCCGGTCATCAATGTACTCCAGAACGAAGGCCGCCGCTGTGGCCACCGCCAGGCTGATGCCCGTCGCCGCCAGTATCGTCGATAAGATGTTGGGGCCGATCGGAGCCGTCGGCACCGTGGCCGGCTCGATAATCGTCAGGGTGTTACTGGCCTCTTCCTGCGAGGAGGCAAGCAACGACGCGTAGATCTGCCGCAGGCTGTTCAGCTTATTTTGCAGGGCCGTAATCGCCGCCTCAGCATCTGCAATCTCCTGGGCGCTAAACACGCCGGCCAATTCAGCTTCTGCTGTCTCAATTTCTTCCTCAGTCAACCGGATCTGCTCTTCCAGATCGCCGATCTGTCCCTGGATAAAACGTTGCGACGACGAACGCTCTTCTTCGTTCCCGGCGCTGGGGCTGAGCATAATTAGCTGGTTCGCCATCTCATTGGCCACAGCCTGGCTGCGCACAGGATCAGTGTCCACCACAAGAATCTCTACCAGAGACGTATTGGGAGGATTGCGCACATTCACCTGCGGCAAGCGCCTCAGGCCCAATGCCTGCATCGTCGCCTGCCGTACCGGCGTTTGCTGCCCAATATCTGCGTAGGCACGAGCCAGTTGCTGGCTAAGGATGAAATCACTGCCTGACGGATTGGGATCATCAATGGCGCGTCCGCTGAACAGAGTGGCGCGTGCCTGGTAGACCTGTGGTTCATTGCGCACCGCCAGATAGCTGAACAGAGCGCCCAGGACCATCGCAGTAACAATCAACCACCACCAGCGGCGAACGGGCTGGATAAAATGTTTTATTTCCATAGACAACCTCTCACAGTACGCTTCCGGGGGAGCTTCTCAACCATGTTTAGTGCAGAGCAAGCCCACATCAGATTAATATGCTCCCCTGCGCGACCACACCGCCGAAACAGTTTGCAGCACAATTTGTAGGTCGAGCCAGATGCTCCAGTTGCGAACATACTGCATATCGAGGCGGACACGGTCCTCATACGACAGGTCAGAACGCCCGCTCACTTGCCAGAGACCAGTAATCCCGGGCAGCACAGTGAGCAGGTTCATGCCCCACTTGTCATACTTCTCCATCTCCTCTGGCGCGACCATGCGCGGACCAACCAGCGACATCTGGCGCTTTAGCACGTTGAATAACTGGGGCAGCTCGTCAAGACTCAGCTTGCGTAATGTCTCCCCCACTCGTGTCACGCGCGGATCGTCTTTTAGCTTATGATCGCGAGCAAGCTGTTTCTGTAGCTCTGGATATTGCGCCAGGATTTCGTCACCGTTGAGGTGCATGGTACGAAACTTGAAAGCATCGAACTGCTTTCCATTCACACCCATCACCCGCCGCCGGTAAATAGCCGGCCCCGGTGAGTCCAGCTTGATGGCCAGCGCAATCAGGCCCAGAACCGGCGCCAGCAAGATCAGAGACGGAATCGTAATCGCATAATCCAGAAGGAACTTGAGGGTGCGGTCGACGCCCGTGAGCCGCACCTTATTCACATGAACCAGCGGGACGTAGGCCACCTCCTTCACTTGCAGCCCCGTCGTGATGATCTCGAACAGTCCCGATGACAGACGCAGATTGACCCTCTTGTCCATGCCATACTGTCTGAAAATACGTAACATATCCAGCCGGGAAAGCGCGCTGGTAGCCACGATAATCTCCTGAACCTGATACTGCTCGACAATCGCTTCCAGCTCGCCGAGCGAGCCTAACATGGGCAACTCATGAGGGCCTGGCAAGACGACTGATTCGTCGCCGACCTCATCGCCGGCAAAGCCCAGAACCTGAAGGCCAGACGTATGCCAGCGCTGCAGTTGGTTAGCCAGAGAGCGCCCTTCTTCATTGGCTCCGACCACGATCGCCGGGGTAAGAAAGAACCCTTTTCGCCGCAGCGAGTAGACCACGCGGCGCAACGCAAAGCGCCCCCCTGCTGTCAGCAAGAAGATCATGATCCAGGCCAACAGCAACCAGCCTCGCGCCAGAATCATCGCCGGCTCCAAAAAACCGGCAATGACCACCAGCAAGATGCCCATCGTCGTGGCGCGGAAGAGGCGCGAATATTCGTGAATGCCCCCCAGCAAATTCTGCCGGTCATACAGGCCGCTAACCGCATAGGCGACAATCAGCATCAGAGTGAGGGTCAGGCCGACACTGCGGTAATACTCCAATGAGGGCGATACTTCCATGACAAAGATTGGCAGATCCAGCCTGAAGCGCGCCCAGTATGCCAGTTGGGCGGCAAAGCCAATCATTATGAAGTCAACAATGACCAGACCAAATATGTATAGACGCCACTGTTTGCTTTGTGAGACGCCGCGCAAGATGCTCTGTTGCGGCGCAGGGCGTACAGATTGCAATAAGGTTCTTGACGTTTTAGTCGTTTCCACAGTGTTCGTCCCTTTGCTCTATCACTTGCCGGTAGATTGATTCCAATCGCGCCGCGACCGCTCCCCAATTGTGATACTTATTAACATATTGCTGACCAGCCTTTCCAACCGCCTTACACTTTGCCGGATCGTCGATCAAAGCCAGGATTTGCTCGGCAAATTGGGAGGCTCCATTCGCCAGTAAAAAGTCTCTTCCGGGTACAGCCTGCAAGCTGCTTGTGGCCTGTGCGGTGGCCACCACGGGCGTGCCACAGGCCATCGCCTCCAGCACCTTGTTCTGCACACCGGCGGCATAGGAGACCGGTGCAGCCGCCACAGTGGCCCGCTGCAAATAGGGTCGTACATCGGGCACGGTGCCAGTTACGGTCACCTGCGGATGTTGGGCCAGGGCCAGCACCGCTGGTGGTGGGTCTTTGCCGACGATGGTCACACGCACGTCGGGACAACGCGCCCAGACAAGAGGCATAATCTCGTCCACCAGATAAAGCGCCATCGTCACATTGGCGTGATAGCTCATCTTGCCACTGATCACGATTTCCCGTGGCTGCCGCGCACCCGCTTGCGGCGTAAAGTAGTCAAGCGCTACGCCATTCCCCAGGACAGAAACTGGTGGTGCGGTGGAGCCGTTGCCGCGAAGTTGGAGCAAAGCGGCCCGGTCCTCCGCCGATGTAATCAGCACGTGATCGAACTGTTGCGCCAGCCACGCCTCATAACGGCGCGTGCGCCCCAGCTCCAGCCGCGCCATCCAGCGACCGGCCTGGCTGCGGCTTTTCTGCGCCGCCTGCTGGAACAAAAGGCTTATACAGTCCACGCTATCCCAGACCACCGGTGGTACTATGGTCCTGTTGCCTCCTGGCGCCATCCCTTTAACATGTAGGGCATACACTGCACCCCGCAGATGCTCGACATGCACTACGTCGAAGACAGCTCTGCCATTCCTCCCCCTGAAAAGTCGATCAATTTCCTTGCCCATCGCGGGCTGCCAACAGTAAGCCGCTTGTAGAGGCGTCCTCTGGGGCAAAGCACCAAGCACGTTCAGAAGAGTTTGTGAGCGCGAGAGCGCAAAGCTCCTGACATCATGGCAACAGGCCCTAAGCTCCTGTACATCCGCTCGTTCTCGCTCATCACTGTGTAGCGTCAGCACGCTGACCTCATGCCCACGCTGCGCCAGATGACGAATCAGGTTGTAGGGCCGGACCCTTATCAAATTCGGAACATAAGGAACGATAAAGAGAATTTTCATCACTATTTTCAAGGGTGGAGACCCCCTCTATAATGCCCGGCTTACTGGAAAGGAGGTTTCCATGAAACGGAGACGTATATTCACAGTAACATTAGCGGCCAGCATCGCCCTCGTGTTCTTGCTCCTCGCTGCCACCCACGAAAATCTGATAGCTGGCTTCTGCCAGGGCCTCAGCGATACCGTTGCAAGTGAATGCCGTGGCGTCGCCGGTGCGCTGGCGACTGCTGGTGAGCAGAGAACTGTCGAAGCTGCTCAGACCGGTGAAAATGGCTGGTACACAGTGGCCGCCAACCCGCAACGAACCTCCTGGACACCCGAATCAATCCCCCAACGGTTGCGCCCGCTCTGGTTCAAGACTTTCGAGCCGTACATCCCACAGCGCGTACAGATCATTGCCGTCGATAACACCCTCTACATCTCCACATCCGCCGGGCTATACGCGCTGGACGCAACCACCGGAGACGAGCGTTGGGTCTATGCCACCGAAATGCCGCTGGGCCACTCGCCCACTGTGGCCGGTGGCGTCGCCTATGTGGGCGGCTTCGACCATATGATTCACGCCATCGACACTGCCACCGGCAACGGCCTGTGGACCTTCGAGGCCGGCGCAGGCTTCCAAACCAATCCGCTCGTCGTTGGCGACAAACTTTACGCCGGCAATCGCGATGGCAGCTTCTATGCCATCTACATCAGCGGCCCCAATGAAGGAAAACTGGCCTGGAAATATGCCACTGGTGGGCCAATTCTCTACTCCGCCGCTTACCAGGACGGCGTCGTCTTCTTCGCGTCCAACGACAACCACGCCTATGCGCTGAACGCCGAGACCGGCGCTCTGGTGTGGAAATCGGAAAAGCTGCCTGGCGCAGGCTTCTACTCCTGGTGGCCCGTGGTCTATGAAGATCGCGTCATCTTCTCCGGCAGCAACGCCTACCGTTCCGCAGGCGCTTTCGGCAACAGCCTGGCTCACACAGAGCTGGCGGAAATGTATCCGAACCGCGAAACGGAGTCACGAGGAACCCTCATCGCCCCCCTGGGCGCCGCTCCCGGTAAATGGGCCAGCGGCACGCCGACGATTGATGCCAGCGGCATCATCCAATATTTCCAACAGAAACCGTGGCGGCGTACTGTCTTCGTTCTCGACCGCGCGACCGGCGCTGACATGGAAATTGCCCCTGTGTTGTGGACGGGCAACGACGGCGCTGCCAGCCGCTATCCGCCCGTCGTAGGCGCAGATGGTGTGCTCTACCAGCAGAACAATTACATGTCCTCGCCCGTCATCGCTGGCGGCCATATCACCGGCTGGCAACCCGGCGTCCCCTATATCTCCGTGGTAAGCTCTGACTGGGGCGCTATCGACGAGACGATGGCCGCCGCAGCCGGTGGAAACCTGGTCTACTGGAATCTCTGCTGTGACCGCCAGGCCGGCGCTTTCGACGTCACAATCCCAGAAACCGGCTTTGCAGAACGGTATAACAACGGCAAGAGGCCGCCGACCGGCCCGGCTGACAAGAACCGCGAATGGATTTACTTTTCCTACGATCTGGAAGAGAGAATCCCCGGTTACAATAAACGGTACTTCAACGCCAGCGATGATTACATTCAGGCCTACAATGCGTTTGGCAGCCCCAATGGCGTCTACGGCTTCCACAACGACAACAACCCCCCGGTGCCACACAATGGGCGAGTCTATATGCACCGCAGCAACGCCATTATCGCCTTCGCCCCTTCCGCGCCCGACAATCCGCCCGAACTGCCAATGGCACAGAGTGTGAGCGCCGCGCCGGTGGCCTCGACGCCATCTACGACATTACTCCAACTGAAGCTGAAGACAGAAATCGACAAGATCCTCGCCGCCGGCCACCTGCGCCCCGGCTATATGAGCCACGGCCATTTCGATCTCCGCTCACAAACACAGTGTGGCGACCAGCTTGTCGATTACTGGCACCAGCCCGCCGACACCTTTGTGACCCTGATCATGGCCTTGCCACATCTGCCGGAGACGACGCAAGAACAGGTAAAGCAATATCTTCAGGAAGAGTTCGCCGCCTATGCACCCTATGCCTATAACCATGTGGGCTGGAGTGAAGGGGCAGCGCGCGAATTCTTCGACTTGCCGCCCGAGGTACAGGCCACCCTCCCCAACCACACACCTAACCCATTCCACGGGGCCTTCAAAAATAACGGCGGTTGGGAGCAGCAAGGCGTCTGGGGGCTTAACCCTTACAGTTTCTATGCCCTCTGGAAGTACGCCGAGCTTTTTGGCGGCGCGCAGCAGATATACGATGCCAGTAAGAACAAGTTAGAAACACCACCTTCCGACGAACTTCTGCTCAAGATGCCCCTGGTGCACAACGCCTACATCGCCGGTTACATCGGGTACCTCAATCTGGAGACATTAGCCGGACAACCGGAATCAACAGCGGTCAAAAATGAGCTGACGCGCCTGATGCAGATGCGCGCACAACACTTCACCAAAGATTCTGCCTATGCCAACACCGCCTCCATACCCGCCGGCACCTACTGCCGCACATTGAGCGTTTCCAGCAACTTCCTCTATCTGGTGCCCGAGTTGGCCGATTACCTGCGCCAGCACGCCCTGCCCAAAGTTGTCAGTGCGCTGGACGAGTACGAAGAAGTGGCGCCGCTGTGGTTCGCTTCCTTCACCATCGACGGTTACGCCGAAAACGGCCACGCCGTCCTCTACGATGGGCACAGCATCTTCGCCGCCAAAGCCCTCATCTTCGACGAACCGCTGAGCGAGCTGGGCAAATATATCGACGTGCCCGTCTTTGCTCGCGGTGACCTCTACTACATCCAGAAGCTGGTCCTCGCTCTGGAAAACGAGGGGTCGGTAGGATTCAGTGTCTACCAGACGTTTATTCCGACGGCGCTCCTACCTGAAGGGACATCTTCGAGATAGAGTAGACAGCTAGAGTTGATTTGAAGGAGTGGCGTTGCATGTCAGGTATTAGTCGCGCCGTGAAAATTATCCCAATTCTATTCATGCTGGTGGGGATCGTCGTTGCTCTGTCCTTTCTGCAACCCGCGCCGGCCGCCGCAACCGAATCGCAACAAACAGGAACCAGGACGCCACGGGTCAACCTGCCCCACGACGTCCCCGCCTCACAACGGGCCATCTTCTGGTTTGGTGACGTTTACCTGGAAAGCAACAGCGCCAATGTGCGCCTCGGTTATGACGATCAAGGGCTACAGGTCCATGTCCACACCTTCGACCGTCACCTGCAGGTGAACATGACGCCCAGTCCCGGCGAGTTAACACAGTGGGATGCCATGACGCTCTACCTTGCACCTTCGACCTCAGCTACGCGGCATCGGTTTGTAGGCCAACTGAGTGTCAATGCCAATTCGCGGGGCACAGGCACATACCAGGCTGCCTATCGCGACCAGGGCAGCGGCTGGGAAGCTGCAGACACCTCCTTTTCGACAGAAACTGGCTGGCGCGGTGATGGTATCAATGACCGGGTCGACGACCGTGGCTGGTGGATTGGATTCCACATTCCCTTCTCTTCTCTGGGTCTGGCGAGTCCCCCGGCTCCCGGCGTTATCTGGCATGCGGCCCTTGAAATGCACGACCGCGACGCCGCTGCTGGCCCCCCGCTCCCTGTGCAAACCTGGCCAGAAACAATGAACCCTGACCAGCCAACCTCGTGGGCCGAGCTACACTTTGGCTTTCCGGCAGCCAGCACCCCGGCAGTAAAGCGCGGAGAGGTAACTGTGCGGCATGGTCTCAATGGCGCTGTCGTCCCCGACGCGCACGTGGGCGGCCACAGCCTCTGCGGCAAAGAGACGCCATTCTGGACAGAGTGGGGCCACGCCAACTATGCCCAATACGGGCAGATCAACATTCAAAACCAGTGGGACGTCGCCGATTGGCCCTGCTACTCACGCTACTATGTTACTTTTCCGTTGGACGCCATCCCTGCTGATGCCGATGCCATCACCTCCGCCACACTGACCATGTACCAGTTCGGAAGCGCCGGTCAGGATTACGATCCGCCGCCGCCATCCTATATCCAGGTACTGACCATAGACGAGCCGTGGGTTGAAGAAACCATCACCTGGAACAACTCCCCGGCTGCCGTGGAAAATCACAGCGGCGCCTGGGTCGAGCCGTTCTTTGGAGATGACTACTTTCCTGGCCGCGCAATCACCTGGGACGTCACGCGCGCCGTCGCCCAGGCCTTCGCGGCCGGGGAACCGCTACGCCTGGCCCTCTACTCGGCAGACACTGCTTACCACAGCGGTCGTTACTTCTGGTCTTCCGACGTCCAGGAGGCAGGGCGGCCGCGGCTGGATATCTCCTGGGGTGAATTTGTCGACCTGCCCAACGCCCACTTTGTCCCCTTCCTCACAGGCCGCTAGATCTGGATGGTCCTGGCCCTCGCCGGCGCTACCTGGGCCAACCAGGCCTTGACGGCGGTCACAGCAAAGATGAGCAGCGCCGGAATGGCGGGTATACTAACGCGGGTCCCGCCATAGAAGACCAGAGCGGTCAGCAAATAAACCACAACCAGCACTATTGCCGACAACGCGCCATTCTTACGCCAGTTGCGCCACATGCCCATCAGCGCCGCGAAAAGGAAAACAGCGTACAACAGATCAAGCAGAATGGCCGCACGACCGAACGGCGAGTTTTCTGTTTCCAGAGCCACTGGCGAAAGGAAGCGGTAGAGCTTCTTGGGCAGCAGCAGCAGCGCCTCTCGTGGGTTTTCCTCGATCCAACGTCTGGCCTGTGCGCGCAACGCCCGATCTGACTCCACCTCCGTCATCCCCTCTATGGGAAATGTCCAGGCCGAGCCGCCATTAGCGTCGGGGTTATTGCCAGCATAGAAGTTCGAGCCAGCGCTGGTCGTCAGCAGCACGAACTCGCCATGCACAGCCTGGTTGCGCAGGGACCACGGGAGAAGCACCAACAACAAAGTGGCCAGAACCACCAGCCCGCGCTTGAACGCCTCCACTCGCCTTAGGAGCAGAAGTGCGCCAAGTAGCAACGGCATAAAAATCACGACCTCAGGCCGCACCAGGGTTGCCAGACCCAACAAGATACCGGTGGCAGCCAGCCGCAGCGCCGAAAATGGCTGCTCCAACGACACGGTCCACAACCACAACGCCAGCCACAAAAGGAGCAGGAACAGCGTCTCTGAATAGACCCAGGGTGTTATGTAGATGAGCAGCGGGTTCACGGCGACCGCTGCAGCGCTGAGGAGGGCCACCGGGACGCTAAAAAGGCGCTCCGTGAAACGGAATATGGCCAGGCAAAGCAATGCGCCCAGCACCGCCTGCACCAGCCCTACGGCAGTGATGCTCTCGCCGAACAGGAAATAGACGCCTGCCACAAAAAACGGATAACCGGGCAGGCGATAGGAGGTCGGGAAACCATCGTCCCAGCTAAATCCCTCGCCCGACAGCAGATGTTTGGCCAGCAGGTGATAACCAGACGCATCCCCGTGCAGTGGGTTTTGGCGCAACAGCGGATCGACCTGTGGGGCAACCAGCACGTAAAGCACGCGCAACACCAGCGCCAGTAGCACAACCGATAACAAGATACGCTCTGATTTCTGCTCCACCTTATTGGCCCAATCGCCTACCCGCTCATACCAGATAGACATACTTCTTACCCCCGTTTCGATGCTTATTTCGATGCTTACCCCTTCTCTGGCTCCAATAGACCCTCGTTTGCTCCCACCACTGCACCCTCCGGCGCGAACAGGCGTCGCGCTAACGTGACCAATGCGGCCGCAGCAAAGACAAGCAGCACACTGTCCACTGGCAACCGGTAACGCACCAATGCCCAGGAGAGGAGATGGATAGCTGTGTAAAGAAAAACAAACAAATAAAGGAGGATGTCTGGCGTGGCAAGGCGCGCCAGGCGACCATCCTCGGCCTGCTGCTGCCGGCCACCCCGGAGCACAGCCAGCCACAGCCCATATAGCATAAAGGGCAGGAAGAGGCCGAAGCTCAACACGCGCGAGAGGTTACTGATCATACCTGAGCTTTGGGAGGGCCAGAACATGAAATAGGCCGGAACGCGGCTCAGCGAGAGCAACGCATAGCGGAGTGGATCTTCCAGTACAAAGCCGATGCCCCGCTGCATCAACGCCTGCTCCAAAGCGGCTTCATCCAGCGAGCGCAGCTCGGCCGGAATGAGATCCTGATAGCTGCCCATTTCAGGTGGCAAAATCGGTTCGAAGTGGGCGCCGTAAATGGGATGGTTGGCCCAGAAGAAAGCGTAGCCGGCGTTGGTGTTGAGCAGCACAAAGCGGTTGAATCGTGTGTAGTTATAGACAGTAAAGGGCAGGATGAAACCGGCCACAATCAGCGCCGTCAGCAGGAGCGGGCGCCAGGGAAGCGCCCGATAGCGACGATAACGCGCCCAGACGGTCCACAGTAAGAGGAAGGGAAACAGCAACAAGAATAGCTGGCGCAAAAGCACGGCTGCGGCCAGCGCCAGGCCCAGCCAGACGGCAACGCCACGCACCTTCTCTGGCTCCACCTCTGCCAACCGTATCAATAACCAGAGCACGGCCAGGACGGCAACGATGTAAAACGCTTCTGTCATCAGCGCGGCCGAATAGTAAATGAAGTAGATGTACACCGCGCTCAGGGCCGCTGCTGCCAGACCCACTACCTCACCGAATAGGGAGCGTCCAATCTTCCAGGTAAGGTATGGTTGTAGAATGGCCACAATGAGCGCCTGCAGAACGCGGGCCACAAACGGCTGCACCCCGACGACGGCATACACGGCCGTCAGGAATAAGGTGTAGAGATAGCTCCAGTGCGCCGTGGGGCTGCCGGCTGCGGTCACCGGCCACCAATTCTCGCCAAAAGTAAAGCCGTAACCCTCCAACACGCGCAGGGCCAGTGTGTGATACGAGACCTGGTCGTGCGTGCCCGGCAACGGGGTGACATCCTGCCCAAAGTAGAGAGCAGCAGCCACCCGCGTTAGGATAGAAACGAGGACGATGCCCAGTAGGAAAACTTTGCGCTCACGCCGTTGTATCAGTTGCTTAATTGCCAGCTTAATTGCCATATCGCTTACCGGTAGATGGCATCCCACGCCTCATAAACGTGACGCCAGTCATAACATCTCTCTACGGTGGCTCGCCCGCCCTGCGCCAGCCGTTGTCGCAGGTCAGCATCGCGCAAAAGCCGGACCGTCGCTGCCGCAAATTCCGCTTCCGTGTCGGCCAAAAGCAAATTCTCACCGTCACGGCCGGCCAGCCCCTCCGCGCCAATGGTTGTGGAGACCACAGGCAGGCCCCAGGCCCAGGCGTCGAGGATCTTGACGCGCATACCGCCACCCGCGTGCAGGGGCACGATGAAGACAGCCGTCTCGCTCAGATAAGGTTGAAGGTCGCGCACGAACCCGGGCGCCTCAAGCTGAGGAACCGTCGCCGGATCAAGCTCGGCTGGCGGATCTTTGCCGATAACGGTGAGCCGGGCATCCGGAACAAGATCCACAACCCGGGGCCAGACCTGCGAGACAAACCAGCGCACACCATCGGCGTTGGGAGGCCAGTGCAGACCGCCGAGAAACGTAACCCGGCAGGCATCCGGCGCGCGCTGAACCACCGTTTTCTCATCAGGGTTGATGCAGATGGGGATAGTCAGCCCACCGTCGGCTCCCAATGCAGCGCGGTCCTCGCTGGTCACCCACACGACGCGGTCGAAACGGGCGCAAACTTCCTGTTCATAGCGCTCCAACAACGCGCTTTCCCGCCTGAACATCTCCTTCAGCAGTTGGTTCTCACTGCTCTCCGCCAGCCGTTGGGCAATGACAAAGACCGCGTTATGTTGGTCCAGAACCAGAAGAGGGCGCTGTCCTGCGCCGTTTCCATTGTTGCCAGCAGCCAGCGCATACTGCGCCATCCACAACTGGTCTACGTGAATGGCGTCGAAATGGCCCGACGTTACGAGAGCGCCGATCTTGCTGTGCATGGCGGGCACATGATCACGAGCAATGAGAAAAGGCGACCGGCTCATGAAGCTGCGGCCCATATGCCACAAATCACGAACGCGGGAGCGAATCATGGGCGCCGTGTGCACGGCAGTGCAGTAACGCAGCATATGCTCAATATCTTCGGCCCGGTCGGACGAACGCCGGAAGGCAACCAACGTAATCTCGTGGCCGCGCTGTGCCAGATATTGAATCAGATGATAACTGCGCACCTTAGGCCCCGCGTCTGCAGGGTAGGGTATGAGCTGTGAAAGAAAGAGAATGCGCATGGTTACATTGTGGGCGATCACATTGTGGGCAGTGCCCTGAGCAAGGAGAGATAGCTGCTTGCAAGCTGCAGGTGTTGCTGGCGTTGCTCTCCCCGCTGCAACAACGCCAGCGGGCTGAGGGCCAGGCGCGCCAGCGCCGCGGCAGCCAGCACCGCTTTATAGAGAACGGCTCCCGCACGCCCCTTATGAATGCGGAAGTAGAGCAGCTTGCTGCGGTAAAGCTCCAGGAACATCTCGCGCGCCACCTGGCGCGTGCTCTGCCCGCCGTAATGCACCACTTCGGCCGTGGGAACCCAGAAGAGCCGCCAGCCAGCCGCCTGGACGCGGTGGCAGAGGTCCACCTCTTCGGTATACATGAAATATTGCTCGTTCAGAGAGCCTGCCTCGTCCAGCGCCGCCCGGCGCAACAGTAAACAGGCTCCTTTGATAACATCCACCTCAACCACTTCCCCACTCTCCCAACGCGCCGGGGGGTAGCTGGAAAGAGGCCACACGTTGTCCGCGTGGAACAAACGCCACCATTCGCGGAACAGCGTCGGTCGTGGCTGGCAGGAAATTTGCAGCGTGCCATCCTCGTTGAGCAGCCGCGGCCCTACCGCCCCGGCCTCGGGCCGGGCGTCCATGAAATAGACGAGAGCCATCAGAGCGCCGCGCCGGATTTCTGTGTCCGGGTTGAGCAGCAGAACATATTGCCCCGTGCTGGCGCGAATACCCTGGTTATTGGCCGCAGCAAAGCCCACGTTGCCCTCGTTACAGATAAGGTGTACGTCCGGGAAGCGCCTGGCGATTGCTTCGGCGCTGCCATCACTCGACGCATTATCGACGACGATCACCTCTGCCTGGCCGGGGCCAAAGCGCGCCAGCTCCTCAACCAGGGAGTCCAGGCAAGCCAGCACAAACGCGCGCGTATTCCAGTTGACAATGACGATGGACAGTTTCATCTTGAGAGAACCGCCTGGTGCCGCTGGTGCATCGTGTGCAGCGCCTGCAAGCCACCCAGAAAGAGCCAGACCACGACCCCGCTCTTAAAGCTGCTCAGGCCTATGTTGTAGACGAATCCCAGCAGCCAGTCGCCCAACATCGCGGCCAGCAACGTACCGGCCAGACCGGCCAGCACGCCGTAGGCGTACGCCCTTTCGAACCCGCTCTTTGCCTCGCGGCCCATGCGCCAGGCCAGATGGCCACAGGCCCAGGCGAACCACAAAAAGCAGAACAGGCCTAACAGACCCGTTTGCGCCACAATATCCACGTAGTTGTTATGAGAATTGAACTGCACGTACCAGCCGCGAATGGGGTAGAGGGGCGTAACCCAGTAGTAGTTGCCAAAGCCAAGTCCCAGAATAGGACTGGCCTTAATTATCTCCGCCAGAATCAGCCATGCCTCGATGCGGGTCGAGAGGCTGTAATCTTCAGAAGCAATCACGTCTGGGGCAATGAGCAGCACAAGTACCAAACCAAGCACGCCACTCAACACCGCGAGGCGCCAGTTGCGTAGGGCCACAACCACACCGGCCGTGAAGAGCGCCGTCACCCACACCGATTTCCACTCAAAGTTGTAGTAAAGGGCAACTCCCAGGGACCCAACCCCGAGCGTCCCAAACAGCACCCGCCAGCGTGGGCTAAGATCATCGTTGAAGAGCGCCTGGCTGAGGCTTAGCGCGGGGAACCAGGCCCAGAAGACACCACCACCAGCGCCACGCTCAGGAAAAAGAAACCGCGCCAGCCCGCTCAGAAGGCTAACATTACGGAACAGCAAGAATGCCGCCGACACACCGATGTAGGTGTAAAGCAACGCTTTCAACCAACCAATTGAGCGCAGTTGGGTTGAAGCCATGAAGAAGGTAGCGCCGGATAACACAAACAGGGTCAGCCCACCTACCTGGGCGTCCAATGGCGCGTTGCCCACCAGGGGATGGAAGTTGAGCTGGCCCACGACAAAAGCGATCAGGGCAACGGCCACAAAAGCAGCCATCGACTGTGTGAGCGGCGTCCAGGCCAGCTCGCGCAGCTTCTTGTTAGCTACCAGATCCAGCAGCCATAGCACGACCAGCCCGCCAGTGATGAGTAGCGTGAAATTGAGGCCCCCAGGCCCAAAGGCAGGCAGGACGAAACCGGAAACAGCGGCAACGACCAGCCCCAGCGGCGGATGTTTGAGCAAGAGCACGGCGCCGCCAGCACCAGCGATGAGTATAGTGCCTAATACCATCTGCCTCTCGCTGGCGCGCGAGGGGGCCAGGGAAACAATCACGAAAACGGCCGCAATGATGGCCAACCGCAGCGCCTGGTGACGCTGATCTGGCGAAAGCTCAAAACGACGCCTGGGCAGAAACGATTCGTTCATCCTTACTCCTTCCCCGTCCGGCCAGCACCCGACCGCAGACCATGCCAGTAGCCATGGTAAATATGCCCGCCAATGACCCAGCGGCGCAGCGCACGCCGTAGACGTCCGGAGCGTTGTGGACCCTGGTTCGAGTCCCGTTCCGAGACGATCCTTTCCATAAGAGACAGGACAGGGGGCGACGATAGGAGCTTACGCATCAATTTACGCACTACCAGCGCTGCTGAATCGTTTCGCCAGGAAATGGCAACCTTATCCTCAAACATTGGCAGGTGAGGCACTAAATCAGGATGTTTCTCAAAGAGAGCGGCGGCGCGGAAGGCCGCTTCCCGCCAGCGGCGAATCTGGTTGTCGAGGCTATCGTTCACATAGTCGCGGTGGCAGTAGCGGGCGCCCAGGCTACGCACAAATTCGTAACCCAGTTCGCGGGCGCGGTAGGCAAAATCCACATCGCACCAGATGCTGGAGCCGGAAAAGCCAAGATTATCCATATCGCCGATAGCCAGGTAGGCAACGCGACTAAGAGCCATATTGTTGCTGCAGAGGTCCACAAAGTTGAGGGGCGTCACCCGTTCTGCGCCCCCTGTGGTAACAGGGACCCCTGCGGCCGCAGGGGCCTCTGCGGCAGCAGCCGCTACTATCTCCGTGCCGCTGATAATGCGCCGCTCCTCTCCACCGTGGTCCACAACCAGTTGCGATAAAAAGTCGGGAGTCACGATGATGTCATCATCCAGAAAGACCAGCAGTTCTGCCCCTGTGTGTCGCACTCCATAGTTGCGCGCCTCTGCGTCGCCGCTGTTCTCCTGACGCAGGTAACAGATAGAAAACGGATATGGCCGCTGGGCTACTTCTCGCGTGTTATCGCTCGAGCCATCGTCGACAACAATCACTTCTAGCTGTTCCGCGGGAAAGGTCTGTTGCGCCAGGGCCAGCAGCGTCTCGCGCAACATGGTAGCGCGATTATAAGTTGGAATGATGACGCCAACGGTCACTTGGGAACCGTTCATACTCACGTCCCGTCACTGGTGGTCTATGAAGTCCACCGTCCTACTTCCTTAACTCAGATAACCCAGCTCTTGCAATCTTCTGCTCACCTCAGGCGAGGTGGTGATATCCCGGTCGAGCACGACGGGCGGGAAAGGCGTCAGTGAATCTCGCCACTGCTCCAGCCGCTCCTGTAGCTCGCGACGCACAGGCGCCAATGTTTCGTCGTCAATACGGTTCTGCGTCTCGGCGGGATCGGCATCCAGGTCATACAGTTCATGCTTGCCATCGGAACGCCAGAGGAATTTGTGCGACGCCGAATGCACCGCGATCTGTTGCTGCGGGTAGCGATCTGGCTCCAATTCGCGGTTCATGCGCAACAGGCTGCTGCGCACGTCATAGCTCTGGGTATAGTCTTCTTCGGCGAAGGCATATCCGCTGTGCTCCACGGCCGGCGCTTCAATCGCCTGTGACAACGGCGGGCGCTGTCGCTGCGCTGCCTCAATCCCTGCGGCGCGCGCCTGGCACCATTCCAGGATGGAGGGGAACAAATCTAGCGTCTGCACGACGCCCTCCACCATCCTCGCTCCATAGTCCGGGTGGCGCACCAGCAGTGGCACGTGCATCACGTAGTCGTGCAACGTCAGGGTATGGCCGAAGATGTCGCGCCCATCCCCCAGCATCTCACCGTGGTCGGCGGTGATAATGAGGATTGTATTGTCGTATCCCTCCCACCTTTGCAGCGCTTCAAGAAATCGCCCCACCTCATGGTCTACGTGACGAATAGATCCGTCGTATAAGTCGCGCCAGATGTGGCGATGCTGCTCGGTGATGGGGCGCAGCCTGCTATTGAACTGGAACGGGTTTGGATCATACATCTCGCTATTGGTCAGGTGGCGCACATCCCCGCCCAGTTTTCGCAGCAGGGCCAGAGGAGGTATGGCCCAGGGGTAGTGTACATCTGTCACGTTGGCTATCATCAGGAACGGTTGCTCGCCGTTATTTTCGATATGCTGCAGCATCCCGTTGAAAAGCTGCCTCGTATTGGATAGCTTGCGCCGGTAGCGCTCCACTTTGTCGTAAAGGCGCTGCCACCTCCCGCCGCGGTCGCGCCCCTCGCCTTTGTCGAACTGCCGTCCAAAACCGTACCAGTGCCCGAACTGGTCGAAATTGTGCTCGGGGCTGAAGAGCGGGTTCTCAGTAAAGAGCGTAGTGCGGTAGCCGCTGCGCTGCAGGGCCTGGGGCAACGTCACAATGGCCGGATGGAAGCGACGATTCGCCTTCACGTTCTCGATGCGATGCTGGGAGAGGTAGAGGCCGGTTAACAGCGAGGCGTGCGAGGGAATGGTCCAGGTGGCGGTGGTAAAGGCGCGGCGAAAGAGCAGATTCTGGGCAGCGAAGCGGTCCAGGTGCGGCGTCGTCGGCCTCTCATACCCGTAGCAAGAGACATCGTGAGCGCGTAGCGCGTCGATAATCAAGACAATAACGTTCGGTCTATTCACGCACACTCCCTGGCAACAGCTCCTG
>CAZRTM010000019.1:19587-42583 GCA_964602995.1 uncultured Ardenticatenaceae bacterium
GAGGCCATCCCTTCCAGAACCACCCGCGCAAATGGCTCGGGCCAGATTGAAGGCAGGACCAGTACATCGTGCTGCGCGTATATCGCCGGCATCTGCTCCCGCGGCACCCGTCCGCGGAAAGTGACATGTTCCTGCAGCCCTCTCCGCGCCACATCCGAGCGCAACCGCGCCTCATACTCTGCGTCGCCCCCGCCCACCAGATCCAGCCGCACGTCGCCGTCACGCCGAACGAGCTGCTCCAGGGCCTCGATGAGCACGTGAACCCCTTTGTCAACCGCCAGCCGCCCCGCATAGAGCAGGCGCAGCGGTCCTGCTTCCGCACGGCCTGGGGGTCGCAGCGACCCGTTCACATAGGGCTTCATATCCAGCCCAGTCCGAATCACACGCGCCCCAGTAGCGTCTATGCCCCTGCGAATCAGCTCCTGTCGCACCGCTTCGCTCACACAAATCATGTTCCGCAGGTGCAGCACCGGCCGCTTCTGTTCGTCCGGCCCCAACGCCAGGGCCAGGGGGCGCAGGAGGCGCCGCAAGAGCCGCGTGGGCAGGGTGCGGCCCTCAGCCTGCCAGTAAAGCGTGTACTGGCTGGGTAACGTAGGCCAATATTCGGCAAAACGGTAGACAACCCGCTCCTGATACAACTCCTCCGCCCGCCACGCCAGGGAGCGGGGCAGGTTCCACATACCCCAGATAAAGAGTAGATCCGGTTCCACCTCTTGCAGTACCGCTTCTAGTCGCTGCAGATTGTGCGCTTCCCGCGCCTTGCGTTGCGTCAGCAACGAGAGGCTGTTTCGCCAGGGCACATCGTCCATCTCCAGGTAGAGGCTGCGCGAAACGCCCTCTTCTTCAACAGGCCGGTTGCCTGTGCCCCTCATGCTGGTCAGCACAAACGTCTCGTGCCCGCGACGGCGCAGGCCACAAACCACCTGTTGGCAAGAAAGCCCCTGCCCCCCCAGCTCGTATGGGGGGTAGAAATTGGTCAGGAACAGCACGCGCATAATTACACAGGGTCCCCAAGAAGCGCTGAGTCGCGCTGCCCTGTATCGCCGGCCACTACCGCCTGTAAATAGGCCTCAATCTCATCTACCATGCGCGTCAGATTGAAGTGATCGACAATGCTCTGGCGACCGGCCGCAGCCAGTCGTGCAGCCAGATCATGCTCCTCCAGCAACCTTTCAATCTGGCGCGCCAGGCCACTGGCGTCACCGGCCGCGAAAGTCAGCCCGTTCTCTCCATCTTTCAGAATCTCCGGGGTTCCTCCGGTGAGCGTACCTACGACCACAATACCTGAGGCCAGCGCTTCCTGCGTCATCCTCGCCAGTGGTTCTTCGTAAATGGAAGGAAAAATCAAAACGTCATGTTCATCAAGAACGGCTGGCATCTCATGCGCCGCGACAGGCGTCCTAAAGTGAACATAATCGCGCAGCCCGGTTTCATCGACCTTGCGCCGCAGACCAGCCTCGTACGCCGGATGCCCTGCGCCGACAACAGTCAGTTGCACGTCCTGCGCCAGATGATTCTGCGCCAGGTGGGCCATCGCTTCGACAGCGGTATGGACGCCCTTGTGCTCGACCAACTGCCCCGCATAGAGCAGGCGCAGCGTGCCATTATGATAGTGGCCGTTCACCGCCTGGGGGAAACGGGCGAGGTCTGTGCCGCCGTGAATCACCCGCGCCTCTTGCAGCGGCAAGCCGGCGGCAATCAAGTGCTGGCGTACGGCTTCGCTGACACAAATAGCATTCTCGAAGCGCAGCGGTCTATGCTGCTCCCGGGCCATGATGCGGCGAGCCATCTGGCGCAGGAACCACTTGGGCAACTGCATCAACCGGCGCCTGGCCGGTGCTTCCCAGTAAGTTGAATGCATATCCGCAGCCGCGGGCCAGTAATCAGAGAGATAGTATACGACACCGTCTGGAACCAGTGCCTCTACCGTGGCCGGAACAGCCTTTGACATCGCCCAAATGCCCCAGATAAAAACAATGTCGGGCCTGAACGCAGCAATCACGCGGCGAACTGTCTCTTTGTTCTCCCGCTGCTCTCTCAGCCACTGGCTGAAAAAATGGCGCGGCTGGTAGTAAAAGAGATCGCCATCCAGGTGCAGCAGGCGATGGACGTGTGCTTCTCCGCGGCCGGCTCGCTCTCGCTGGTAACGGCTGGTGAGAACAGCAATCGTGTGCCCGCGCTCTTGCAGGCAGTTGGCTACTTCATAACACCATTGGGTATAGCCGCCCGGCCGCGCCGGGGGATAAAAATTAGAGACGAACAGAATGCGCATTGTTATCTTCGGAGTTATTGAAAGCGCTCAGCGAACATAACCGAGATCGCGAAGGCGATTTAGCAGTTCATGATCCATTTCTGGCTCCAGTGCCACAGCAGCCGGGGCCGTAGCAGCGACCCCTTGCCGGTGTTGGTCAACCTGCTGCTGAAAACGAGCAGCGAGCGCAGACTCGTCGCTGGCTCGGTTCTGTTGCTCCTGCGGATCTACAGCCAGATCATACAGACGGGGTCGCTCAGGCTCCTTGCTGTCCCAGATGTATTTGAACCGCCCGGTGCGCAGCGCAATGATATGACGCCCATCGCGCCACATCTCGCTGATGGAGAGCTGTCCCTTGTAGGCATTTCCATTGCCCGCCCACAACGGTGTCAGACTCTCACCTTCCATAGCCTCAGGGGCAGGACAACGGCACAGCTCCAACACCGTGGGCATGATGTCCAGCGTGCGCACCTGTGAATGCACCACGCGGCCCTCGCTTTGCCCCGGCAGGCGCATCAGCAGGGGCACGCGCAAGATCTCATCGTGCAGATTGACCTCAAAGTGGCCCCAATGCTTCCGTTCCAGAAACTCCTCGCCATGATCAGAGACGATGATGAGCAACGTGTTCTCAACCTGCTCCAGCTCCTCCAACACCGCGAACAGCCGTCCTAGCTGGCGGTCGAGATAGGCCAGCGCCCGCTCATAAAGTGCCACATAGTGCGCGCGCTGTTGGGCTGAGACCGCAGCGCCGTGCCAGTTGACCTCATAGAGGTGCGCCAGATCGCGCCAGGCCTGTGCGCAGGCCCGCGCGTCCTTCAAATCCTCCTCCAGGTGGTAGGGCCAGTGCACGTCCATGTAATGGAGCCACAGAAAATAGGGTTGCTGCGGCTGGCTCTGGGCAGCCGCCTCACGCAGCCAGTCGATGCTCCTTTGCGTCAACTCCTCGGCCGAGCCATAGACCGCTGCCGGCCGCAGATCGGCCCCCAGCGTCTGGGCCGCACGCTGCAACCACGGCTGCCTCAGCAACGCCTGCCCACCCTTCAGCCGGCGCAGAGAAGGATTGCCCCGCTGTGGCAGCAGATCATAAAAATGCCGGAACCCCCTGTCATAGCCATACTTGCGGCTGAGGAGCGGACTGGTGGAGAAGGCCGCCGTGCGATAACCAGCCTGCGCCAGCGCCTCCACCGGCGAAGGGCGCTGTGGCGATAGCCGCCCCAGACAACCGCCATACATCGAAGCGTAGGTGGAGGTGAGCAGAGGCGGAAAGGCAGCCTGGGTCCAGGAGCCGCCCGTAATCGCATTCTGAAAAAGAACGCTTTGGGCCGCCATGCGGTCAAGGTGCGGCGTCGGGGATGCCTCCGACCAGCCTCGAAATGAACGCTGCCCATAGCAACCCACCATATCGGCGCGCAGGGTATCAAGCGTGAGAAGTATGACGTTTGGTCGGTTCATGCTTATTTATGCCTGGTTCAGGGGTGACGATAGCGAGCGAAAGCGACGACTGTGGCCGCCAGGAAAACGAGCAACAACGGCGCGGCGACGCCCAGGGCAATCGGGCTGCCCGGCGAAGGTGTCTCTTGTGGTGGATCTTGCGCAAACTGCGGCGGGGTAGCCGTAGGCGGTGGTGGCGTGACAGTAGGCGTAGCCGTCGGTTCGCTCACGGGAGTGGCCGTGGGTGTGGGTTGCACAGCCAACGGCGCCAGATCGTCTAATTTGCGGCTGGTGATGAACAGCCGTCGCCCCGGTTCCGGCGGCGGATCGGCCAGAGTCAGGAAGATCTCGTTGCCGGCGCGGATAGCCGGGTGTGTGTCGTGGGCGTGGATGATGCCCGCCGGCATGGTATCGGCCGCTGAATTGACGATGAGGTAGATTAGCTCCGGCGTCGACCAGTGCTCACCGTCCCAGTAGGCGTGATAGATCCCCTGTGGATAACGAATCTGGCCGAAATAATGGATGCGTCCTAGCTGATCGGCGATCAGGTCTTCTCGTGCCTGACCGTTCAGCTCGCCGAAGATCTGTTGCTCCGTACTCCAGGTGCTGCCGCGGTCGACAGAGTAACGGTGATGGCGATAGAGCAGGTCACCTCCAGCCCACACCACATGAACCTGTGAGCCGTTGACCGCCATTACCGGCCGTGAAGCGCCGCCCAGCTCAGGAGCACCTTCCTGATTGCGCGCCAGGGTAAAAGGCAACGACCAGCTCTGGCCACCGTCAAGCGAGCGCGCATAGCGGATCCAATCGTTCTCCGAAGCATGAGCCACGTTGCCGTAGAACCACATTACGTGCAACCCGCCCTCGCTGTCCAGCTCAAACTGCATCTGGTTGGGCGCAAAATCAGGGGGAATGTCGGGGTCAATCCAGTAGGCCGGGGACCAGGTGACGCCCTCGTCCTTCGACTGCGTGTAGTAGATACCACGCCGGTATTGGCCCTCGGCGGAGACGGAAAAGATGAGGTGCAGCGTGCCTGCGGCATCCACGCGCAAAATGAGGCGCACCGCCGGGATACGAATTGTACGCGGCTCCGACCAGTGGCGAGCGTTGAGAGCGTTGTGGGCCGGCGCGAAGGTGTAGTAAGCTGGTCCCGCCAACCCCTCTATCCAGGCCACATGCATGATGTTGTTCTCGTCAATGGACACAGAGGGCGAGCTGATGGCTGTATCAGGTCGAGTGACGCGAATGTCCACGGACGGTGACCACGTTTGGCCGTCGTAGCGGGCATATTGCAGCACGCTGCGGTTGTCGGGCAGCATCTCTACCCACAGAACGTGCACGTAGCCGTAATCATCGCTGATGATGAGGGGGTCGGCAATAGCCCGACCTGGCGTGGAAAGCTGGAGAGGAATGGACCAACCACCCCGAATTTGGGCCGCTGCCTGCTGGCCGCCCACTGCGAGCAGCAGACAAAGTGCAACAGCAGCCAACCATAGCTTCAACCGTTTGCTACTGAATAACACGGTAGTACACCTCTTCAACACGCCTGACATACTGCTGCCAGGAATGCTGTTCTTGTGCCTGTTGGCGCGCTCGCCGGCCCAGCACCTGGCGCAGCGCCGGATCGCGCAACAGCTTCAATATCGCCGCCGCCAACTGCGGCACGTTCCCCGGCTCCACCAGCAGCCCGTTTTGCCCATCTTTAATCACCTCGCCAATTTGCCCCGCTCGTGAGGCGACGATGGCCCGCCCCGCAGCCATATATTCGTAAAGCTTGAGCGGCGAGAACCATAACTCTTGCGGTAGCTGCGGGTAGGGCACGACGGCCACGTCACTGAGCGCCAGCAGCTCGGCCACCCGCTCCTGCGGCAGCAGGCCGGTGATGGTCACCGCATCCTGAATGCCGTGTTCGCGAATGGCATGCTCCACAGCGGCGCGGTGGCGGCCATCCCCCACCAGCAGCAGGCGCGCCTGGGGCAGCTCGGCTCTGATCTGGGCAAAGCCGGACACAAGCTCTTCCAAACCGTGCCAGGGCTGAAAGCTGCCGCTGAAGGTGACGACGAGATCCCCGTTCAGGCCCAGCTCTTGCCGCGCCTGCGCTCCATTCAGGTCGGGGCGGAAACGCTGCGCATCGACGGCGTTGGGCATGACCACGATCTTCGCCGGGTCAACGTGCCAGCGCTGCACCAGGTTCTCTTTCGCCGGTTCGGACACGCAGAAAATCGCCGCCGCCTGCCGGTAGGTGAAGCGGGCAATGGCAGCAGCCAGCCGTCGCTGCAGTGGCGGCATTGAACGGCCCATACTGGCTCGCTCCACAAAGGGATCGGCGCTAACCGTCAGCACGTAGGGCGTCGCCCTGCGCCGGCAGGCCAGTGCGGTACCGGCCGATAGCAGGCCGCTATGCTCGTGACATAGAGCATAACCAGGCAAGAAGCGCAAGGCTGCTTCGTAAAAACGCAGGCTGTCGAACAGCGCCAGATAAGGCAGGCGCAGCTCCTGCTGCGCACGCCGCACGCCACTCTCAAAGAGGCGAAAAGGGCGTGTGCCGCTCAGCCCCTGCGCCACTTCGCGGTAATGGTCGCTGGCCCCAACATCGTCCAGGGCGCGCACCGAGCGCCCGTTGAGCATGAAGCAGGTGACCCGGTGGCCGGCTTCCTGCAACCCCAGCAACGTGCGCTTGACGGGCACGGTGTCGCCGACGTCGTGGCGAAAGTCGATATTGCCCACGTTCTGGATGGTATAGGCTACTTTTAGCGGCTTGCCAGACATTGTCATTCCAGGTAGCCAAGTGCCTGTAGATGGTGCGCCAGGCTTTCGGCCTCATCTTCAGAGAACTCGGTGGTTTGCGTCGCCACGCCCGGCTCGTCTCCGGCCTGCGAGCGTAGCGGTCTACCGGCATAGGGAGGCTTCAGCAATTCGGTAGGCACGCGGCCGTCATAATCCTCCGGCAGCGGCACGTCGTAGAGGTGCAACAAAAGCGCCGGCACATCCTCCAGCCGCAGATTGTGGCGTTGGCCCGATTGACCTGCGGCAGGGAAGGCCTCGCCACAGAAGACGAACATCCCTTCCTTGCTGTGCCAGCCGTAATCCCGCCCGTGCACGGCGTCTACGAAATAACCGTTGCGGATGCGACTCAGGATCGGTTTAGAATTGCGCGTGCGGATGTTCCAGGGCATCTCGTAGGCGTCAAGGATCAGATCCGGGGCCAGAGCGGTTGCCGGCCCACGATAAATTTCCTCAGCGCGGTACACAGCAGAGAAGAGCGGCCGGCCGCTTATGGGATCCGTAATCTCGGCCAGGCGGCCGGCCAAGTCGGCCACTAATTTCTCCCGCTCAGAGGTAGACAACACACCCTGTTCTTCCCGTCCGGCAACGTTGAGGTAGAGCAGGCCGGAGTAGGCGGAACCGGGGAAAACAACCGATTGTTGGGGATCGGGGTCATTGGCAAAGTGCATATAGCGTCGCGCTCCTGGCAGCGCGGCCTCAATGCGCGCCCAGAAACGCTCTTGCAGCGCTCGTGGCAGGCGCGGTACGCTCAGGCGCAGCAGCCAGCGCGCCACTTTCTCCATGGGGCCGCTCCAACCATTCCTTTCTCGCAGATATTGCATCAGGATCCAGTTCAGCAACTCCGCCTGCTCTTGCGACGTGCGCCGCGCGGGTACGAAAAAACCCTGGTCTTGCAGCCACGAATTGAGCAGGAAATCACCCTGCACGCGGCTGGAACCGTGGTCTGAAAGGAGGAGCACGTTGTTGGGAGCGAAAGAACGCAAAAGCTGCTCCAAATCTCTATCGGCGTGGCGGTATGCTTCGCGCACCTGCGCCATCTGCGGCATCTTGTGGTTGGCGTGGTCAGTGAGCATCAGGTTGATGGCCAGGACGTCAACCCCATACTGCTCGGCCAGCGCCAGCGCAATCTGCACCTGGCGGCTCTGGTACTCCTTCTCCACCTCCAGCAGCTCATCTGGCGGCGCACTGCGCAACGTTTCAGCGGCCACGACGGGCTGGTAGCCGGCGAATAGCGGCGACTGGGAAAGCTCTACGGGATAGACAAAGTCACTCGCACCCTCCGGTGTGCCAAAGCCACAGACGACAAATTCACACCCCGCGCCGGTGGCCGGATAGGTGAAGGGGATATTGACCAGGCCCACGCGTACGCCGCGCTCGGCCAGCCGTTGCCAGAAGGGAGTGCCGGCGCGCACGCGGCTGCTGGTAGGACTGAACTCGTAGCTGCCCGGTCGACGCCACATCATGTCGAAGACGCCATGTTTGCCAGGGTTCTTGCCCGTAACCAGCGTGGCCCAGGCTGTGGGCGTCCACGGCGGCATTGTGGAGTGCATGGCGCCCGGTATTCCTCGTTCCAGGAGTCGCTGCAGGGTGGGCATCTGCCCCTCTTCAAGTAATGGCTCCAGGTACTCCCAACAGGCGGCGTCCAGGCCAACCAACAATGTCTTCAAAGTCTGCTCCTGCAAATAGCGACCGACAAACCGTCCAAAGCCCGCTTAAATCTCGTAACCTAACCACTCCACGTAAGGAGCCAGAATTTCGGTGGCCCGCTGCTGCTCCTCGCGGTCCATCTCGTGCTTCCAGTAATCGGCTTTCTCCAGGGAAATTGCCGGCAGCTCGGCGAAGCGGTACTCCAGCCCTGCCAGCGCGCAAATTTCTTCCAGCACCGCTTCCGGTTGCACGCAAAACTCCTCCAGCCTGACCTCCAGATAGCGGCGCTGGCTCAGGTCAAACGTCGCTTTAAGGTCAAACCAGCGGCGGTACATATTGCGCAACCAGAGAGCAGCTCCCTCCAGGTCACTGGGCGCCCACGGCTGCTTGCGCAGAGAGTGCAACACGCCGCGCGGGTCGCGCTTCATGTGCACCACCACACTGTGAGGCAAGATTTCCCAGATGAAGTCGAGGTGCAGCAGCGTCTGCGGCGTCTTCTCGCACCAGGTGAGCCGGCCGTTGCTGCGGGCGGCATGGCCGAACAGCTCGCTGACGAAGCTTCCAGCCAGCTCGGCCAGCGCACCGCGGTCGGCAAAGTAGCGGATTACATCCAGATGGTCGCGCTCCAGGCCAATGCGGTAAGGGAGGACCGGCTCGCCCACAATCTGCTGCCGCAACCCCTGCAGTTGGCGGGCCACGGCCACCAGACGCCCTTCATTGTTGGGCTGCACCTGCCAGTTGACACCCTGGAATTCGTGCTCCACCAACGCGCCACAGAAGGCGCTGAGCTGCTCCCGGTAATAGGGGGTGCCCAGCCAGGTATCGAAGTCAAAGCCGCGATAGGGAGCGCGTTCAGGCGTGGTCATAAAGACGCCCATCAGTTGCTCGAAGCGGTAAATAGCTTCGGCGGCATAGGCCGGGTGATACTGGATAGTCAGAGCATCGACCAGGGTGCGCAGGCCGTCGATGTCTACCAGAAAGCGCATCTCGCGTGGGAAAGTGTGGATGTCGGCGTGGCGCGCCAGGCAGTTGTAGAGAATCCAGGTGCCGCTGCGGCCTGTACCGCAGACGAAGAGCGGTGGAATGGAGGGGCTGTCTTCATGCATGGCAGTGATGTCCTTACTAGTCGGCAATCGACAATGACATCCAATTTTTGCAAAAATCGGATGTCTCACTTGAACTCTCAGGCAGGCAAAATCCAGCGGTGAGGCAGGCCCACGCTGCTCTGTTTGCGGCGGTTCATAGGCCGCCCGCGCAGGTGACCGGCCTCCACGTCGAAGGTAGCCGCCGCTTCCACAAAGTCCTGCACCTCGCCGCCGTCACGGATCATGACGTTGAGCCGGTAACGGCCGGGCAGGAACATCAACTCGTCAAATTCGCAGATGAAACAGGGGCCAAGGTCAGGCTCGCGGTAATCTTCAGGGCCGGGCAGAGCCGTCTCAAAGACGGCCAGTTGCTGGCCAAACTGGTTGAAGACGGAGAAGAGGCAGGAAGCGCCGGGCACCAGGCGGTTGAGATAAAAGTGGAAACGGGCGCTGCTGCCGCTACGCAGGATGGTAGTCGGCAACCCCTGGCCGTCATAAATTTCCACACGCACCACGCGCACATCACCGCGCCCGCGGCGGTCGCTGCGTTGTGCCAGATCCTGCCCGCCTGCTTCGTCCAGCGAGCGTAAATAGGCATTCACCGCTTCGCCGATGTCGCCGTCAGCAATCACCGTGCCGTCTTCGAGGAAGATACCGCGCTGGCACAGCGTCTGCATCAGGCCCATATTGTGGCTGACGAAGAGGACGGTGCGCCCGGTGCTGGCGGCGTCTTCCATCTTGCCCAGGCATTTGCGCTGGAAGGCGACGTCGCCCACGGCCAGCACTTCGTCCACGAGCAGGGTGTCGGTTTCCAGATGGGCAGCCACAGAGAAGGCCAGACGCACGTACATGCCGCTGGAATAATGCTTGACCGGCGTGTCGATAAATTCGTCTATTTCGGCAAAGGCCACGATTTCGTCGAACTTACGCTTCACCTCGGCGCGGCTCATGCCCAAAATGGCGCCGTTGAGGAAAATGTTCTCACGCCCGGTCAGTTCGGGGTGGAAGCCGGTGCCCACCTCCAGCAAGGAGCCGATGCGGCCATAGACGTCGGCGTAGCCCGTGGTTGGCTCGGTTATCTGCGAGAGGATTTTGAGCAGCGTGCTTTTCCCCGCGCCGTTGCGGCCGATGATGCCCACGACATCGCCCCGGCGGATTTGCAACGAGACGTCCTTTAAAGCCCACATCGTCTGGTCCAGCCCGGCAGCGCCGGTGGCGTCGCCGCGCAAGATGCGGCCGGCGCGCCGGAAGGGCGCCGCCGCGGCGTCCAAAAGCTGCTCGCTGAGGCGGTTATAGCTCTTCTGGCGCGCGCCGATGTGGTACTGTTTGCCCAGGTTGTGGGTAGTGATGGCGAGGTCGGTCATGAGATCCTTACGAGGTGTCAAACGACGTCGGCGAACGATTTTTCCATGCGGCGGAAGTAGTAGAGGCCGCTGACCAGCAGCAGCAGAGCCACGAGCACAGAGACGACCAGCATTGGCCCCGGCGCCGTTTCGGTGCCCAGCAAAGCCCAGCGAAACCCTTCAACCACGCCAACCATGGGGTTGACGGCGTAGAGCGGACGCCAGCTTTCGGACAGCAGGCTGCTGGGATAGGCGATGGGCGTCAGGAAGAGCCAGGCTTGAATCAGGAAGGGAATGGTGTAACGCACGTCGCGGAACTGTACGTTCATGGCCGAGAGCCAGAGGCTGGCGCCCAGCGCAGTGATGATCGCCAGCAGCAGGAAGGCAGGCAGCCAGATGACGTTAATTGTGGGTACAACCTCAAAGTAGGCCATCATCGCCAGCAGCACCAGGAAGGCCAGCACAAAATCGACCAGAGCCGCCAGCACCGGCGCCACGGGCATAAAGAGGCGCGGAAAGTAGATCTTCTTAATCATATTGGCGTTGCTCACCAGGCTGTTGGAAGCCTGTGTCAGCGAGGTGGCGAAGAAGGTCCAGGGCACCAGCGCGGCGTAGCTGAAGAGAGGATAAGGCACATCATCTGAGGGTACCTGCGCCAGCCCGCCAAAGAAGAGGCTGAAGATGACCATGGTGAAAAAAGGCTGGATGATGGCCCAGGATGCGCCCATAATCGTCTGCTTATAGCGCACCTTGATGTCGCGCCAGGTGAGAAAGAGCAGCAGCTCCCGAAAGCGCCACAGTTCGCGCACATCAACAGGCACAAAGCCGCGCGAAGGCTGGATGCGCTTATGGAACAGGGAAGATGGCTCGCTGGCCCGCTCGTAAGGCAGCTCCTGGCCCAGCTCTACAATGTTGCGACCTTCTACTTCTTGCAACAGGTTATTCTCCAGAAAAGATGTGTGGCAGTTCCGTAGCCGCGGATTCCATTCCGCGCTCGCTGTTCGCGAAGTCACCGACAATTAACAAACCAATTCGTAAAATTCGTGAAATTCGTGGCGAAAACTCCCTAAGGCTCCGCTGCACAAGACGGATGCGCGGCCAGGAACCAGCAGCGCGTGTAGGGCGATGTCTTGAAGTGGTCCAGCAGCATACCGCCCACCACTTCACGGCCCAGGACGGAGGGATGTGTGCCGTCATTTCCGAAATGGGCGCGCGTCCAGAAAACGCCGTCGGAACGCGGGTTGAGGCCATCAGCCCAGAGGTAAGGGCCCCAGGCCAGCCAGGGTGCTGTAGTGTCGTAGTTCAGGTCGCCGGCAATGGGGTCCACCTCACCACTTTCCATCTGCCGGATTTGCGCTTCTATCAGCCACTTGACAGCAAAGCCTGTCTCGTAGGCATAAGGCTCGGGGTTGATGGTGCGGTTGGTATATCCGGAATAGTTGCGGCTGGTGAGGAACACCTGCTGCAAATTAGGATAGCGCACCTGTAAGGCGCGCACGATATTGCCGAGGGTAGCCATCAGGCTGTAGGCGTCGGCATTGGGGTCGGGCAGAGTGGGCTTGCCGTCGACGGAGTTAACCACCTTCAGCCACACCACCTGCACCTGCGCCTCTGAAACGCCGAGCGGCGGCATCAGCTCCTGGGAAATACGGTCATAATTCGGCTCTTCAGGCTCGTCCCACACAGTGCCGACCTGCCCGCCGTAGGCTCCGTTGAGGAAGAAGACGGTATCCAGAGCCACGGCAGGATCCTTTCGTGCCAGACCCACAAATGATTCGTCGCGGCAGGTGACGCCGTCGTGCGGCGAGTGGAGGCCCAGCGCGACACAAAACTCCATTGTGGTCACAGAAAGACCTACCGAGAGCAACACAATCTTGCCCTCAGGATCAGGATTGCCCTCCACGTCCAGAGGCTGGATCAACGCCCCCCGTCGCGCGCCTTCTGCGGCATGCGCCGGGGGCATCGTGTTGCTGCCGCCTGGGTAGAGGCCACCTTCATAACCGAAGTAGGTAGCGTCGCCCATGTCGATGAGCGGAATCCGCGTGGCGGGCAGCACGGCGGAGACGTTGGGCGGCGTGGTGGCGGTTGCCGTTGGCGTGGCCGTCGGCGTCCGTCCCCTGCGCGTTCGCTGGGGCGTGGCATTGGTTGTCGGTGTCCCACCGCTTTCCTCTGCCGTAACCATCGTAGTGGGTGTAGCGAGCGGCGTCTCTGTACCCAGGTTGGCCAGCGCTTCCGCTGTGGCTGTGCCGGCGGCGCGCCGGGCCGAGGTAGCTGTTCCGCTGACCGTTGTGGGCGATGGCGCTGCTCTCGTGTGCGTTGGCTCAGTGGTTGGTGAGGGCGGCAAAGCCGTGGCCGTTCTCGACGGCCGGGGCATCGTTGTGGCAGTAGGGGTCGGTTGGGGACCGCTACCACAAGCGCCCAGCAGCACCAACAAGATGAGCAGCCCGCATAGCGCGCACGTCTTGCGCCAGAGCACGAGCTGCCGCACTTCTTCTACCATTACCATGACCATATTCACAGGCCCGTTATCCAAACAGCAGCCGGTAGCCAGGCCGCGCCGGTGTTGTCTCCACCAGCCTCATGAAAAGCAACGGGCCGCCCAGACCGGCCAGGATGAGCACGGGCTGGTAAATCCACTGCATGCCCAGTGCCCAGGGCGTAAGGTGATACATAAGGAAGGCAGCGGCATAAATGGCTGGAATATTGCCCAGGTAGATGCCCAGTGACTTGGGCGCAATCTGCATAATTTCTTTAGAATAGGGGACGGCGGCGGAGTCGTAAGCCAGGGCACAGAAGATGATCGTAATGGCCAAAGGGAAGCGTCCAATACCGGCAAAGACAGGTCCGATCCAGCCTGGTCCCGTCAGGTAATCGGCCAGGAAGTATTCAAGTACGGTCAGAATGGCCGACACCACCACGGCTGCCAGCAACTTGTGCCGCAGTGGTTCGATCCGTTTGCGCACCTCGCTCACGTTCAGACCCACCACAACCCCCATCGGAAACCAGAGGGGGCGGGTGATGAAGAACCAGCGCGGTGTCAGCGTCACAACCAGTTCCTGGCCCGGCACGGGAACCCCCAACAAGTAGAGATAGCGCATGGCAAAGCCGAAAAGATGAATGAACGCCGCCACCGCCATCAACGCCTTCCAATTGCGTTTGGCCACCGGCACAATGAATGGCGCCAACAGGTAGAATTGGATGAGCAGCGGAATGAAGTGGTAAGGGTCCAGAAGATCTTCTAGGCTTGTGGGCACACTGCGAATCATGCCGTGCCGGATAAGGGTCCAGAAGAAGAAAGGGATGAGCAAAACCTTGATGCGTGGCAGGATAGTGGCGTACGTAATCTTGCCCTGCGGGCCACGCGCCAGGAAGGCGACATAGAAGCCGGAGACGAAGAGAAAGGCGGGCACGGCAAAGCCCATCAGCAAGCGCGTGGCGGTCAGGACGTAGTAGGCAGGGCTGCCAATTGCACCGTAGTAAGGGACATCCACAGCCATGTAGCGGTCGGCCCAATCAATCATCGCCTGTAACCCGTAAGCCGCAGCATGGTGCAGGGGCAGGGCCAGGATGGCCAGGCCATTTAAAAGCAGGAGTCGTCTGGTCATTGAATTGTGTCTCGCAGTTGGCTCAGAATGCCCGTTGCACTACATTGCATCTCTCGTCGCCAATGGCGCCAGCTCATAGGGCCAGCTCTGGTTGCGCTTCATGGCGGTAATCGTTGAAGCGACGCGCCTTGAGGTCGAAACGAGGCAGGGTGCCGAAGGGCACAGGGGTCACGCTGGCGCGCAGGCCAATGCCGTTTTGTATCTCTTTGGCTACCTGGCGCGCTGTCTCTTTGCCCCCGTCTTCGCCGTCCACCACCTCGACGCGGATGTCGATTTCGTCCAGTTCGCCGCGGCGATAGACGTCGACGGCAAATTCACCCACCTGGGGGAAGCGCCGCACCAGATTCTCGATGGCGCTGGGGAAAACGTTGACGCCGCGCACGATGAGCGCATCGTCCACCCGGCCGATAACACCGCCCTCCAGGCGCAGGAGCGTGCGCCCGCACTCACACGGTTCGGTTGAGCGCCGCACGTGGTCGCCGGTGCGATAGCGGATGACGGGCGTGCCCACGCGGCCCAGGTTGGTGATGACCAGCTCACCCTCGTCAGCCGGCTCGCCGCTGACGGGGTCAATGATTTCGGTAATGAACTCGCCCTCGTTGACGTGTATGCCGTCTTGCACCATACATTCGAAGCCCCAGGCGCCGACCTCAGTGGCCCCGGCATGGTCGTAGCAACGCGCGCCCCAGGCCCGTTCGATGCGCTCTTTGGTGGCGGGGATGCTGGCGCCCGGTTCTCCAGCGTGGATCGTGATGCGCACGTTGGAGTTAGCGATGTCCAGGCCATCTTCTCGCGCCACCTCGGCCAGATGCAGGGCGTAGGTCGGCGTACAGATGAGCACCGACACATCGTGCACCATAATCGCCCGCGCCCGTTGCAGGGAAGACATGCCGCCGCCGGGAATGGTCAGCGCCCCCGCCATCTGCGCGCCCTCATAGGCGCTCCAGAAGCCAATGAAAGGGCCAAAGGAAAAGGCGAAGAAGATGCGGTCGATGGCGGTCACGCCCGCGGCGTGGTACACCGTATTCCAGCAGCGCGCCCACCAGCGCCAGCTCTCATCCGTGTCCAGCCAACGCAATGGCTCGCCCGTGGTGCCCGAGGTCTGGTGAATGTGCGTATAGTAGCGCTGGGGAAAGGTCAGGTTGGTGCCGTAAGGCGGGTTGTGGCTCTGGTCCAAAGACAACTCTTCTTTGGTAGTGAACGGCAGGCGGCGATAATCGTCAAAGCTGCGAATATCTTCCGGCTCCCTGACGCCCACTTTGGCCAGCTTGCGCCGGTAAAAGCTGTTAGAACGCAAAATCGGCTCCAGCATCAGTTGGAACTTCTTCAACTGGATCTGGCGCGTCGCCTCGCGTCCAAGCGTCTCAATGAACGGATCTAAATAATTCTGTTCCATGATTTACCTCGTTGGAGAATTGGAGAGTGGAGACTGGAGATTGGAGATTGGAGATTGGAGACTAAGCTTTTGCCGCAGATGAACGCAGATAGACGCAGATGGGTCATGGAGCGCCGGTATCTTGCCGGCTTCACTCAGCATAGGCTCTGCCAGCTTCCTGCGAGCAGAGACTTCCAAACCGCGCCCTTGCCAGAACGTTAGTTGTAACCGCCTCAAACACAAAAAATCTGCGTCCCCCGCGCCGGGGCATCCGCGTCCATCTGCGGCAAAAGCCAATCTCCAGTCTCCAATCTCCAATCTCAATACTGCGACGGCGTTAACTCCGTCGCTAACGGAAATCGCTCGTTAATAAGCATCACCGGATTGCCGTCGTAGATGATGCGATAGGTGCGGCTGAGGCAGCCGCCGGGCGCGTGGCGGCGTACGGAGGGTGGCAGTGTGGCCGGGTCTTCGCGCCCGTACCACAGCACCTCGCGCCGCGTTTCCAGCTCGTTGTGCAGCAGGATGCGCCCCAGGCCCTCGTTGGGATCGGCCAGGCGCGACTGAGCATCGTCCGGCATGCGCGCGGGGATGACCAGCGAGACAGCGTGGGCGTAGAGCGTGTGGCTGTAGCGGCCGCGGATGAGTACCTGGCGCGCCAGAACCGTCGTATCGGGAGCGGCGGCCAGCCACGTGTGCGCCTCCTCCAGTTGCATCTCTTCCTGGCTCAAGCGCGTGACCTCGATAGGTTCCAGGCGGTAGGCTTCGATGAAGCGCGTCACCGTGCCGTCGATAACCAGCAGCGCGCGCTGGAACGGCGACAGGGTACGCAGGTTGATGTCGCGCACGTGCGGCGGCTTCTGTGATTGGGCGACGAAGAGGTTCTGCAGTGGGTCGAAGGCGCGGCTACCTGTCTCTGGCGTCGCCGCCTGTTCCACCTGATCGGGTGTGATATCCATGAGTGGCTCCATTGGCTGGTGTAACGTGGGAAAATTATAGGGTTCGGCTTATAGCATGGTGCGGCCAATGGCCGTGGCAATCTGGCTCACCTCGGCCATCATCTGGCCAAACTGCTCGGGCGTCAGCGACTGGTCGCCATCGGACAGCGCTGCCTCGGGGTCGGGATGGACCTCGACCAGCAGGCCATCGGCGCCGGCGGCAATGGCGGCGCGGCTGACGGCCTTCACCAGACTGGCCTTGCCGGTGGCGTGGCTGGGGTCGACGATGACCGGCAGGTGCGTCAGCTCGCGCAGCACCGGCACGGCGTTGATGTCCAGTGTATTGCGCGTGTAGGTCTCGAAGGTACGGATGCCGCGCTCGCAAAGCAGCACATTGGGGTTGCCCTGAGCCAGGATATACTCTGCGCTCATCAGCAGCTCCTTCACTGTGGACATCATGCCCCGCTTCAGCAGCACTGGCCGCCTGGACTGCCCCGCCGCCGAGAGCAGGTTGTAGTTCTGCATGTTGCGCGTGCCAATCTGCAGAATATCAGCATATTCGCTGACCAGCGGCACCTGCTCCGGCGCCATAACCTCAGTGATGATCGCCAGCCCGGTCTGCTCACGGGCCTCGGCTAGAATCTTCAGCCCTTCCTCGCCCATGCCCTGGAAGCTGTAGGGAGAGGTACGCGGCTTGAAAGCGCCGCCGCGCAGCAATTGGGCGCCCGCCTCTTTCACCGCCCAGGCCGTCTCCAAGATCTGGCTGCGGCTCTCCACCGAGCAGGGGCCGGCCATGACCACTACCTGCGTGCCGCCAATCTGGCAGCCATGCACGGAGACGACGGTCGGCTCCTCTTTATAATCCTTGCTGGCCAGGCGGAAGGGGCGCTCCATTCGGATGACGCGCTCGACGCCGCGCAGCCCGGAAAAGGCAGACGGCTCCAGCCCGCGCAAATCGCCCAGCAGGCCGATGATGATGTTGCCATTGTCGCGGGAGACGTGCGTCTTCAGGCCCAGGCTGCCGGCCCGGCCGCGCACATAGTCAACATCCCGCTCCGATGCATTTTCTCTCATACGAATAATCATGGTGCACTCTCCACCTTTTGGGCAGACTCGCCTTCCCACAGAAATGGTTCCAGCTCGCCCCGCTGATAGAGGTCATGGAAGAAACGGTGCCGCCGCTTGCCGCTGGAAGTCTTGGTCAGGGTGCGGCTGCGCACCAGGACCACGTCGCTGACGTTGATGCCCAGCCTTTGCATAGACAGCATACGAATTTCGCCCGCTATCTCGCTCTTGGAGCGCTGTGTGCCATCGCGCACTTCGGCGACGACGACGATGCGTTGCGTACCCTGCTTCGCTTCGTCAACGCCAAAGACGGCGAAGTTGCCATGGCGCAAACCGTCAATACGCAGCAATAGCGATTCGAAGTCGCTGGGATCCATCTTCTTGCCGCGGATGGCAATCAGCTCGCGCGAACGGCCTGTCCAGAACAGCTCCCCATCGCGCACATAGCCCAGGTCGCCGGTCAGCAGATAACCGTTCTGTATGGCATGAGCAGTGGCTTCCGGGTCGGCCAGGTATTTCTCCATGCGCGAGGGGGTGCGCAGCGCCACGGCCCCCACATGCCCTTCCGGCAGCGGCGCACCGTCGTCGCCGAGGACAGCCACCTCCATGCCCGGATAGGGCCGGCCCGCGCTGACAATGACGGCCGTGTTTTCGTCCCCTTCCAGCGGCGAGACGGTCTGGGCGATGCGCTTTTCTTGCAGCCAATGCAGATCGACATACTCGACGCGGAAGTGGCCGTGAGCGTCGCTGAAGGTAGCGCCGCCAATGTTCTCGGCGCAGCCAAAGTTGGTCTTCAGCGCCTTCATAGTCACCCCATAGTCGGCGAAGCGCTCGTAGAAAGCGGTCATCGTCTGGTAATGGATGCGCTCGGCGGCGTTCCAAAAACCACGCACATGGTCCAATCGCACGCCGTTCATCTGCTCATCGCTGATGCGCTGGGCGGCGAGGGCGAAACCAAAGTTGGGCGACCAGGTAACCGTGGCGCCGGTCTCGTGCAGGCTGCGCAACCAGGTGGCCGGGCTGCGCACAAAGTCATGCGGGTTGAGCATCACCAGGGGCACGCCGCTGCTGAGGCAATGCAGGAAGTTATTGACCAGCCCCATATCGTGATAGAGCGGCGTCCAGTTGAGACAAACATCGTCCCGCGTCATATCCATCGCCGCCGTCATACCGTCCAGCGCCGCCAGGAAGTTGCTCTGCTTCCAGACACAGATGCGGGGCGCGCCGGTCGTGCCCGAGGTCAACTGCATGGCCACCACGTCATCCGGCTGCCGCAGCACAGGGCTGGCGCTGGTTGCTTGCGCCCCTGCGAAATCAGCCTCGTAGAGAAAGCGAACCGCAGAGTGGCGCTCGCTCAGCTCCGCCTGCATCTCGGCCAGAGACGTTTCGCCAATCATCAGTCGCGGTTGGGCGCGCGCCAGTACGCTGTCCAGGATATCGCGCAGAGCGGAATGAGCTTCACTGGCCTGCAGGATAGGCGGGGCCACAAGCAGCGGCACAGCGCCGGCCATGAGCACTCCCGTCAGCGCCACGGCGCAAAACTCCTCGCTGGGCAATACCAGAACACAGCAATCGCCAGGCTGCAAGCCGGCCTCCTGCAGGCGCCCCGCGTAGGCCTGCGCTCGACCCAGAAACTGCTCGTAGGTGCTCCAGGTCGGTTGGCCTTTGGGGTCATAAAACATGACGGCCCGGCCCTGCGGCCTGTTCTCAAGCTGTGTTGCCAATCTTTGTTGTAACGATTCAGTCATCTATTTCTACCTCCGGTGTGGGCTTCGCGCGCACTGGCAGGAGAGGAATTGTCAAGCGGCGGCTGCTGAGTGGGACTCAGTCAGAACTGCCCGGAATGGGGTCAATCGGAATATTGGACAGCTTGTCACGAAAACCGTGCCCGTCGGTACTCTCAACGGTGGCTATGAAATCGCGCATCGCCTGCAGCACAGGCACCTCGCCACGGTCGAACACCTCACCCTGCAATAGTTCAATAATCTGCAAGCGATATTCCTCAGAGCGGATGAAGTAGGTAAACATGGGCAGAAGCTTGTAGTAGAGGCGAATGAACTCATACCAGATGTTGACGCCATCGCGTAGACGCACCTCGTATGGTTGGAAAGTTTCGCTGCTGAAGTCATTGCGCTCAAAGGCAGTGCGGATCACTTCAGAGGCGAACTTGGCGCTGTGCAGCGCCACACTGACGCCGGACGAGAAGATGGGGTCCACGAAGCGAGCGGCATCGCCCACCAGCACATACCCATTGCCAGCGAACTGGCTCATGCTATAGCTGTAGTCCCCTTCGGTCTTGAACTCGTTGATGCGTCGTATGTTGCGCGTGGCGTGCGCCAGGTTTTCGTTGGTCTGCAATTGGGCAAGGAAGAAGGTCTCGAGATCGGCGTGTGCTTTGGCAAACACGTTCTTCTCCACAACCACGCCGGCAGAGGTGATGGTGTTGGTGATCGGAATCTGCCACACCCAGCCACGCTCCACTGGCAGGAAGTAGATGTGGATGTAATCGCCGCTCACGGGGTCACTACGGTCGATCCCTTCGAACCAGGCGTGAATGGCATATTGATTGAAGATCGGATCCTTTTTCTTCAACCGCAGCTGGCGACCAAGCAGGGTGTTGCGCCCGCTGGCATCGACCACCATGCGCGCCGGCAGGTCAATCTCCTGGTTGTCAAGCGCCACCCGCACACCTCTGGCATAGCCGTCTTCAAACAAGACCTGCTTCACATGCATCCCCTGATAAACCCGCGAGCCTAATCGCTCAGCATGTTTCAACAGCAGCAAGTCGAATTTCGAGCGGTCTACGTGGTAGGTGTAAGGTTGATCGACACCGGGTTGGTCGATTTCGACAAAGCGAATGTCGAACCTGCCCCGGTTATTGGGCGCGTGCCAGCCGGCGCCATACTTACGCACAAAGCCTTCACGCTCCATCGTTTCCAGGAACCCGATCTCCTTAAAGATACGGGTCGAAGAAGTGACCATCGATTCGCCCACATGTGGGCGCGGGTGAATGCTACTCTCGAGGATAATGTTGTCTATCCCCAACATTGAAAGGTAACAACCCATGGCAGACCCGGCCGGCCCACCGCCGATAATGATCACATCGCTCATCGAACCCCCTTTCTAAATCTCTCAGGCTTCTATTAATGTGCCAGGTGCAGGCGACGCCTGAATCACGCCATCTGGCGCTGGTGAAAATAATTTGCGAATCGACTCGTATGTTGAGAGCATCTCGCCTGGCTCTGTTCTCGGATTGAACAAGCCGTTCTTCTCCCACCTGTCTACATCGAGAGTAGCGGCCCAGGCGTTGAGCCAATCATGCTCTAACAACTCGTCCAACCGCTCCGGCATCACATCCTCAACCGCCAGGAAAAAGAAAGCCAGCGCCATCTCTTCCAGGCGCTTGATGTTCTTGACCTGGTCAGCAAGCAACTGTTCCGAAGACTTGTCAGGACGCAGGTTGCGCAACTGAATCTCCGTCATCACAGGAAGGCTCAGGTAGTCGAGAAAGTCGTACGAAAGCCGCCGCTGTGACTTTTTCGCCCAATCGAGAAAAAGCTGTTGCATCGTACGGGTCAGGAAGAAAAAGCCGCCGGAGATGCGCCGCATTTCCTGTTGTGTCTCGCCGGGCAGGAAGGTGGCGTTAAACATCTGCGGACCCGGCATAGACCAACCACCGGCCGTATCCCAGAGCACCTTGCAGGCCACGATGACTGGATGACCGAAATAAGGGTACCCAATCTGGATGTTCTCAGTCAGCCAGTGGTTGACCCCTAGCAGAAAGTTATTGAAGTAGTCCACCGTTTCTGATATCGGTTTGCCTTCGCGCTCCAGTTTCAATATCTCAGTTATCGCGGAGTTCGCAAAGCCGATGAGATCAGTGCCCGGAGAGTAGAAGGGATCGGAGAAGAACCCGGCCTCGCCTGTACACGCCCAGCGATCGCTGGAGAGAACCTGGTGCGAAGCGTAGGTGTAGCGGCGCAAACAACGGAAATCGAGTGGTTCATAGTCAGCAATCGCCTTCGCCAGCTCCGGCTCATGTTTTTCTAGCCAGCGCATTGCCGCCTCATACGTGTTGAACTCATGGAACGGATGCACTGATTCGAGAGCCACAATGCCAATGCTGGTTGCGCCCGAAGCAAGAGGAATTAACCAGACCCAGCGACCATCACCCATGAGGTGATTGGTCGAATAGTAGCGCCTTCCGCCGCGGATCCGTTCGTGCCACTCCGTCTGCTCAGCCGGCACGAGATCGCTCACGTCTATTTCGTCATCAATGCGGAACCAGGCGGCGCTGCACTTCTCCCCATGCTCCCGCAGAAGGCCCAGGTGTTTCTGCAAGTAGCGCCGGCGCCCCATGGCATCCACCACCCAACGGCAAGTCAGCGTCTGCTTTGGCTCTCCCCTGCGCCCTCCGATGTGCACCAGATGCTGGCCTTCGCCGTTGGCCAGCTCTATCTCCCGCACCGACACACCTTCATATAGCGTGCCCCCTTGCTCCTCGACCCTGTCACGCAGATCATTTTCCAACATACCGCGGTCGAGCTGGTAGGATCTGATACGCGGCGGGTTGCTCAGCCCGTACTCCGGGCGCTCGTGGAACGAACCACTGCCATTATCGAAAAAGAAACGCAAGCCCATCTTGCGCAAGTGCTGGCTCTCCAGATAGTCATATAATCCCAGGACTCCGCCAAGATAATGGGTGCCAACTTCCACCGTTGACTCGCCCACTTTGA
The DNA here is from genome assembly GCA_964602995.1 of uncultured Ardenticatenaceae bacterium. Taxonomy (GTDB): domain Bacteria; phylum Chloroflexota; class Anaerolineae; order Promineifilales; family Promineifilaceae; genus JAAYYY01. The sequence continues at coordinate 41,851 of CAZRTM010000019.1, forward strand.
AAGCCGCTTCTGGCAACGGCCGTTTCATTTTGTCGACGACGGCGACATCCAGCTCGGGAAGCTGCTTTTTGAGTTGTAAAGCCAGGGTCAGCCCGGCGAGACCTCCACCACAGATAATGACATCGTGCCGCGTATCGTTTCCATTGCTGTTCATAGTGTTCCTCCAGTGGTCATTTTGTCCCGAGCAAGCTCGGACCGAGTCGTAGCCAGGACGGGCCGCCGTGACTAGCTGGCGCCCGTCTTCTGTTCGACAAACGCGCAAATGGCGTTTACTGTCTCAAAGTTCGCCGGCAACAATTCATGGTCTTCAACGGTGAGGCCAAACTTCTCCTCCAGAAAGCCCACAAGCTGCAGGAAGGCCATCGAATCCAGAATGCCGCTGGCGATAAGGGATTGGTCGTGATCGAGGCGGCTATCGCTGTTGCTCTTCACGATCTCATCAAGAATGAACGTTTCTACTGCTGAAGCGATACTGCTCATTTGTTATGCCTCCTTAGGAAAACGAAAAACGACTGTCAGGGCCTATCTATGACGACATCTGACGTCAGCAAGGCCTGGTAGAGGGCCTCAGCCAGCAACCTGTGGCCCGCGGCATTGGGATGCTTGTCCCAGGGTGCGACGGCCAGGGAGTCCAGGTTACGCTCACCGTAGGCGCGGGAAAGGTCGAAGGTGACAAAACCGGCGTTTTTGGCCGTGTCAGTCAGGTACTCGACATTTTCGAACGAAAGGGCTT
>CAZRTM010000020.1:0-7334 GCA_964602995.1 uncultured Ardenticatenaceae bacterium
TGGTGATTGGAGAGCGGAAATTAGAGGTTAGAGAGTGGGGGTTTTTCGCTATCTGGGTGGTTGGTGAGGTTGCGTAGGAGGAGGGCGAGGCGAATCTGGACGGCGTCGTCGAAGCAGCGCGGGTCGAGACCGGTGAGGGAGGTTACTTTGTCCAGACGGTAGCTGAGGGTGTTGCGGTGGATGCAGAGGCGTGAGGCGGAGACAGAAGAACAGCAATCCTCGGCGAAGAAGGTTTTCAGAGTTTCCAGCAGCTCTGGCTCGTCGTCGAGGGGGCTGAGAAGGTGGGCTGCCAGCTCAACTTTGGTCCTGGCGCTCCAGCCATCGTCAGAGAGGCCGACGAAGGCTGCGATGCCCAGCTCATCCAGGCAGTGGATCCGTTTGTCCTGGTGGAAGCGGCGGCCCAGTGTGAGCGCCATGCGCGCGTCGGCGTAAGAGTGGGCCAGGCCGTGCAGGCCGGGATGGTAACGGCCGATGCCAATGCTGATGTGCTTGCCGGAACCGTTGGGCAGGCGGTCGAGCAAGGCGTCGGCGGCCCGTTTGAGGGCGGCGAGGTCGGCCCACGAGGAGGTAGAAGAAGGAGTGCTATCCCAGCCGTCGGCCCAGGCGGCCAGATTCTGGCTGTCGCTGGCCTTAAGCACGCCGATTTCACCATTGCCAAGATAGGCGCAGATGAGATCGTTGGGTAGGTGGAAAAAGTTGATGATGGTGTCCACAATGTATTGGGCGCGGCGCTGGGCCTGTCCGTTGGCGCCCGAGCGGTCGGCGTTGTTGTTGCCCAGGATGTAAGTGCTGGCATCCAGCAGAATCACGGCGCGCGGTGGCGTCAGGTCCAGGCCCAACAGTTCCGCATTGTGGATAATCGTTTCTTCATCTTCAATAGCGCCGTGGACAAGGTCATGAATGAAGCGATTTTTCATCTCTCGTTCATCCGGAGGATGCTGATCGTTGAGGATTTCGTCAATCACCAGCTCCATCAGCACCTGAGCCAGGCGCGGGGAGATGATTTCTTCACCTGGTATTTCGGAAACAACCAGTTCAGCAGGGGTGTCCTGCAGACAACAGGGAATACGGAAGGCCACTTTCAGCTTTTTGCCTTCGAGCAGTTCAAAGGCGATACCTTCGAGACCCGGTTTGCTGCTGGCAGCAATGACACCACCAGCGTTGAGGAGGAGAACCTGCGAGCGGAATAGCTCGGCGGCGCGGTTGACGACCGTTTCGGCGCAACGTTGCCACGGCATTCGCGGAATGGATAGCGGTTCGCTCGTGCGTTGTTTTAGCAAGAGTGGATTAACCTCCCAAATGGACTTTGAAATGGACTTTGCCTGACTGTAGGGCGAAGGGGATGCCGGCTTTGTTGTGTGGCTCCTGAACAAGCTTTCTCTATCGTAACCGATGAAGTACCGTTTGCATCCCAGAAAACTACTAACTTTCTGCAGTACGGGCGTACCTGTTTAAGAAGAAGAAGTAGTACCGGGGTAAGGGGGGAGGTGTTCAGCCAGGGACAGTCTGCTGTAGTAGCTCAAGTGCGGCCGTGGTCACTTGCCGCGGCGTAAAGTCCAGGCACTCCAGATTGTAGGGACAGTTGAAGGCATAACAGGGGCTGCATGGCGTTGGGCGGCGCAGCAGCCGGTGAGGGCTATGGCGCGGTCGCCACTGCGATTCATATTCGGTGCCCGAATACATGATCACGCTGGGGGTGCGGGTGGCGTCGGCAAGGTGCAGGACGAGGCTGTTATTGGTCAGGGCCAGGCGGGCGCGCGCCACAAGGGCCGCAAGCTCGGGAACGGTGGTCTGGCCGAGGAGGTCAATGGCGCGCTCGCCGAGCTGTTGGAAGATGATCTGGCTGCGCTGGCGCTCGGCTTCGCGGCCGGTGACTAACAGAGGCCAACCCGTTGCATCAGCCAGCTCGCGGGCAGCGGCGGCGAGGCGCTCGGTGGGGAAGGTGCGGGCCTGGCAACTGGCGAAGGCGCTGAGGAGCAGGAAAGGCGCGCCAGGGCGCAGGCCGTGATGGGCGAGGAGGGCTGCGGCGCGCTGTTCAGCGTCAGGTGCAATGTGCAGGGCCAGGTTGCGGTCGTGGACCCGCAGACCGGCGAATTCGAGCAACTGCAAGTTGCGTTCGACCTGGTGGATTTCATCGGGTGGGGAGGGCTGTTCGTGGGTCAGCACGTCGCCGCCCTGTTCTTTGGAAGCGCCCAGGCGCAGGGGGATGCCGGCGAGCTGGCAAAGGAAGGCGGGCGGGTGGGGTGATTGGCTAAAGCTGGTGAAGAGGATGGCGGCGTCGAAGCTGTGGCGGCGCAGGCGAGCGGCAAGAGCTTGTTCCCGGCCGGGGTCGAAGGGCAGGCGGCCCAGATCCTGCCAGGTGACGCGCTCGCTGATGACCTCATCCAGCCAGGGTAGTAGCGGCGCGGCCTGAGCGCCGCCGGGACTGGCCAGAAGGGTGAGGCGCGCGCCGGGCAGTGTTTCCCTGATGGCGCGTAGGGCGGGGCCGGTCATGATCACATCGCCAAGGTTGTCAGGGCGCATGACGAGGAGGTTCTGGATGCTGTCCCAGGGGAAAGGACGTGGCACGGAGGACCGCGGAGATGGACCCGGAGAGCCACGGAGGGGATTAAGGTCTGAGGTTTGCATCCTGATTCTCACTCATTTTTACTCCGTGGCCCTCTGCGCTCCTCCGTGCCTCTCCGTGTAACGTCCTTTCTCCCTCGCGGAGCAAGGCCAACGCGGCGTCGACAACGGTCTGGGGCGAGACGAGGCGCAGGCAGTTGTGATGGCCTTCGGGGCAGGTGCTTTTGTAGCAATATTTGCAGGGCACGTCGTGGAAAAGCACGCGGTGGGGTACGCGCCAGGGGGTGTGTTGGGGGTTGGTGAGGGCGTAGAGGTCCACGATGGGTGTGCCGGTGGCAGCGGCGATGTGCGCCGGGCCGCTGTTGTTGCTGATCATGACCGGCGCGCTTTCGATGAGGGCCGCTAATTCGGCGAGAGAGAGTCCGTTTCCGGTCGGTGGCCCGGCCAGGGAATGGGTGAGGCGGCGCGCACGCTCAGGAATGGCGGCGCGGATCTGGTCGATGAGCGGCGCTTCGGAAGCGGTGCCGGTGAAGAGCGTGGTTATACCGTGCGTAGTTGCCAGACAGGAGGCGACCGCGGCGAACTGTTGCGCCGGGTAGCGGCGGGAAGGGGCGCTGGCGCCAGCGTGGATGACGGCCCAGGGTTGGCCCGGGGTCAGGCCTAGAGCGGACAACCGCTCGCGGATGGCAGCGCGGGCCGCGGCAGGCACGCGCAGGGAGAGGCGCTCGTCTTTCGTGCAGGCGCCGGTGGCAGCCACCAGGTCCAGTTGCCGTTGTACCTCGTGGCGGATGCCTTGAGCTGGTTCGGGATCTTCAATCCAATCCGTGAGCAACTGGTAAGGATTCTCGTGGCAATGGGCCAGGCGCAGGGGGATGTCTGCCATGTAGCAGAGGAAGGCAGCGGGCAGCGGGTTCTGGCTGTAGACGGTGAAGATGACGGCGGCGTCGAACCGCTGGTCGCGCAGGTGGACGATCATGGTCTGCTCGGGCTGGCTGTTGGCGCGGGGGGCGGTGGCTTTGTTCCAGGGCGCGTCATAGATGATGATCTGGTCGATTTCGGGGATGAGGGCGGCGATGTGCGCGCCGGAGGAAGAGGCCAGCAGGGTGATGCGCCGCTCCGGGTGGTTCTGCTTGAGAGCGCGGATGGCAGGCGTGGTCATCAGCACGTCGCCCATGTTGTCGAGGCGGATGCAGAGGATGTTGCGCGCGTCGCGCCAGACGGGATGGGTCACGCTAATCGCCTCCGGTGACCACAAGTGGTTGTTTATGGTAGCCATTCCCCTGCGCACGGATGCGCTCGATGATGCCTGTGGTGGAGAAGTCGTCGAGGTAGGAGAGGATGACCACTTCGCCGCCCAGCGCTTCAACCAATGGCGCTTCAGGCAGCGTCTCGCGGGTATAGTCGCCGCCTTTGACCATGATGTCGGGGCGCAGGCGGTGCAGCAGGCGGCTGGGGGTGTCCTCGGCAAAGGGGATAATGTGATCCACGCAGCTCAGGGCGGCGAGTACCTTGGCGCGATCTTCGAGGGGGTTGATGGGGCGGCTATCCCCCTTGAGGCGGCGCACGCTGTCGTCGGAGTTGAGGCCGATGATCAGCACGTCGCCCAGGGCCTTGGCCTGGCTGAGGTAGGTGATGTGGCCGCGGTGCAAAATGTCGAAGCAGCCGTTGGTGAAGACGATACGACGGCCCTGCTGGCGGTAGTAGTCGAGCTGACCTGCCAGTTCGTCCGCGTCGTGGATCACTTTTTCATCACCAGCCACACAGGCTGCCAGCTCAATGGCCGAGCAGGCTGTGGTGCCATCTTTGCTCACGACGACGGCAGCGGCAGCGGAGGCCAGCTCGGCAGCGGCGGGGGTGTGGGCGCCCGCGGCGAGGGCCAGGGTCATGGCGCTGACGAACGTGTCCCCGGCGCCGGCGGCACGGGAATGGGGCCGGGGCCGGGCGTAAGTGCGGTAGGGGAGACGGTCACGCTCGAAGACCAGCGCCCCTTCCTTATCCAGGGTGATGGCTGCGACCTGGGCGCCGGTCAGCTCCAGAATGCGCGAGCCGTGTTCCGTGATTTGTTGGGCGCGAGCATTGGGCTGTGTCTGCGTCCCAAATTCAGTGGAGGCGCTGGTGGAACCGCTGCATGGTTCCAGGTTGAGCAGGCGCACGGCCTCGCCGTAGTTCGGTTTGACCACGCTGGGGCCGATGCAGTACCCCTGAGGACCATAGGACGTGAGGGTTTTGGAGTCGACCACCAGCAGGCGCGGGTATTGGATCTGCAGGCGAGCCAGGGTTTGCAACAGGCGCGGCGTGACGATGCCATAGCCATAGTCGGAGATGATGACGGCGTCGCTCTGGGGGTAGAGTTGTTCCAGCCGCTGCATCATACTCTTTTCCAGCGCCCCTTCGAGCGGCGTGGTGGCGCCGGTGTCGTAACGCACAAGAAGTTGCTCAGCACCGATGACGCGGTGTTTGGCCAGGGTCTGCCGCCGGGGGTCTACGAGCAGATGCCCAGTGCTGACGTCGCACGCTTCCAGCGCACTTCGTAGCTGCTGCCCTTCACGGTCGTCGCCAATGGCGGAGAGGAAGGTGACACGAGCGCCGAGAGAGTGGATGTTGACGGCGGTATTCGCGCCGCCCCCCGGTGAATCGATCCGTTCGCTGACGTCCACGATAGGCACGGGCGCTTCGCGGCAGAGGCGGTCGCTGGCGCCCTGCAAATAGCTATCGAGGATGGCCTCGCCGATGACCAGAATGTTGAGATTGCTGAATCTCTCTATGAGTTGCGTTAGCTCTGCAAAGTGGCGCAAATTGTTTGGGGACATCGAAATCTTCCTTTACTTGTTGCTGCTCGCAAACCACTGTGTGGCCGTTCTGTACACTCACCGTTGTTCATCACGAACCTATGGTCTCAGGCATCCGGCGCGCCGGGACCGTGGCCTGATGTTGTGTACGGCCCTGCAGGCCGTTCTGTAGGGCTAAGCACAGCGTGTGAGCGATGGCCAGGTGTGCATCTTCAACTTGCTCCGGTTGCACCTGTGTGGCGGTGGGAGCCTGAACGCAGATGGTGATGTCGGCGATTTGTTGCAGGCGGCCGGGGTCAGGACCAGTGAGGGCGATGATGGTGGCGCCGGCACCGCCTGCGGTGTCGGCGGCCGCGAGGAGGGCGCGCGGTGGCGACTGGCCCCGGTGGCCGCGGCTGGTGAAGAGGACGAGCACATCTTCCGCCTGTATCTGGGTGGCAAGCTGGCCGGCGAAGAGCTGGTCATAGGCGCTCAATGGGTCACCGGCTGAGGCTGGGCATCCTGTGCTATCCATAGCGAGGGCGGTGGTGAAGTGAATGTTTTCAGCCAGGGCCACCACACGGAAGGCGGCACCGTTACTGAGCGCGCCCCGGGTGAGATCGCAGGCGAAGTGGGAGGCAGTGGAGGCGCTGCCACCATGACCGGCCACGTAGACGGTGCCCTGACGGCGGCGACAGTCGTGCAGGAGAGCAGCGGCCTGAGCAATGGCTTGCAGCGGCATCTGGCGGTTGATGGCAGCCTGCTGTTCCCAGTAGGCGGCGATCTGTTCCACGCCTTCTTGCTGCCTCTGTGGCAATGGGGCTGAGGCCGCGGCCGTGTAATGGCGGTCGCTTGCTTCGGGTTGGGATGCAGGGGAGGTTACGACACTGGCGCCGCCTTCGCTAAAGCAGAAGGGCATCTCGCGCAAACCAAGGCTGTGCAACTGCTCGCGCACAGCGCGTTGGCGATTGAGTGGACAATAGAGGAGCAAAAAGCCGCCGCCACCCGCGCCGCTAATTTTGCCGCCCAGGGCGCCGGCCTTGCGCGCGGCTGCGTACCAGTGGTCGATGGCGCTATTGGAGATTTCATTGGTGAGCTGTTTTTTAGCCAGCCAGCTTTCGTGGAGTAGGAGGCCGAAGCGGTCAAGCTCCTGGCCGGTGAGCGCGTCGCACATCTGTCTTGCCAGCTCTTTGAGGTGATGCAGCCGTTCCAACACCTGCGGCTCCTTTTCCGTGTTGCTACGCTGGCGGCGCAAGATGTCGCTGGAGTCGTGGGTGCGCCCGGTGGAGAAGAGCATCAGGCGCATTTGTAGCGCTTCGCGCAGCCGTGGGCTGACGGGCAGCGGCTCAACGGTGACCTGGTCGGCGGTGAAGCGGATGGTGTTCAGGCTGCCAAAGGCGCTGGCGTACTGGTCCTGCTTGCCGATGGGCATTTGCAGGCGCTCAATCTCAATGTGGCAGGCCAGCTCGGCAAGCCCCTCCACGCTGAGCGAGAGGTCGCTGCCGTGGGCCTGGGCCAGGGCGGCGAGAGCCTGGATGAGGGCCACGGTCATGGCGCTGGAGGAGCCAAGGCCCGTGCCGCCATCTACTTCGGAGGCCAGAAATAGCTCTACGCCGCCGGGCAGCAGCCGGTTGAGGCTGTCCTGTTGCAGGAACCATTCCAGGACCGCTTTGGGCAAAGTGAGCGGCTCGGCAATCTCCGGTATCTGGCCACGCCGGAATGATTGCCAGACGCGATAGTCGGCAGAGTTGATGTGTATGCCGCCGTCGCGGGCAGGGCGGGCGAAGACGTGGCAGTAGCGGTTGATGGTGGTGCTAAGCACAAAGCCGCCGTGCTTTTCATAGTAGACGCTGAGGTCGGTGCCGCCCCCACCAAAGCTAACACGGACAGGGGCGCGGGCGATGATGGTCCAGGTTTCGTTTGGTTGGGTCATGACATGGTCCCTTTCGGTGGCCGGTAATCGGTGGCCGGTAACCGGTGGTCGGTAATCGGTGGTCGGTA
>CAZRTM010000020.1:7434-41539 GCA_964602995.1 uncultured Ardenticatenaceae bacterium
TCGGTGGCCGGTAATCGGTGGCCGGTAACCGGTGGTCGGTAATCGGTGGTCGGTATTCGGTGCGCAGTTACTGAATACGGATTACCGAATACTGAATACGGATTACCGAATACCGAATACGGATTACCGAATACCGAATACCGATCACGGCCAACTCGTCTCCGTCAGTGGCGTCACGAGCATTTCCTGCACGACGGTCTGTAGCGGCATCTGGACAGCGAAGAGGATTGATTGGGCCACGCAGGCGGGGTCTTGCAGGTCTTCGTCCTGTGGCATGGGGATGCCCTGTTCCTCAAAGCGGTCGAAGAAGTGGGTGCGCATGCCGCCGGGGATGATGGTGGTGACGCGGATGTTGTCGGGCCGGCCTTCAACGCCAAGGGCGCGGCCGAAGCCGACCAGGCCCCATTTGGAGGCGTGGTAAGCAGCGGCATTGGCCCAGGCGCGGGTGGCGGCGGTGGAGGCGATGTTGATGATGTGACCCGAGCGCTGGCGTTTCATGATTGGTAGGGCAGCTTTAGCCATGAGAAAGGGGCCGCGCAGGTTGACGCCGACGACCTGGTCCCACTGCTCGACGGTCATATCGTCGATGGAAACGGTGTGGTCGATGGCGGCATTGTTGACCACGACATCCAGGCGGCCCCAACGAGAAACCACCTCGTCGACGACCTGCTGCACGGCCTGGGCATCGCTGACGTCACCGTTGAGGCTGATGGTCTGGCAGCTATACTGGCCCAGCTCGTTGCTGACGCGGCTGGCGTTTTGGCCATTGATGTCAAGACAGGCGACCATTGCGCCGGCCTGGCCAAAGGCGTGGGCCGTGGCCTTGCCAAGGCCGCTGCCAGCGCCGCTGATGAGTACTACTTTGTCTTTCATCGATCCATTTAGACTGTTCATCATGTTGCTTGCTCCTCTTAATTTGGAGATTGGAGATTAGAGATTGGAGATTGGTTGCTGGCTGTTTTCTGCGGTCCATCGTCTGCTGTCTGTCGTCTCTCGTCTGTTAAGCAGTTCTTCGTAAAGAGTGGCCGTGCGGCGGGCAACGGTGGGCCAGGTGAACTGTTCTTCGACGCGGCGGCGGGCGGTGCGACCCATCTTGTGGCGCAGCTCTTTGTTGGTGATGATGCGGTAGAGGCTGTCGGCCAGGGCATGTGGGTCCTGGGGCGGGACGAGAAAGCCGGTCTCGCGGTCGAGGACGGTGAATTTGATGCCGCCGACGGCAGAGCCGATGACGGGGCGCCCGCAGGCCATTGCTTCCAGCGGCGTCAGGCCGAACGGTTCGTACCAGGGGGTTGTGACGGCCACGTCCCCGGCGCTGTAGTAGTGGCACAGCTCTTGCGCCTGACGGTGACCGGTGAAGGTAAGGTGTTGGGCCACGCCCAGCTCCCTGGCCAGCGCCTGCAAGGCGCCGATTTCGGGTGTGGTCTCGGGGTCAGGGTCTGCGCTTTCGCCGCCGACGATGAGGAAGCGGATGGGCGGCAGGGCGCCATTGCCGCATTCATGGAGGAGCCGGGCCAGCCCGCGCACGACGTTGCGCACCCCTTTGCGACGCACCATGCGGCCGACGTAGACGATGGTGAAGGTATGCGGGTCCAGCCTCGATTCTGGCGGCAGGGAGCGGTTCACCAGGCGGCGGGCCTCGGCCTGGGGCAGAGGGCGAAAACGCTGGACATCGACGCCGGAGGGGATGACGGCCACTTTCGCACCGGCTGCCGCATAATCGTTGACAAGCTCATCGCGCTCGCTGGGACATTGGGCGATGAGGCGATCCACCTCGCGGATGACCTGGCGCTCCACGGCAATACGTTCGGCGGGGCTGGTGTCGGCGTCGCCCTGGTGGCGGCGCTTGGTGAGGCCCATAGCGTGGAAGATGTGCACGACCGGTACCGGTTGGTTTTGTGAACCAAGGCGGTGCTTGAGGTTGGTTGCGGCCCAGCCGGACATCCAGAAGTTGCTGTGGATGAGGTCGTAGTGGGCGCCCATCTGGCGGGCGAAGTCGACCACGGCGTCGCAGAACTGCGGCATCAGGGGCCACAGCTCGTCTTTGAGCAGGAAACGGGGCGGGCCGATTTTGAGGTTGATCACGCGCACGCCGGGCACCCAATCGACAACGTCCGGCGCATCAAAATCGTCACAACGGGTAAAGATATCGACCTGGTAGCCAGCGCGCTCGGCAAGATGGCGGCTAACTTCATCGACGTAGACATTTTGGCCGCCAGCGTCCTCACCGCCGAGGAGGGCGACGGGGCTGGCATGTTCACTGATGAAGGCGATCCGGTTTGCATCTTTCATAGCGGTTCCTTATCTCTCCGTCGTGCCTTCCGACGGCAGAGGTTGTGTGGAAATAAGTGGAGGCGCGGTCCAGGCGCGCCGTGGTGTGGGGGCAAGTTCCGCAGCCTGGAGGAACGCTTCATTCCAGTCGCGGCGGAAACGGTCGAGGCTGAACCGTTCCTGCGCCAGTTGCCGGGCGTTCTGGCCCAGGCGCTGAGCTTCCGTAGGGTCGCGCAACAGTCGCTGCATGTGCTGCACCAATTCGTCAATGTGGCAGGAGATATATCCGTGTTTGCCGTTTTCAATGACGGTAGGCAGCTCAGTCGTCGCCAGGGCAATGATAGGCATGCCGATGGTCAACCCCTCGATGACGGCAAGGGGCAGGCTGGTGTAGCGGATGGGGCTGAAGAGGAAACGGTAACGGGTGACGAGGCGGTGCAGGTGGCGGTAGGGCACATCGCCCAGACCATCGAACTCCTCTGTCATCATGCCCACGGCGTCCAGGGGAATATGCCGGCGCACGTCCTGGAAAATATCGTAGCCCGTGATGCGCGGGCGGCGCTGCATGCCATTAATGACGACGATCCCTTTTTCCAGGTCGCCCTTGTAGCGCACATTGGGATCAATGGCCACGCTGTGTTCGATGACTCTGGTTGGCGTGTTGCCGTTGTCCCACATCAGCCTGTTGAAATGGGTGACGTGGACGAGGAGGATGTTGGGATCGTCGACGATGTGTTTGCTATCGGTTGGGTGTGGTCGTGGTGTGTTGTGTTCGAGGTAGATTTTGGGCAGCGTGCGCTGGGCCGGCGTAAGGATCTCATACTGGTCCTCTTCATAATTCTTCGGCGATTGGAAGATGATGAGGTCCAGGTTCAGGTTGCGCACCTCTTCAGCCGGCACTTCGCGCACATAGTCGGGCAGGTCGAAGGTAGGCCCGCGCCCGCCGTATCCTTCGTTGCGCGCCGGTTTGACCGGCAGGTACCAGTTGTGCTCCAGGCGAGCGAGGGTGTTGAGATAGCTGCCGTGGATATGCCAGATGAGGATGTTTAATTTGCGCATGAGGCCTCCGCTGCAAGGCGTGTAACCGTATCAGGATCAGGTTCAGGCAGGGCCGTGATGATGGCCGCCGCCTGGGCCAGGTCGTCGACAATGTGGTGGGGTAGGCGCTGGCGATTGAGCTCCCATTCCGTTTCGCCACCGCTGTCCAGGAGAATGGTACGGCACCCGGCGCGGCGTCCGGCTTCCACGTCGTTGAGAATATCGCCCACGTACCAGGACCGGCTGCAATCGATGTGGTGCTGGCGAGCCGCGATCTGGAAGAGGCCGGGAGCCGGCTTGCGACAGCCACAGGTGGTGGCATAGGGGCTGACCTCGCCCTCGGGGTGGTGCGGGCAGTAGTAGAAGCCGCTGAGGGGAATGTCGTGTTCGGCCATCACCTGGCGCAAATAGGCTTCCACCGCCTGCAAATCGCGCTCGGCGAAGTAGCCGCGGGCCACGCCAGACTGGTTGGTGATGATAATCAGCCGGAACCCGGCGTCGTGTAATCTTTTCAGCGCGGGCAGGGTGTGGGGCAGCAGCCGGATATGGGCCGGATCGACGTTGTAGGGCACGTCTTCTACAAGGGTGCCGTCTTTATCAAGGAAGACAGCCTTATGGCCGGCAGGTTGCCTATCAGGTTTGGCTCCGTTTTCTTGCATAAGTTACATTGCACCTTGTTTTTTGCGGGGACGGTTGTCGTCATCACCCTGGTTTTTCTTGATGACGCTAATCTGGCCGTCTCCTTCCATATGTACGCTCTGTACTTCGTCGAGGTTGTCTACCCCCTGTTGTCGCAACTGGGCCATCAGTTCCCTTTCAGTCAGCAGTTCGCGGCGCATGTTTTCCCAGTTGATTTGGCCGTCTTCCACCAGGCTCAGTGGTTTGGGGAAGATGAGGCGCTCGAAGTGGGGGACGTGGTAGCCGATCCAGTTGAGTATGTAGTTCCAGATGATGATGGTGGTGACCAGAATGAAGCCCTCGGTGATGGAGGTGTAACCGGCCGTCAGGGCGTTTTGGGCCGCTTCGGAGAGCAGGACGATGACGAGGATGTCGGTGATGCTCACGGCGCCCGCCTCCCTCTTGAGAATGAGGCGCAACAGGGCGAATAGCCCCAGGTACATCATGGAAGCACGAATGACCAGTTCCGCGATGGGCACGCTGGGAAGGAACAGATTCTGCCAGTCGATTCCGAAGAGGTAGTCGGGCATTAGTCATTGGGGATTGGAGATTGGTGATTAGAGATTGGAGATTGGAGAATGGGTAGGGTTGCCTGGAGTAGGTGCTGGTAATGGTCCTGGAGGGTGGTGGTGTGGGTGGGGTGGATCCAGGGGGAGAGGATGCTGCCGCCAAATTCGCTGGATTGGCCGGCGCGGATGGGAATGCCTGCCAGATAGCAGGTGTAGGCGGTGGCATAGGGGGATTCATGGGGGGCGGTGAAGATGATGGCGGCGTCGAAGCGCCGCTTTTCCAGGGCGGCGGTGAGTGGTAACAGCGTACCCGTCCAGGCGGCCGGGCTGGCCAATAGCTCGTGTAACCATGAGAGTTCTTCGGCTATGGGCGCGGCGCCGGTCGTTGTCCACAGGCTGATGCGGGCATTGGGCAACGCCTGGTGTAGTTGGTGCAGGGCAGGCAGGGCCGGGGTTAGCGTTTCCGCACCGCCGGGGCAGGCGGCCAAGAGGCGCGATATTGTGATCCTCTGGCGTGCACTTTTCTCGTCATTAGATGGCATAGCTCATCTCCGGTTGCCGGTCCAGGAGGTGTTGCGCCTGAGTGATAATCGCCTCTGGGCCTGCTGGGTCAGAGTGGCGAACGCATAGGCTGCGATGGCGCTCGCGGTTCTCGGGCGCCCAGCGGCCGGGAGCTGTGTCGACGAAGATGACGACGCTGGGGGTGGCCGTGGCCGCGGCGAGGTGCGAGACCCCGGTGTCGTTGCAGAGCAGCAGCCGGGCGTGGGAGAGCAGCAGGCTGAGCGCGCCGAGGCTGGTCTGTCCCGCGAGGTCCAGTGGCCGGTGGCTCATCTGGCGGGCTACGGCGCGGGTGATGTCGCTTTCGGCCGCGCCGCCGGTGAGCACCACACGCAAGCCGCGCTCGCCGAACCAGTCGCCAAGAGCGGCGAAAGAGGCAGCGGGCCAGCGGCGGGCAGGCGTAGAGGCGCCGGGATGCAGGCAGACATAGCTTCCCGGTGTGAGGTTGTGGCGGTGTGATAGCGCGGCATAGGCCTGGTGGTCGGCGCCGGTCACAGGAAATTCCAGGTGCGCGCCGCAAGGTGGGGCGCCCAGTGAGGCCATCAGGCTCAGATAGCTGCGTATTTCGGAAAGGTGTTCCGGATAAGGGAAGAAGTTGTGGGGGGCAGGGCAATATTGGCCGGGGGTGTAGAAACCGGCACAGTGGCGCGCGCCCAGGAGCATGGTGAAGATATTGCTGACGCCGCCGTTGCCGTGCATCTGCAGGGCCAGATCAAACGAACCCTGGACCTCGCGCAGAAAGTCGGGTAACGCCTCCACATTGGGGGGGCGTTCGGCGATGCCCGGAAAGCCAGGGAATTCGAGAAAGTCGTCGAGGTAGGCGCGAAAGCGCTGGCGTAGTGGTTCGGCGGCCGGCAGACCCAGGAGTGTGATGTGCGCTTCGGGCAGCGCCGTACGCAAGGCGCGCCAGGCTGGAACGCAACACAGAAAATCGCCCAGGCCGGGCAGGGCGCGCAGGATAATGACCCGCTGCGGTCTTGTCTCGATAACGGCTGTCTCCATCATGATCCAACAGTAACGCCGGACCTGCAAGGAGACATTATGCATCTGACCAAGCTTTCCTCAGGGCGCGTTTTAGCCCTTTGGTCAGTTGCCTAAGAGCGGTTGGCTTGTAGTGGGGTGGAAATCAGGCGGGGGCGCTGCTTTCGGGGGGGCGTTGTGAGACGTGTTCTTTGACGTAGTCGAGGGGGACAAGACCCTGGCTGATGGCGAAGACGGCGGCTTCAACGCGAGTTTTGACGCCGAGCTTCTCGAAAATGTGGTAGAGGTGGGTGCGCACGGTGTGGGCCGAGAGATAAAGCTCGTCGGCGATGGCCTGGTTGGTCTTGCCCAGTGCCAGCAGCGTGAGCACTTCCAGCTCGCGGTCGGTCAGTTCTGTGACGGCGCTATCTTCTTTGTGGCGCAGGGATTCGATGAGCAGGGCTGTGACGCGAGGAGAGATCCACTCCTCACCAGCCATAACTTTGTGTATTGCTTTAAGCAGCGCGTCGGCGGCGTCGTCCTTGAGCACATAGCCGGCCACACCGGCTTTGAATAGCTCGACGACATAGCTGCGTTTATTGTGGGCGGAGAGGACCAGCGTTTTGACGTTGGGGCAGCACTCGCGCAGCCGTTTTACGGCCAGTGCGGGCTGGTGGGAAGGCATTTCAGCGTCCATGATCAAGAGATCAGGCTGCAGGCGCTCAACTTCCTCGAGAAGGCGCGATCCGTCCGCTGCTTCGCCCACTACCTCAATATCATCCTCTCTGCTGAGTAGTGTGCGTAAGGCGGCACGCATGACATGGTGATCTTCAGCCAGAAATAGCCTGATCCTGGAATTTTCCATATGGTGTTGTCCGACGTCCGTTTGATCGTATTGCTGCCGCCGAACCTGGTAGCAGCTATTTCAACCATCCTGAAAAGGTCTGTCTTCCCTGCTCTCTATTATATGAATTTAGGGCCGGGAGGCGAAAGCAGTTTTACCTGTTAGGCGAACGCTGCATCTTTCTCGCCTTGTTCACGCTATTGAAAGGACTCAACGTCAAATTTCGCTTGACTGCTTTAGAACATATGTGCTAAACTTTTTGTTGTAATCTCATACTGCACCGTCCTCGCATCATTGCTGGCCGGGGTTGTTGTCGAAGGACAACAGTCCCGGCCTTTTTGATTACCGGTAGTTAGCCGTTGTGGGCGGTAAGGAATCGTAGTGCGCCAGGGAGTGTGCAAAGGAGGCAATGTTGAATTTGAAAAACGGCTGCAAGGGAGCGAGGGAGTGTGGCGGCTGATGGAACGTGACATACAAGGTGAGGCAAACCGTTCTGGCGAAGGAGCTTGCGCCAATCCCGCGTGCGACCGGCGCGACATCCGTGCCTTGGGTCGCTGCCAGGCATGCTACGTCTTTTTGCGCCGCCACGGGCGCGACGCGCAGGCATCGGAAATGCGCCGTCGCCGCCGCGAGCAACCCTGCTGCATCTGTGGTCAGAAACCGGCGCGCAGCCGTGGACGCTGTCGCACCTGTTATGCCTATTGGCTGCGGACGGGCCGGGAACGATATGTGGGGCGGGATAAGAAGTTGTGCCGGATTTGCCAGGCGCGGCCGGTGTACCAGGAAGAGCGCTGCCGTAGCTGTTATGGCTTCTGGCGCAGCCGGGGCCGGGACCGGGTGGCGGAGGGCGGCGACGAGTAATCAGGCACCTGAATGAGTGTAGACAAGTGAGTAACGGAGAAGCCGTAGTGAACACACAACCCTATCTCGTTATTCTGGACAACAATCTAATCAAGGAACCCCTGGCGCCCGGACTCCCTTACTGGACCTTCTTGACGCCCGAGCTGCCTACAGCAGAGACGGCTGCCGCGTTTGTGGAAGATGTTTTGTTCCAATCGGAGCTGTGGGCTAATGATGGGGATGAGTTGGAGTGGAAAACATTGCGCCTGCTCGATTGCGTGGCCATGTGCGCCCGCTGTGGTCACGTGATAGTGCGTGTGCGTGGGGATGATTCGCCGCCATTTCACGTGGTGTGGTATATCGTGGGGGAGCGTTGCGCAGAGGGTGTGGGAGCGGAGGCGTTATTGCGTAGTGGCGCGTGGTATGAAGGGTATCTGGCGCACCGTTGTGGCGAGCGGTATTTCGCCCCGGCGGTACCTGGGCTGTAAATGGCAGATTGGCCATGATCGCAGCCGGGGATTGCAGACCCCGTAGCGGTTCGTAACAGGCGCTTCACCGCCCCGCATCAGTCGCGGAGGTAGGGGCGGCTGCCGGTGAAGAAGGCGTAGGCCAGGATGAAAGCGCCGATGAAGAGGGCCAGCCAACCGGCGAGTTCTAAACGAGCCAGGCCAAGGATGAAGGCCAGAAATACGAACGCCAATCCAATATAATTAAGTAGTTGTCGCCCTTTGTCGCTCATGGCGTGCCTCCAGTAACTACTGGACTCTCAGTGGGCTATATTGGCAAGGTAGATATGGAAAGGATGGAGCCTACAGCATCCAGCCTTACTTATATTATGTCATATTCTGGCTCGCAATGCATCCTTCGGAAGTGCTAGATTCGGTAGCACGGTCGGGCTAGCTCCCCGCCCTTATACCTCTATGCGGCTGCTTTACGCGCGCGGAACGTAATCCCTTGCGTGCCAAAGCTGGCAGCGCTGCTGGCCTGGGGCGCGCCGCCGAAGACGTCTGCACGCCAGGTGATTTCAAAATCAACAAAACCAGCCGCGACCACGGCCATCTGAAGCTCTGCTTCCAGCAGAGCGCCGGCAATTCAGCCCGTCCACAGGTCAATCTTCTGCCTGGCATCATCTGGGACAGGTTTTTCCACCAGAATGTCGGCGATTTGCAAACGGCCGCCCGGCTTCAACACCCGCGCCATCTCCTGCAAAGCCGCCCCCTTGTCCGGCATCAAGTTTAGCACGCCGTTGGAAATAACCACGTCGGCCCAGCCAGCGGCGACGGGCAACGCCTCGCCATAGCCTTCACGGAATTCTACATTTTCCACGTTGGATTCGGCCGCTGCCTGGCGCGCTTTCTGGAGCATAGCCGGGGTCATGTCCACGCCGATAACCTGCCCTTCCGGGCCGGTCATACGGGCGGCAATCAGGCTGTCCATCCCTGCGCCACAGCCGACGTCCACCACCCTTTCCCCTGACCGGATCTGGCCCAGGCTGAACGGATTACCGGTGCCGGCAAATGATTCCACAGCCAGCGTAGAAAGCCCATCAAGCCACGCTTCTTCATAGCCCACCATCCGGGCCAGTGGCCGCCCCGTGTGGAAGTGAAACCCTTGCCCCGGTTCCAGGGCAACCGCTTCATACTCCTCGCGAATGGCCGCCCGCAGCCCGGCCAGATCCAGACGCAACGCTTCCGTAGCTGTGCTCATCTTAGACCTCCCCTTAGAAGTCCGCCAGGGCGGTGGTCACCGGTACCGGGTTCCGGATCACGTCCAGGACGGGCGATGTGCGCTGCACATAATCCCACAGCGCTTCCACTTTTTCACGCGGGGCGTCACTCTGAATGTGGCAGGTGAGGCGCAGATCCTCATAGCCCGGCCGGACCGCCTGCGATAGCCCCAGGAAGGCGTGCAAATCGAGATCACCCTCCAGCTCAAAGGCCAGCTCTTCAATATGAATGCCCTGCGCCGCCGCGTTGTAGGCAACGCCGACGGCCAGACACGAAGCCAGCGCATGCAGAATCGCCTCCACCGCATTAGGCCCCGCATTTCCCCCCAGCAGGACCGGCGGCTCATCGCCCTCCAGCACAAAGGGTTGCTGGCGCGAACGATCTTCTGCGCCGGCGCCGTAAAAGCCCTGAATTGTCGTGCGCGAGTGCCCACCATCAATCCACTCGTTCCTGGCTCTGAACTGGAAGCGGGCCAGGTCCGGGTTTTCCTTGATGGCATTTACTGTGCCCACGAGCTGCTCGACGTCGACTCCATTGGTCATAGTTGCTACTTGAACCGTCATTTCACTACCTCCTTCGCTTATCGACTGTTATTTTCTGTCATCCTCTGCCATCATAAGCCCCGCGTGTGCCGCTGTCTCCACTCGAAAGAATGGCAGCGGGAATGGAAAAGGATTAGACGATGGTGTACCATAAGTTCATCCTGACGTACCGGTTCACAAGCATCGCCAGCGTACGGGTACGCTGCTTATGAACGATGAATCGCCATCTCCGGATCAACTGAAGGAGCGCGAGATAGAGATACTGGCGCGGTTGTCGGCTGGGCTGTCTGACCAGCAAATTGCCGACGAGCTATTCCTGAGCCTGAACACTGTCAAGTGGTACAACCGCCAGATTTACAGCAAATTGGGCGTCGGCAGCCGCACGCAGGCCATTGCCACCGCCGCTGAGCTTGGTTTGCTGGAGAGAAGCCCGCTCAACCGGCTTCCGTTGCTGGCTGCCAGCGCCAATCTCCCTGCCCCGTCCACGCGCTTCATCGGGCGCAGCCGTGAGATAGCGGAACTTAAGCAGCGATTGGTTCATGTCCGCCTGCTGACACTCACCGGCGCTGGCGGCACCGGCAAAACACGGCTGGCGTTGCGCGTTGCGGCTGAACTGGCCGCAGAATTCGCCGGCGGTGTTTATTTTGTGGACCTGGCGCCGCTCTCCGATCATGCCCTGGTGCCCAAAGCCATCGCTCGGGCGCTCGGCATTTTCGAAAACCCGGCGGAACCCCTACCCGAGACCCTGAAGCGGGCACTGGCCGGGCGCCGGTTGTTGCTGCTGATTGATAATTTTGAGCACGTCATTGAGGCAGCATCGCTACTGGCGGGGTTGTTGGCCGCCGCGCCAGGGCTGAAAGTTGTTGTCACCAGCCGCGAGTCACTACGCCTTTCGGGCGAGCAGGAGTATCAGGTTCCGCCGTTGTCATTGCCTGCGCCTGGCTCCGTCTCCGTGCAGAAGCTGGCCGAATCAGAAGCAGGGGCGCTGTTCGTGCAACGGGCGCAGATGACGCTGCCACGCTTTGCCGCGACCGAGGAGAATGCGGGAGCGATTGCCCGCATCTGCACCCGGCTCGACGGCCTGCCCCTGGCTATCGAGTTGGCGGCCGCCCGCTGCAAGCTGCTCACCCCCCAGGCATTGCTGGAGCGGCTGGAAGGAGTGGACGAGCGCTCACCTTTCCACACGCTGGCCGGCGGCGCGCGTGACGCCCCACCGCGCCAACGCACGCTCCGCGATTCCATCGAATGGAGCTACAACTTGCTGGACGAGGATGAAAAGTGCCTTTTTGCGCGACTGGCCGTCTTCCGCGGCGGCCGTTCTCTGGAAGCCATTGAAGCCGTCTGCGCTGAAGGCCTCACGCTGGATCCCTTTGACGGCCTGGCCTCCCTCGTGGACAAATCTCTCGTGCAGCAGAAGGAAACGTCAGATGGCGAGCCTCGTTTTGTCCTGCTGGAGCTGATTCACGAGTATGCGCGAGAGCGGCTGGAGGGCAGCGGCGAAGCGGAAATGACGCGCCGGCGACACGCTGACTATTTCATCGCCCTGGCCGAACACGCTGAGCCAGAGCTGCGACTGGGGCGTTATGGCTACTGGTGCCAGAGGTTTGAACTCGAGCTGGATAACCTCCGTGCCATCCTGGAATGGTCGCTGGCGGATGGAGAGGTATCATCAGGAGTACGGCTTGCGAGTGCGCTGGGCTTGTTCTGGTATGGCAACGGATATCACGTCGAGGGCATCCACTGGACGCGACGGCTGTTGCAGCGGCTCGACGAGGTTCCGCTGGCCTACCATCCAAAGTTCCTGCTCAGCGCCGGGCGCATGGCCTGGATGGTAGATCTTGATGAAGCCATACGTTTATTTGTGAGAGCGCACGATATTGCTCGTGAGTTAGGGGACCGGCTCCAGGCCGCCTGGGCGCTTACCTTCCAGGCCTATGCTATGCAGCGAGAACCGGAAGCAGCCATGCCTATCGCCGAGACGAGTCTGACCATGTTCCAGGAGATGAATCATCTGCCGGGGGCTGCCCAGGCGCTGAACATCATCGGGGAATTGGCCCGGATCAGCGGCGATGATGTGCGCGCCAAATCGGCCTATGAAGCGTGTCTGGCAGTGTGCCAGCAGACAGGCGAGGCGCTGCGGACTTGCTACAATCTGGTAAACCTGGCCTACGTTGCCCAACACGAAGAGGATCATGTGCGCGCCCTGGAGCTGGTGCGGCAAGCGCTGCAGTTAACGCTTGAGACCAGGGATACCCGCGATATCGCCTCATTTCTGGTGACATTCGCCGGGTCTATTGCTGCACTCGGCCAGCTTCAACAAGCCGTACGATTGCTCGGCGCATCAGACGCTGCACTTGAGCGCATGGGGGCCTTCCACCAACCTACCGACAAACCAGAAATTGATCGTATCAACGCCGAGCTGCGCGCCCGCCTCGACGCAGCTACCTTTCAAAAAGCCTGGAATGAGGGACGCCGCATGACGCTCGAGCAGGCGGTAGCCAGCGCGCTACAGGAGTAGATAGCCATGAGCGCCCACACCCTGAAACATAGGCTGAAACAGGCGCTGAAAAATTGCTATACCAGCGGTAGAAAAGTCGTTATACTGTAAAGTCGGACCGCAGCGAAAACCGCGTTGCCGCTTCTGAGTCATAGGCGCGTCGGTGGTGGAGAGAGGCTATGAGCGGGTTTATAGAGAGTGAGAACTGGCGCGTGCGCTTGAGCCGGCTGGTAAATAGGGTTGGGAGCAGCCCGGATGAAACCGAAGAAATGCGCCTGCAGAAGAAGATTATGCTCGTGGTCCTCGTGGCTTTGAGCACAGCGGGCGTGATATGGGGCATTTTTACCGGCGTTGTCTATCGCAATCTGGCGGCGACGATTGCACCGCTGGCTTATACCGTTCTCTCCTTAGTGAATCTGGCATTATTTGCAAAGTCACGTAATTTCCACCTGTTCAGAGTGGTACAACTGCTGCTGAGTCTGCTGTTGCCGTTCTGGATGATGATGGCGTTGGGTGGCTTTGCCTCAAGCAGTGCGACAATTTTGTGGGCGCTGATCGCACCCCTGACGGCGCTGCTGGTGGCAGAACGGCGGGAAGCATTGCTCTGGTTTGCGGCATTTGTGGCGCTGGTCGTGCTTGGCGGCCTGATGGAACGGTCGGGCGTGGGCGTAGGCGTGGTAGACGTGCAGCCTGCAATCCAGACGCTCTTTTTCATCATGAATGTGGCGGGGGCCTCGGCGGCTGCCTACGGGCTGCTTAGCTATTTTGTTGGTGAGAAAGACAAGGCGCTTGAGGAGAACGAGCGCCTGGCACAGGTGGCCCAGGAGGCGCGAAAGGAAGCGGAGCAGGCCAACGAGCATAAGAGCGCCTTCCTGGCGACGATGAGCCACGAGATTCGCACGCCGATGAATGCGCTGATCGGCATGACGAGCCTGTTGCTGGATACACCCCTGACAGCAGAGCAGCAAGAGTTTACGGAGACAATCCGCGGCAGCAGTGAATCGCTGCTGACAATCATCAACGACATCCTCGATTTTTCCAAGATTGAAGCAGGGCGTATGGAGCTGGAGGAGCAGCCCTTCGATTTGCGGAGCTGTGTTGAAGATGCGCTCGATCTGTTGGCCCCCGCCGCCTCGGAGAAGGGGCTTGACCTGGCGTACCTGATTCACGAAGGAACGCCGGAGACAATTGTGGGGGACCTGACGCGCCTGCGTCAGGTGCTGGTCAATTTGCTGGCCAACGGGGTGAAGTTCACGGAAGCGGGCGAAGTGGTGGTGACCGTCAGGGCAGTAGACGCTGAAGACGGAGCCGGGGGTGAAGAAATGACCCTGCACTTCAAGGTACGTGACACAGGCATCGGCATTCCGCCTGAGCGGCTGGATCGCCTGTTCGAATCATTCACTCAGGTCGACGCCTCTACGACGCGGCGTTACGGGGGTACAGGGCTGGGCCTGGCCATCAGCCGGTGCTTGAGCCAGCTGATGGGCGGCGACATGTGGGTGGAAAGTGAACCTGGCAAGGGATCGACGTTCCATTTCACCATTCGGGCCGTCCCGGCGGCGCCGGTGCGGGCCTTTCTACGCGAGGTGCAGCCGCAGCTACGTGGGCGGCGTTTGCTTGTGGTGGACGATAATCAGATGAATCGCCGCGTGCTGCGGCTGCAGGCGCGCTCCTGGGGCATGGAGACCAGGGAGGTGGCGACGGCAGCCGAGGCGCTGCAACTGGTTTGTGAGGGGCAGCCGTATGACGCAGCAATTCTGGATATGCAGATGCCGGGTATGGATGGGGCGTCGCTGGCGCGCGAGCTACAAGCGTGCCAGACGCGCGAGCGGCTGCCGCTGATTATGCTCACCTCCCTGGGCGGCCTGGAGAATGAGCGAACCGAGCCGGGGTTGTTCCAGGCCGTTTTGACCAAACCGGTGAAGCCGTCGCGCCTGTATGAAGCGTTGCTGGAGATTTTCAGCAAACAGCCGACGACTGTTTCACAGCGGGCGCAGCAGTCAAAATCGCTATTTGATCCCCAGATGGCCGCCCGCGCCCCGCTGCACATTTTGCTGGTGGACGATAACACGACAAACCAGAAATTGGGTCTGCACATGCTTGAGCGGTTAGGATATCGTGCAGATGTAGCGGCGAATGGTTTGGAAGCTTTGGAGGCGTTGCAGCGGCAATTCTATGACACGGTATTGATGGATGTGCAGATGCCGGAGATGGACGGCCTGCAGGCGACGCGCGAGCTGCGACAGCGGCTGGCGGCAGAGCGCCAACCTTATATTATCGCCATGACAGCCAATGCCATGACTGAAGACCGTGAGGTTTGCCTGGCGGCGGGCATGGATGATTATCTGAGCAAACCGGTGCGCGTGCAGGATCTGATCGACGCCTTGTTGCGGGCCTGGGAGCGAATCGCAGGTGCAGAAGCGCCAGCGCTGCCAGCGACGAGCGTCGAGGAGGCAGAGCCGTCAGAGAGCGCAACGCCGCCGGCCCATCAGCCGGCGGCCAATGGTGCGCAAACGGTGCTGGATCGCAGCGCTGTGGATAACCTGATTGAGCTGGTGGGAGGTAATCCCGCTTACCTGGTGGAGTTAATTGATAGTGTGCTGGAGGACGCGCCCGGCGCGTTGCAGCGGATGCAGCAGGCAGCCGCGGAAGGAGACGCGGGCACGTTGCGGCTGACGGCGCACACTCTAAAGTCGAATGGCGCAGATTTTGGTGGGACGGCGTTTGCTGCATTGTGTCGTGAACTGGAGGAGCAGGTGGCAAAAGGCCAGGTCGCTGGGGCCGCAGGGTTGGTGCAGCAGATTGTGGCGGCATACGGGCCGTTGGAGGAGGAGTTGCGAGCATTGAGGGCGGAATACGTCGGAAGCGACGGAAGATAGAGCAGGAGGCAGCGAAATGTGTAGCGAGTGTTGGTGGTGGAACCGGTGAACTGAATATGAATGAAGTGAACGAGCAGAATGACGGTGCACTTCAGGGACGGGTGCTGGTTGTTGATGATAGCCGCCTGAACCGGCTGACGTTGTCCCGCGCCCTGGAGCAACAGGGACACACGGTGCTAGTGGCGGAGAATGGCGAGCAGGCGCTGCAGATGCTGGCGTCGGAGGTTGTCGACGTCGTGCTGCTGGATATTATGATGCCGGGCATGAATGGATACGAGCTGTTGGAGCGCCTCAAGAGCGATGCCCGGTGGCGCCAGTTGCCGGTGATTGTGATCTCGGCCGTCGACGAGGTCGAAAGCGCGGTACGCTGTATTGAGATGGGGGCGGAAGATTACTTGCCGAAGCCGTTTGACCCCATTTTGCTCAAAGCGCGCTTAGGAGCCAGCCTGCAGAAGAAGAAGTTGCGTGATCTGGAACAGGCCTATCTGGAGCAAGAGCTTATGCTGCGCCAGAGTGAGAAGCTGGCGACGTTGGGCCGCCTGAGCGCGGGCATGGCGCATGAGCTGAACAATCCGGCGGCCACGGTGGCGCGAGGGGCTGAGCAGCTACGCGCGGTGTTCGCGCGGTTGCAACAGGGTTACCTGGCCCTGGGTCGCCTGGAATTTGATGGGGAACGACTGCAGCGGTTGATGGAGCTGGAGCAACAGGCGCGAGAGCAGGCGCGCCTACCGCTGGGGCTGGATCCACTGGCATATAGCGACCGCGAAGAGGAATTCCTCACCTGGTTGGAGGGACGAGGGGTGGACGGAAGCTGGGAGTTGGCACCGGCCCTGGCCATGCTGGAGTACGAGCCGCAGGAGTTGGACGAGTTGCTGGAATTTTGCAACAGGCATGAGCTGAAGTTGGTGCTGACGTGGTTGAGTAACAGCTATAATCTGTACGCGATACTGGAGGAGATCGGCCAGGGAGCGACCCACGTTACGGACATCGTAAAAGCGCTGAAAACGTACACGTATCTGGATCAGGCGCCCATTCAGAGTGTCGATATACATGAGGGGCTGGACAATACTCTGATTCTGCTGCGGAGCAAGCTGCGCGAGGGGGTGACCGTGCGCCGGGAGTATGATCCTTCCCTGCCGCGCATTGAGGCCTATGGCAGCCAGTTGAACCAGGTGTGGACCAACCTGATTGATAACGCGGTGTCGGCAATGAACGGCAAGGGTGAAATGGTGATCCGCACGCTGCGCGAAGATCCGTGGGTTCGTGTAGAAATTGAGGATAACGGTAAAGGGATCGACCCCAACGTTTTACCGCACATTTTCGATCCGTTCTTTACCACGAAACAGCCGGGTGAAGGAACCGGACTGGGGCTGAATATCAGCCATAATATCATCGTGCAGAAGCACGGGGGACAGATTTCGGTCGATTCCCGGCCTGGCGCTACCCGCTTTACGATTAGATTGCCAATCAACGGAATACCGGAAGTGGAAAGGATTGAGTGAGAGAATGGCGAAACCAGCGATTATGATCGTAGACGACGAGTTGCACGTTTTGAACGCCGTTGAACGTGATTTGCGCCAATATTATCGTGATGAGTACCGTCTGATTAAGGCGCGCTCGGGCACAGAAGCCCTGTCCGCGACACAGCAGTTGAAGCAGCGCAACATGCAGGTGGCCCTTTTCCTGGTGGACCAGCGCATGCCGGAGATGAGCGGAACGGACTTTCTGGTGGCGGCGCGGGAGCTGTATCCCTATGCGCGCAAGGTGCTATTGACTGCTTATGCCGACACCGAGGCGGCGATTACGAGCATTAACCAGGTGGGGCTGGATCATTATCTGTTGAAGCCGTGGGATCCGCCGGACCAGCATCTATACCCTATTCTGGATGATTTGCTGGATGATTGGTGGGCGCAAGCTCCCGATTCCTTTGAGGGCATTCGTGTGGTCGGCACGTTGTGGTCGGCCAAAAGCCACGATGTGAAGGATTTCCTGGCCAGCAACCGCATCCCGTACCAGTGGCTGGACATCGAGCGTGATGGTGAAGCGCGGGCGCTGGTGGAAAGTGTGGAGAACGAGAAAAACCTGCTACCGGTCATCTTCTTCCCGGATGGGGAAATTATGATTGCGCCTGATACACATCTGCTGGCGCGCAAGGTGGGGCTGCGCACTGAAGCCAGCGAGAGCTATTACGATTTCATTATCATCGGCGCGGGGCCGGCCGGGTTAGGCGCAGCGGTGTATGGGGCGTCGGAAGGGTTGAAGACGCTGCTGATCGACAAGCACGCCACCGGTGGACAGGCGGGCACCAGCTCGCGCATTGAGAACTATTTAGGGTTCCCCAATGGCATCAGCGGCGGCGATCTGGCGCGGCGGGCCACGGCGCAGGCGATGCGGCTTGGCGCAGAGATTCTGACGGCACAGGAAGTGGTGGAAATCGGCGTGGAGGATTCCTACCGCATCTTGACCTTGAATGACGGGACGGAGCTGAGCTGCCGGGCGCTGTTGTTGGCGACGGGCGTGACCGTGCGCCACCTGGATGCCCCTGGTGTGGAGCGGTTGACCGGCGCCGGTGTCTATTACGGCGCGGCGATTACGGAAGCGGCGCACTACCGTGACCAGCATGTCTTCGTGGTCGGCGGCGCCAATTCGGCGGGTCAGGGCGCGATGTTCTTCTCACGCTTCGCCAGCAAGGTGACCATCCTGGTGCGCAGCAGTTCGCTGAATGTGGGTATGTCACAATATCTGATCGACCAGATTGCGGCGACGGACAATATCGAGGTGCTGACCGATGTGGACGCCGTGGAAGTGCACGGCGAGCGGCAGCTAGAGGCGGTCACGATTGAGAACCGGCTGAATGGGGAAAGGGTGACGGTGCCCGCGGCGGCGATGTTCATCTTCATCGGCGCTGTGCCGCACACCGACCTGGTTGCCGGGCTGGTGGAACGCAACCGCGCCGGGTTCATCCTGACAGGACCTGACCTGATGGTCGACGGACGGCGTCCGCACGGCTGGAAGTTAAAGCGCGATCCTTATCTGCTGGAGACGAGTGTGCCGGGTATTTTTGCCGCCGGCGATGTGCGGCACGGTGCAATCCGCCGTGTGGCGTCGGCAGTGGGGCAAGGGGCGATTGCGGTTAATTTTGTCCATCAGTATTTGAAGACGGTGTAGCTGTAGTAGTTGTAGAATGCAATTCTACAGCTAACGGCGGAAACATGTTGAAAACATGTTGGGAGGAGACATCCGATTTCTCCAAGAAATCGGATGTCTGGGTCTTCGCGTGGTCGTTGGTGAGCGTGACCGCCCTCCTCATAGACCACACCGCAACGGCGCACCTAACATGTTTTGAACATGTTTCCGCCGTTAGCTGCAGAATTGAATTCTGCACTTTAATTTCTACAGCTAATTATCAAGCGTAATAGGCAAGGTAACCTGAAAGCGGGTGTCGCCGGGTTGGCTTGTGAAGCGGATGTCGCCCTTGTGTTCGTGGACGACGATGCGGTAGGCAATGTCCAGGCCCAGGCCCGTGCCCTGACCGACGTCTTTGGTGGTGAAGAACGGTTCGAAGATACGGTGCTGGATTTCGGGGGGGATGCCAGGGCCGTTGTCGGCAATCTCGACCAGCACGCGGTCGCCGTTGCGCCAGGCGCGGATGTCGATGCGGCCCTTGCCTTGCAGGGCGTCGATGGCGTTTTCCAGGAGGTTGGTCCAGACCTGGTTGAGCTGGCTGCCATGAGCGGTGATGATCGGCAAGTCCGGTTCATAGTGACAATCGACTGTGATCTCTTCCAGCTTATGCGCCAGGATGGTGAGCGTGTTGTCCAGCGCTTCGTGGAGGTTCACCTCCTGGATAGGGGAGCGGTCCATATAGGTGTACGATTTGATAGCCCCGACCAGGTCACACATACGATTGGCGCTTTGCTGGAGAGTGGTGAGCAAACCGCTGACAGTACTCATGCCTTCCAACCAGACGAGAGCATCTTCAAAGATATCGCTGCCCAGATGATCGCGCAGGCCGGTCAGCTCCTCAACGCTGACGCCGCCTGTGACAAACGTTGGGGCCAGGCGCCACGGCTCGCTGATGCCCTGACCCTGCAGCCAGGTGGCCAGCGCTTCTTCACGGTCGCTTTGTTCCAAGGGGTCGAGCCACACGGGCCGGGCGGCGCGTTGCATCAGCATCTGTTGTAACTCGCTCAGGTGGCTCAATTGCTCCTGGTCCAGATGGAACTCGTTCAGCTTAAAGACCAGATCGTGCAACATGGTCAGCGCGCCGGGTAGCTGGCGCGCGGCGCGCAAGTTGGCAGCAGAGGGGTTGTTCAACTCGTGAGCCAGGCCTGCAGCCATCTTGCCCAGCGCCGTCAGTTTCTCCTGCTGCTGGACCATCGCTTCGGTGGCCCGAATGCGCTCGGCCATCGTTTCCAGGATGATGCGGATGAGGGGGGAGGCGTTGAGCGTCTCTTCAAACAGGTCGACGCTGAGGATGAGCAGCCGGCTGTCCTCTTCGGCATAGGCGCTGGCTGTGTGGGGCACGCCGGTGAGCAGGGAGATTTCGCCGACAAAGGATCCAGGCGAGATGCGGGCCAAAACTGACTGCCGGCCGACGATCTGCTTGATGATGGTCAACTCGCCGCTGAGCAAAATGTAGAGACCACGCGGCATAGCGCCTTCGCTGAATACCAATTCCCCTTTGCCAAAAGTCACCTCCTGGCCCATCTCCCAGCAGACTGCCACCTGTTCTTCGTCAAGGCCGGCAAAAAGAGGGATTTGTTTTATTTCTTCGGGTACGCTCACAGGGTTTGTTTACTCCCAAATAGCATTTATCCCGACGTTGGTACGGTGCTGACATGATGACTACTGAGCATTATACGCGTTTGTATCCATTTGTAAAAAGGATTAAATCGAGCAATGGGTGTGCTACAATAGGGGCAAATTTGGCCGAAAGAGGAGGTTGTGATGACACAGGTGAAGAAGAAGACAGCCTGGATGTGGCTTTCTGGCGAGCAACTGTTGGGGCTATCCATTGACCTGGAGGACGAGCGCTTGACGTGGGTCTGGCAGGCCGGTTGTCACTGTGCCGACGAAGATGAGATTGTGCAGTCGGTAAGCGCTTTCCGCCGCGAAGGAACCCCGGCGCTGATCGGTCCGTTGCCCGACGATGTGGCTGTCGAGGTAGAAGAGGCCCTGGGATAAGTCGCACGCAGGTTGATTGCGATGGGTTAGCGCGCACTATGACTATGACCAACGGTATGAGGCGAATAGTCTGCACGAAATCCGGCATGTTCTGATGGCGTGGGTGCACGAAGTGGGGATGGCCGTTCGGGTTTTATCGGAAGACAAAATCCGCCTTTTGGCGGATGTATAGGGAGTCGTTTAGCGCATAATTGCCGCAAGGCGTAACAGGCGCCGCTACTGATATTTGTCTATTAGTCCTGAACAATTCTTATAAGGAGCCGCGGGTGATGGGACGAAAAGGACTGGTGGCTTTTTTCTGGATTTTACTTCTGAGTGGGTGTGGCGGGCTTAGGCCGATGCCGCCGACGGGCGTACCGATTGTGCCTACGCTGGCCCCAACGTCGTCGCTGGCTGTGACACCAACGCAAGCAGGGGCCGTTCCGACCGAGACGCCAGCAATGGTAGTGACGGGCGAAGCAACCGGCACGGCTACGACGACGGTGACCCCAGGACCGCAGGGCGTGGACGAGCGGATCGCCTTCGAGCCAGGCGCGATGTCGGCGGTGGTCGAGAACTCTGTTGTGGGCGGTACGCGAGACCGGTACCTGCTGTGGGCGCGTGCAGGGCAGGAGATGACGCTTGAGCTTTCCTCGCTGGAGGATAACGCGGCCCTGATGCTGACAGCGCCCGATGGCCGGGTGCTGGCTGGCGAAGGGCAGGGAACAGATGTGCAAGAATGGGAAGGCTCTCTGCCAGTGACTGGGGATTATGTCATCATCGTCGCGCCCATTCGTGGCAACGCCACCTACCGGTTGGCAGTGACGGTGCCGCCGTTTTCGGTGCCCAATCCCACGCGCGTGACGTTTGAGGTTGGAAGTACGTTTGCCCAGGTGGGTGGACAGCTACGCAAGGGCGAGACGGACCGCTATGTGTTGCGAGCGATGGAAGACCAGAGCATGATGGTGACACTGATGGCGCCTCCTGAAACAGCCAATCTGGGTGTGGCGGGGCAGAACGGCGAAGTTTATCTGTCACCGGCAGAGCAGCAATCAGGATGGTGGATTCCGGCGTTGCCCGCCACACAGGATTATTACATCAGTGTAACGGCCATCAGCACCACAGTGGAATACGTGCTGGAGATAGGCATCAGCGCTCTGGAAGACCAGCCGGAACGGATTCAGTTCGAGCCTGGAGCGACGAGCGCAGCGGTGCAAGGTAATCTGGAAGCTGGCGGTGATCTGGATACGTACATCTTGCAGGTGAACCAGGGCCAGACGATGGTGATAGAGGCGCTGCCAGACGGCGCGCCACTGAATGTATATCTGCGCTCTGAAGATGGACGCTATTTCTTCTTTGCTGTGGAGAACCGGTTGGAGGTGGTTATTCCGTGGAGCGGCGACTATGTGATAAGCGTCTCCACGCCGAATGCCGCCGGGCCGCAGGCCTACGAGCTGCAAGTCAGTGTGGAATAGGCTGCCAGAAGTGACGGCGGTGCCGCTCGGGCTGTTTTGTAAGGATCCTGAGGCAGCAGTTTCGCTATACTTATGAGGATCGCGGGATGTGGCCGGAATGAGTGAGAGGATCCAGCAATGGCAGGTGGCACGGAAGTAGATGAGAGGCGTGAAGAACGACTGGATGGCAAGCGCCGCCTGCTGGCAGAATTTGAGCTGCCCAGCCAACCGGGCAACGAGCGCGAGGCGATGGAAGAAGTGGCCCGTATTGTCCGCGATGCAGCCGTTAATCTTTCCCGGCCGAGGCTGGAACGGTTGAAGACGGCCGTATCTGAGGCCACGATGAACGCCATCGAGCATGGTAATGGCTATGATGCAGAGACGCCGGTTACCGTGCAGGTATTTGGGGGAGCGGAGTCGCTGGTCGTGCGCGTGATTGACCGTGGCCAGGGTATGAGGGTGTCTGACAAGACGCTACCCAACCTGGAGGCGAAGCTTGAGGGAGCGCAGCCGGCGCGGGGCTGGGGGCTGTTTCTCATTGAGAATATGGTGGACAAGGTGACTATCTGGAGCAGCGAAGGGCGGCACACCGTGGAGATGGTGATGCGCCTGAGAGGCGATGGGGATGAGTGAGGTGGGTGCATTAACGGCAATGGTCGTGACGAGCTGAGGAGGCTGGAATGGATCGGACGAATGTGTCGACGGATGTGCGCAGGATTGAGGAACAGGCGGCGATCATCGATATCCGCGGCGAGGTGACGGCCTATGCGGAAGAGGCTTTGATGGCAGCATATGGCGAGGCCAGCAGCAACGGCACGCGCGCCATCATTCTCAATTTTAATGACCTGACATTTATGAATAGCTCCGGCATTGGCCTGCTGGTGACCTTGTTGATCCGTGCCCAGCGGCAACAACAGAAATTGATGGCCTATGGACTGACCGAGCATTACCAACAGATCTTTGAGCTGACGCGGCTGAACGAAGCGATTTTGATCTTTGACAATGAAGCAGAGGCTTTGGCGGCGGCTAAGTCAGGTGTGCGATGAGCGAGACAGAAGATAAGCGTGAGGAGTCGTGGGCCAGGCCCGTGGGGCGTATGAAGGTGTCCCACATTCCGCACGGGGCTACCAATCTGAACGTAGACGGCCGCCAGCCGATGAGTCCGCTGCAGGGGTTCGGCCCCCTGTGGCAGAAGACATACCGCATCCTGCTCCGTGGTGTTGAGCAGACGCCGGAAGAGGTGATGGCGGTGTGGAAGGAGAATTTCCCCAAATTCCAGCCGCTGGGCAACCGTTTTTACACACCGGTTGGCGGTGTAAAGCCGGGCGAAATCATCTTCATCCAGAGCGCGGTGTCGCCTAAGCCGGGGCTGCTGCCCGGCATTCCCGTCAGCAGCGGCGTGATGGTTATCTACAATGACGACACGACCTTCACCATCATGACGCCGCAGGGATTCCCCGAATCGGGCTGGAACAGCTTCAGCACGTTCGCCGATGACGCAGGCACCTGGGCACAGGTGCAGTCAATGGCGCGCACGGCAGATCCCATTTACGAGTTCGGGTTCCGTGTGATGGGCGGCTCTCGTTTCCAGGAGGAGACGTGGCGCTACGTGCTGACGTCGCTGGCGGCCCACTTTGGCGTGACGGGGGAAGATGTGCAGGTGACGCGCACCTGTGTGGACCCGCGGCTGCAGTGGCGTGAGGCGCGTAATGTCTGGCAAAATGCGATGTTGCGCTCGATGGCCCATGCGCCGGTGAAGGCGGTGCGCACTCTGTTGCGCCGCTCCATAGGAAGCTAGCAATGCGTGGGCCAGTCGCGTGAGTTCGGTCTATGATGCAGTTGTGGTGGGCGCCGGCCCCAACGGCCTGGCGGCAGCGATTACGCTGGCCGAGGCCGGCTGGCGGGTCATTGTCTTTGAGGGCAGCGACACTATCGGCGGCGGTGCGCGCACGGCGGAACTGACGCTGCCTGGCTTCAAGCACGACATCTGTTCAGCCATCCACGCGCTGGCCGTGGCTTCTCCCTTTTTCCAGAAATTGGACCTGGCGCAGTATGGCCTGGAATGGGTCTTCCCCGATGTGCAGCTGGCGCACCCCTTTGACGGTGGCACAGCAGCGGCCGTGTACCGTTCTCTGGAGCGCACGGCGCAGGGTTTTGGCGAGGATGAGGAGGCGTACCGGCGGCTGATTGGTCCACTGCTGCAGGAATGGGGTGTGTTGGGGCCGTTCTTGCTGGGTCCGTTCCGCTTCCCATGCCCACGTCACCTGCTGCTGATGGCTCGCTTTGGCCTGCTGGCGACGCGCTCCGGCGTGGGGCTGGCGACGAGCCACTTTGCCACGCCCGAGGCGCGCGGCTTCTTCGCAGGCGTGGCGGCGCACTCCATTATGGCGCTGGATAAGCCGGTGTCGGCAGCGTTTGGCCTGGTGCTGACCCTGAGCGCGCATGCTGCCGGCTGGCCTGTGGCGCGCGGCGGATCGCAGCAAATTGTGGAGGCGATGGCGGCCCATTTGCGGCGGTTGGGTGGGGAGATTGTGACCGGCTGTCCGGTGCAATCACTGGATGCGCTGCCTCCGGCGCGAGCCACGTTGCTCTGCGTCAGCCCGCGTGCTCTGTTGCAGATGGCCGGAGAACGGTTGCCCGCGCTTTACCGCCGCCAACTGCAAAACTACCGCTATGGGCCGGGGGTGTGCAAGGTAGATTGGGCGCTGAGCGACCCCATTCCCTGGAGCGCAGAAGTGTGTCGCCGGGCGGGAACGGTGCATGTGGGCGGCTCGCTGGGCGAGATCGCGCTGTCGGAGCGGCAGGCGTGGGATGGCCAGCACGCCATCCATCCCTTTGTGCTGGTGGTGCAGCCGACGTTGTTTGACGAAAGCCGTGCCCCCGCGGGCAAGCATACGGCGTGGGCCTATTGCCACGTGCCCAACGGCTCGACGCTGGATGTGAGCGAGCGGATAACGGCGCAGGTCGAGCGCTTTGCGCCGGGGTTCCGCGACTGCATTCTGGCGCAGCACACGTTCACAGCAGCGGAAATGGCGAGCTACAATCCTAACTACATTGGCGGGGACATTAACGTAGGGGTACAGGATGCGTGGCAACTGTTTACGCGGCCTGCCGTGCGTGTGAATCCCTATAAGACGCCCGTGAAGGGCCTCTACCTCTGTTCGTCGGCAACGCCGCCGGGGGGTGGCGTGCATGGTATGAGCGGGTATCATGCGGCGCAGGCGGTGTTGTCGGAACTATGATTAGAATGATTTTTTGATGGGCTATGATTGGATCTGGCTTGAAGTGAGGGTTTTGTTTGTTTGAGCGTGCAGAGATTGCGGATGGGGTGATTGTTGCGGCGGTGGGTGACGATTATGGGATTGGGGTGGGGGAGCTGGATTTTTTGCCGCTTGGGGCTGATTCTGCTACGTGGGTTTACCGGCTGCGGTCGCTGGAGGGGCGTGATTATCTTGTGAAGCTACGCGCGGGGGCGGGCTTTGGTGCCGTCAGTTTGCTGGTCCCTCACTATTTGCAGCAGCAGGGGGTGGGGCATCTGGTTGTGCCGCTGGAGACGACGGCCGGCGCCCTGTGGGTAGCGGTCGGTGATTTTGTATTAACCGTCTATCCGTTTGTCGAAGGTGGTGTGGGAGCGCGTGTGGGACTCTCACAGGAGCAGTGGCGCGAGTTTGGTGTGCTGATGAGGCAGGTTCACGATTGCCAGCTCCCGGCAGAGTTACGGGCACAGGCGCCCCGCGAGCGTTTTGTGCCAGGCGGGCGTGAATTGCTGCCGCGCCTGGATGAAGCCCTCCGCAAGCAGACGTCTGCCAATGAAGAGGAGCGCGAGCTGGCGCTGTTCTGGCGCGTGCAACAGGCGCTCATCCATGCCGTCGCGGAGCGAGCAGACGTGCTGGGCAGGCGACTGGCCGAATCGCGGCAGGCGCACATTCTCTGTCACGGCGATATGCATCCCTGGAACATATTGCTGGACGAGAGCGGGGAGTTGTGGCTTGTGGATTGGGATGAGGTGGTCATCGCCCTCAAGGAGCGGGACCTGATGTTCGCCATTGGCGGCATCGGCGGCGATGGGGTCGGCCCGCAGCAGACGGAGTGGTTCCTGCAGGGCTATGGGCCGGCGCAGATTGATGAGGAGGCATTGGCCTACTACCGCTGCGCCTGGGCGGTGCAGGATATTGTGGAGTTTGCGCGAGAGGTGATCCTGGCGCCGGAGCAGAGTGAGGCGAGCAGGAGGGCGGCGCTGGAGGGGTTTAAGGGGTTGTTTTCGGCCG
Organism: uncultured Ardenticatenaceae bacterium; assembly: GCA_964602995.1. GTDB lineage: Bacteria > Chloroflexota > Anaerolineae > Promineifilales > Promineifilaceae > JAAYYY01. The sequence goes on from CAZRTM010000020.1 coordinate 33,663, forward strand.
GGGCGATTGTGGAGCGGGGTCTGGAACTGTGATTAGAATGATTTTTTGATGGGCTATGATTGGGGATAGTTGCCTTCCCACAAGGCTCGCCATAGGCCCATTATCTTGAGACGAGCTGCTGCGACGTCGATGGCTGCCGCGTCAAGGTTATTAGATGGTAGTTGTTCTCTTGCAGCCGTTTTATGAAAAGGGGAGCGGCGAAATTATGGTGGCTCAGGAGAACGTCCATGTCCATCGTGAAGCGCGGTTCTCCATAGACAATGACTGCCAGCCCACCCCAAATGGCGTAAAGCGCGCCGATGGCTTCCAGGACATCGATGACCCGGCCGAAACTCTGGCCTTGTTCTGACCGATCAGTCAATGAGCTCCTCGTGTTGCCCATAGACGAGACGGCGGGCTGCCGAATCAATTTCTCCCACGTTCCATTGGGGATGCTGCTCGGCCAATACCAACCGTTTTTGCTCAAGGGCGAAAGCAGCAGCGTTAAACGCCTGCTGCACTTTGGCCGCCGGGGACATGTTGCGGATACCTATCAGGGATTGGGTGTCTTCCTGTTTCTGATATCTGCTCTGGGCGGCTTCCAGGGCCGGGTGCTGCAAATAGTAACCAACGGCGCCACTCCTGCGCGAATAGGCGATGCGCACTCCTCCTCTGCGCAGAACGCGCAGGTCACGCCACAAGGTTTCTTGTGGTCGCTTGCCCCAGCAAGGTTCTCCCAGTTGAGCTTCTATCGTTTCCCAAATCGTTTCGCGGTCATAGACTCCGCCGCCGGCAAGTAGATCGACCAGCGCCGCACGGCGCGCTGTTACCATATCTTGCTCCATTTGCCCGGACATTGCAGCAAGCCGCAGGCGCGTCCGTTCGTCTAGGGACGGTTCAGTTGCTCCTTCGCGCCAGCTTTCAGCCGAGTGTCTCAGATGGTCCATATTTTTATGATAAGTAAACTGGGGTTTAAAAGCAAGTTTGATGTGGGAGTTGGGCGATTATGAAGAACTGGTGGAAGGAGAGAGGAAGCAAAACTACTCGCGCCATTCGTTTAACCACCGTACCTGACCAATCCACGCTTCAGGCTCCGTTTCGGAAAGCAGGCGGTCCAGGGACTGAATTAGGGCGGAAAGGGTCCAGTCGCGTTGTATGGTCAAGATGACACCAGCATGGCGCGGGTAGCGGTTCGCGAGCACGGAAAAGTCGGTGATGTTGAACGTAAAGATGGAGCAACCGTGCGCTGTGGCTCCCAGGAGCTGCGTTTCATTGCTGGCATCCAATGCAGCCCATTCATTCGGCGTTCGCGTTACTGTATGTCCCCGCTCGACGAGCGCTCGCTGTAGGGCTTTGATAGAGGTATCGGCATCCAGGTGCAGGCACGGTTTAGCCACTGTCATCCACCGCGAGATTTGCTTCGGCTTCGATGTAGGTTTCGATTTCGCGGCGGTGCGCCTCGTAGAAGGCAAGCGCTTCTTTGACCTGTGGTAGAGTCAGGCCATATTCGTGACTTATCTCTTCAGGCGTCCACTGCCATGTTTCTGCGGCGACGGCGATGGTCTGCACCCGAATTTGAGTTCCTCGTATAACCGGTGCAGGCAACCCCGAGGCGCCCCGACGGTAGGTGATTTGGGGGAAATCGGGGTCATCAAGCTGCTGGTTTAGTGCGCCCACTTTCTCAGACACAGCCCAAAGGATGAATTGGTTGAGGGAGACTCCTTGCCGGGATGCCCAATCTTCGGCTTCACGCTTTAGTTCGCTTGGTAAGTTTAGAGGATATCGCGCCATTACATTTCCCCAATATGATATCTCATAACACATCATATTATACATCACCCGGCGAGACACGCAACGCCCGCCATACTCCCCACACTCAAATACCTCAAATCACACTAATCACCCAAATCAAACAAATCATAGTTGCCTTCTTCCCTGTGCATGGTACAAACGATGCTTCTATTAGCTGATGGAGCACCGTATGACCAATCCTTTTCGTCCCAATCTACCTGTTCCGCCGCCGTTGCGTGGGGCGGAGTATGGTTCATTTGCCTATCAGACCGTGGTGGAGCGGATGCCGCGCATTGGACGGCGCGCCTTAGAGGAGAACGACTTTGCGCCGAAGGTGCGGGAGCGGCTGGAGGAGCTGTTGGATGAAATCCCCTACGCCGGGATACGTATGCTGCGCGATACGACTGCCCCGGATGCCTCGCAGTGGGTTGAATATATCTCCCCCTATCTGGGCCAGAACTGGTTGCAGGCGCCGTGGTTCTTTGCTGAACATTACTTCTACCGGCGCATCATGGAGGCGATAGAGTACTTCGCTAAAGGCGCCAGACTCGAAGATGATCCGTTTGCCTCGCAGAAGGAGCAGAGCCTGCAGGCGAGCCGGCCTCGTGTGGTCGAGTTGGCGCAGCGGCTACAGGGCTGGCAGGCGAATGGCTGGCGTGATGTCTCGGCGCCGGAGATGTTCTCGCTGGCGCTGTGGAGTAACCAGGAAGACCTGAGCATGTGGCCCGGCGGCGCGGATGAGATTCCAGGCCATGAAAGTCAGGAAGTGGCTGCCGATCATGTGCTGGTCGATGACACGGAGGAGGTAACCCGTTATCTGGCACAGCAGGGGCCGGGCCGCATCGATTTTCTGATGGACAATGCCGCCTTTGAGCTGATTAGCGACCTGGCTCTGTTGGACTATTTGCTGGACAGTGGACAGGCGACGAGGGTTGTATTGCATTTGAAGGCGCACCCTGTTCTTGTCTCGGATGTGTTGCCGGCGGAGGTGCGGCAGATGGTGCAGCGGCTGGCTGAGGCAGAGGATGAGGCGCTGTCGCAGTGGGGCGCGCGCCTGCAAGGTTATTTGCAGGATGGCCGGGTACAGATGACGAACCACTTTTTCTGGACCTCGCCTCTCGCAGGGTGGGAGATGCCGCGTGACCTGCGCGATGTCCTTTCTGGAGCGCAGTTGGTAATCAGCAAGGGGGATGCCCATTACCGGCGACTGCTGGGCGACCGGCACTGGTCCTACACAGCGCCGTTTGATCAGATTGTAAGCTATTTTCCCGCACCACTGCTCGCGCTGCGCACGCTGAAGTCGAATGTGGCTTGTGGGCTGCAGCCAAAGCAGGTGGCGGAGTTGAACAGCAGCCGCCCGGGCTGGACCACGTCGGGGGATTGGGGGGTGATGCAGTTTGCGAGGGGGAGAGGGGCGTGACACGGAGGGGCGGGGAGAGATTGGAGATTGGAGATTAGAGATTAGAGATTGGAGATTGATTTTTTGCCGCAGATGTCCCGGCGCGGGGTGCCCCGGCGTGGGGGGCGCGGATGGACGCGGATGTTTTGGGGTTTGTAGTAGGTGCTTTTGTGCTGCTGTGGTATGGCGAATCGGGGTAGGCTAAGCTATGCTTGAACCGTAGTGAGATAACCTTTTCCAGCAATTATGAAAAGAGAGGAATGGTGAATGAACTTTGAAGGGAATAGTTTTCTGGTGGCAGGTGGTGGTTCGGGGCTGGGGGCGGCGTGTGCGCGGCGGTTGGTGGGATTGGGCGCTTTTGTGACTGTTGCCGATATTAATGAGGAAGCGGGGCGTGAACTGGCGGGGGATTTGGGGGAGCAGGTGTCCTTTTTACGCACGGATGTGACGGATGAGGCGAGTGTGCAGGCGGCCGTGGCGCGAGCTGCGGAGGCAGGGCCGTTGCGTGGGGCGATTAATTGTGCGGGTATTGCCATTGCGGAGAAGGTGATTGGGCGTGGTGGGCTGCACGAGTTGAGCCATTTCCGCAAGGTGTTGGATGTTAATTTGATCGGCACATTTAACGTGATCCGGCTGGCAGCGGCAGTGATGGTGGAGACGGAAGCGGATGACGAAGGGGAGCGCGGCGTGATTATTAATACGGCCTCGGTGGCGGCCTTTGAGGGGCAGATTGGGCAGGCCGCTTATAGCGCCTCGAAAGGGGGCGTGGTGGGGATGACGCTGCCGGTGGCGCGGGAGCTGGCGCGTTACGGCATCCGCGTGGTGACCATTGCGCCGGGTATTTTTGACACGCCGATGATGGCCGGTCTGCCGGAAAAAGCGCGACAGTCGTTGGGCGAGCAAGTGCCGTTCCCCTCGCGCCTGGGCCAGCCCGAGGAGTACGCGGCGCTAGCGCAACATATCATTGAGAACCGCATGCTGAATGGCGAAGTAATCCGGTTGGATGGGGCGCTGCGGATGGGGCCGAGGTGATGTGGAGATTGGCGGGCTGATCGGACGGGAGGGCATCGTCCGATCGGGCGGGAAGTCGGGCTGATGTGACGATGCGTGGCCCCTTTGCTCCATGCTAAGCTCATGCTTGCTTAGGTTGCTTAGTATGAAGGAAAGGAAGGCTACCATGTCAATTATTGAGGTAAATCAGTTATACAAGCGCTATGGGGAGCTTGTGGCGGTGGACGATGTCTCGTTTGCTGTGGAGCGCGGCGAAATCTTCGGCATCATCGGCCCCAATGGCGCGGGTAAGACGACGACGGTGGAGTGCATCCTGGGCCTACGCCAGCCCGACGGGGGGCAGGTGCGCGTGCTGGGGCTTGATCCCCAGCAGGATCGCAACCAATTACACTGGCGCGTCGGCGCTCAGCTTCAGACTAGCCAACTGGCGGACAAGATTAAGGTCTGGGAAGCGCTGGATCTGTACAGCTCCTTTTATCCCCATCCTACTGATTGGGAGAAGCTGCTGGAAGAGCTGGGGCTGGCCGAAAAGCGTAACACCCCCTTCGAAAAGTTATCCGGTGGCCAGAAGCAGCGTCTCTCCATTGCCCTGGCTCTGCTTGGAAACCCCGAAATCCTGATTCTCGATGAGCTGACCACCGGCCTTGACCCGCAGGCGAGGCGCGCTATCTGGCGTCTGATCGAGCGCGTTCGCGCGCAGGGTGTCACCATCCTACTGGTCACGCACTTCATGGACGAAGCTGAATACCTGTGCGACCGCATTGCGCTGATTAATGCCGGGCGGATCGTGGTTCTCGATACACCGCAAGGGATTGTGGCCGGGGTTCGGGCATCAGTGCAACGAGAAGAGTTGGATCTGGATGATGCCTTTCTGACCCTGACCGAACCAGAGCTTATGGCTGTGCCTTAGGAGTTGAAAATGAGAGAGTTGAAGAAAATTATGATCGTCGAAACGAAACTATTCTTACGCGAGCCGGGGACGTGGCTGGTTGGCGTGCTGCTGCCGACCATCGTCCTGGTCGTCCTTGGCCTCGTGCTGGCGCCGCACACACCAGACCCCGCCCTGGGCGGCCGTTTCATCGACCTCTTTGTGCCCTCGCTGGTGGTCGTCACGCTGGCAACGCTGGGCGCGAACGCCTTGCCGGCGCGGCTCGTTGCCTATCGTGAGAAGGGGGTGCTGCGACGGCTGGCCACGACGCCCGTGCATCCGGCGATGCTGCTGGTTGTTCAGCTTGTGATCAACGTCGCCGTCGCCGTGGTGGCGGTGCTCTTGCTGATGGCTGTGGGCAACGTACTCTTTGACATCCCATTGCCGCAACAGCCTCTGGGTTTCGTGGCTGCGTTCCTGGCCGGGATGGGTTCCCTGTTTGCCCTGGGGCTGCTGGTGGCGGCAGTGGCGCCCACCTCTCGCGCCAGCGCGGCCCTGATTGCGCCCATCTATCTGGGGGCCATGTTCCTGGGTGGCGTCTACATCCCCCGCGTGTTCCTGCCCGACTTCCTGGTGCGTATCGGAGTCTATGCGCCTCCCGGCGTGCAGGCCATGTTAGATGCCTGGATGGGCGTGGCGCCAGACCCAATTCAACTGGCCATTCTGGTGGCAATCACCATTGTCGCTGGTGCGGCAGCAACAGTGCTCTTCCGATGGGAATAGGGTGTAGGCTACAAGTAGAGTCAGCGGGCGAACTCTGGTATGATGGCGCGCGAAATGAGTGAGAGTCAATCGCGCGCCACAGCGCCAGAGCGCACTGGGTGGGATCGCTGGGGTCCGATCATTGGAAACTGGCTGCCCTACCTGTTGCTTGCTATAGCGACGGCGTTAACTCTGTTGCAGGCGAACGCAAATGCGCGGGAGCAGCTTGTGACGCTGCTCCTCGCCTTCCTGGCTGCGGCATGGGTATTCCTGCTCTATTCGCGAGCGCCAGAGCCGCGAGAGGCAAATCAGTTGCGGATGGTGGTGTACTTTGCCGGCTTTTTGCTGTTTGCGTCAGTGCTGATGGCTCGCCAACCACTCTTTTTTATATTCGCGATCACCGGTTTCTTTCACGCGGCGGTGCTCAGGCCACGGGCGTTGACCGTCGCCGGTGTAGCAGCCACCTCTATCATCATCAACACGATCATCACCGGCTTTCCCTGGCAAACTACAGAGGCGTGGTTCATGTTCGTGACCATCATTGTCGTGCAGACGCTGGCTTTCGGCGGCGGCATGATCATCAGTGACAGGCTGGCTGAACAGAGCGAGCAACGGCGGCAGGCGGTGGCCGAGCTGCAGGCGGCGCTGGAGGAAAACGCCGCGTTGCAGGCCCAACTTGTGGCTCAGGCCCGCGAGGCAGGGGCAGCGGAAGAGCGCCGCCGTATGGCGCGTGAGATTCACGACACACTGGCCCAGGGCCTGACGGGGATTATCACCCAGTTGGGCGCGCTGGAGCAGGCCAGGGAGCGGCCGGATGACTGGCAACGGCATCTGAACAACGCGATGGAGCTGGCGCGTGAGAGCCTGCGCGAGGCGCGCCGGTCGGTGAATGCGTTGCGCCCCGAGCCGCTGGAGAGCGCTCGCTTGCCGGATGCTCTGGCCAACGTGGCGCAGAAGTGGTCGGCGTTGAACGGCGTGCCGGTGCAGGTCACGACCTCGGGCACTGCCATCGACCTGCACGGCGAGCTGGAGTTTGTGCTGTTGCGCACGGCGCAGGAGGCGCTGGCAAATATCGCCAGGCACGCTCATGCCTCGCGAGTAGGGCTGACGCTCTCTTATGTGGGCAATAGCGTGATTCTGGATATACGTGATGATGGTGTTGGCTTCACGGTCAGTGAAGTGGAGGCAGATAGCTCTGGCTACGGGCTGGTAGCCATGCGCGAGCGCCTCAGGCGCATAGGCGGGCAACTATCCATCGAGTCCGAACCGGGGGCCGGGACGGCGATTTCGGCTGCGGTTCCACTGTTGCCAGCAGTACAGAATGGTGGTGAAAGATGAATACCATACGGTTGTTGATTGTGGATGATCACCCTGTTGTGCGCGACGGGTTGCGCGGCATGTTTGCAGAATCCTCTGAATTTGAGGTTGTGGGCGAAGCGGCGAACGGGGAGGAGGCGCTGGCGCGTGCGGCCGTGTTGCAGCCGGATGTGATTCTCATGGACCTGCAAATGCCGGTAGTGGATGGCGTCACTGCCATTCGCCAGCTCTCAGAACGTGGCATTGATGCTCATGTGCTCGTGCTCACGACTTACGACACGGACAGAGATGTGCTGCCCGCGCTGGAGGCGGGTGCAACCGGCTACCTGCTCAAAGACGCTCCCCGGGAGGAGTTGTTGCGGGCCGTGCGGGCGGCAGCCAGGGGCGAATCCGTGCTGTCGCCTTCTGTAGCCAGCCGCGTGCTGGACCAGATGCGCCAGCCGGAGCATGAGACGCTAAGCGCGCGCGAGATTGAAATATTGCACCTGGTGGCCAACGGCGCGACAAACCGCGAAATAGCAGAACGGCTCTTCATCAGCGAGACGACGGTCAAGACGCATTTGTCCCACGTTTTCCAGAAGCTGGATGTACCTGACCGGGCGGCGGCGGTTGGGGAGGCGTATCGGAGGGGGTTGTTGGGGTGAATGGGGATTGGAGATTGGAGACTGGAGATTAGAGATTGGAGATTGAAGGGGAGTTTTTAATTTGATGGGGTGGGTTGCTGATTGGTTATTGCTTTGGGGGTGGGTG
>CAZRTM010000021.1:0-22623 GCA_964602995.1 uncultured Ardenticatenaceae bacterium
CGCAAAAACGCCTCATGCAACCCGCCATCCACGCTCACAATCTGGCCTGTTGTTTTGGCCAGTTTGCTGCTGCTGAGGAGGTAGGCTACTTCGGCCTGGTCCTCAGGCAGGATGGGGATTTTAGTCAGGGTGCGCTGGGCGTAGAAATTGGCCAGCTTCTGGCGCAGCGTTTCCGTGTCTTCGCTTTCGTCGTAGGGTATCTCGTACTTGGTGAGCGAGCTAATGACGCGGTCACGGGGGAACATGCTGCTGCCTTCCACAACCGTGGCCGGGGCCAGGCCATTAACGCGTACCAGGGGCGCCAGCTCGATGGCCAGCTCGCGTACCAGGTGGTTGGCGGCCGCTTTGCTCGTGTCGTAGGCCAGGGAACCCTTCTTGGCGACGGCGGCGTTGACGCTGGTGGTGATGACCAGCGTGCCCGGCAGTTGCTGCGCTTCCCAGATGCGGCGCGCTTCGTCGGCGACGAGATAAGCGCCGGTGACGTTGACGCCGAATGTCTGGCCCCACTTCTCATCGGGAATGCGGCCCTGTTTGTCGGGGGGCACAAAGACGCCGGCGGTGATAATCACGTTGTCGATGCCGCCGTAGGCCAGCAGCACCTGCTCGAACATGCGGCGCACGCTGTGGCGGTTGGTGACGTCCACGCCCAGGCCGATGGCCGGGCCGCTGGCGCTGATGCCGCTGCCGGCGACGCCGATGCCCATGCCGTAGATATCCGTCAGCTCCTGAGCTGTGGCTTTGGCCGCTGCTTCGTCCAGGTCGGCGCAGACCACATGCGCGCCTTCGCGGGCCACACGCAGGGCCGTGGCGCGGCCGATGCCACTGCCGGCGCCGACGATGACGACCACGTTGCGCGCCAGCTCTTTCTCCGGCGGCATGCGGCGCAGCTTGGCTTCCTCCAGCAGCCAATACTCGATGTCGAACGCTTCCTGGCGCGGCAGGGCGATGTATTCGCTGATAGCCTCCGCGCCGCGCATCACTTCCACGGCGGCGTTGTAGAATTCGGCCGTCACCCGCGACTCGCTCTTATTCTTGCCCCAGGCGATCATGCCCAGGCCGGGAATGAGGATGACGGTGGGGTTGGGGTCGCGCATGGGTGGGGAGTCGGGGTGCTTGCACGCCTCGTAATATTCCGTGTAATCCTCGCGGTATTGGGCCAGCCCCTCTTCCAGTTTGCTCAACAGCGCTGCCAGATCCTCTTCTTGCGGATTCCAATCGACGTAGAGGGGCTTAATCTTGGTGCGCAGGAAGTGGTCGGGACACGAGGTGCCCAACTCCGCCAGCCGCGCCGCGTCGTGGCTGTTGACGAAGCGCAGGATGGTGGGGTCGGTCTGCACGGTGCCGATGAACTTGTTCTGTTGCGAGACCATGCCGCGCAGCCGGGGCAGCAGCTCGATCAGCAGCTCTTTGCGCGCCTCCTCGGAGAGCGACTGGTACTTCTGCCCGCCGAACGTCTGCTCCCCCTTGTCCCGGGCCTCGATATACTCAGCGGCGCGCTCAATAAGGTCCAGGGAAAGCTCGTAGCACGCTTTGTCGTCGTCGGCCCAGTTAATCAGGCCGTGCTGGCCCATGACCAGCCCTTTGTACTGTGGGTTCTGGCGCGCTGCCTCCTCCATCACCAGCCCCAGGTCAAAACCCGGTCGCTGCCAGGGCACCCAGCCCACGTCATCGCCGTAAATCTCTTTTGTCAGCCGCTCCTGGTCCTTGCAGGCGGCGATGGCAATGACGGCGTTGGGGTGCGTATGGTCCACATGCTTGTAGGGCACGAAGGCGTGCAGCGGGGTGTCAATGGAGCTGGCGCGCGGGTTGAGATTGAAGACGGTGTGCGGGTAGTAGCCGACCATCTTGTCCTCAATGGGTGTCTTGACCCCTTTTTCGTCCGCGGCGTTGTAAATCTCCTTGAGCTGGCGCAGTTTGTCCATGTAGAGGCTGGCGAAGTTCTCGCGCTTAGATGTGCGCAGGTCGCCGCCGGAGCCTTTGACCCACAGTACCTCGACCTGCTCACCGCTGAGCGGATCTTCCATGTTCAGTTTAGAGGAGGTGTTGCCACCGCCGGTGTTGGTAATACGCTGGTCGCTGCCCAGCAGGTTGGAGCGATAGACGAGGCGGTCGACGCCGTCCAGGTCAGCAGCGACGTCGTCGTCCCAGAGGTAGTCTACGTGTTTATACTCTTTTGCCATTGGTTTTTCCTTGTACTGACAGCTGATAGCAGCAGACATCCGATTTCTCCAAGAAATCGGATGTCTTGGTCACAATCCAAATACTTTTCTTAAGACCTCAATATCTTCATCCGCAATCGGCGCCACCGGCCCGATGGCGGCTGTGTCGAGCAGGGCGCGGGCGCTGAACTCTAACACTTCGAGGCGGTCGAACGCCTGCAGAACGGAGCTGCCGGCCACCAGCACGCAGTCGTTTTCGATGAGCAGCACCGGTGTGCGCGAGGAGACCTGGCCGGCGATTTCCTCAGGGGCCGTGTACTGTGCGCCGAAGGGCACCAGCGGCACGTCGCGCAGCAAAACGTACGATTCGGGGATAATGCGCGAGTCAAACGCCGTCCCGGTGATGGCGTAGGCGGTTGCGTTGGGTGGTTGGGCAGTGATGATGGCGTTGAGGAGCGGGTGGTGGCGGTAAATCGTTTCGTGCAGGCGCACCGAGCGGCTGGGCGCTTTGCCGGCCTCGCGCCGCCCCTTATCAATAAGCACAATCTCTTCAATATCCAGGCTGCGGCGGTCCTTGCCGGTGGGCGTAATCAGGAACCGCTCATCGTCCACTCGCGCCGAGACCACACCCTGGGTGCTGATCATCAGGGAGCGGTCGTAGGCGCGTTGCACGGCGTCAATCATTTGCCTGCGCAGCTCGCGCTCGTGGCTGCTGTGCCCGTCCGGCGTGAACTCCGGCAGCAGATAGTCGCTCTCGTCGATTAGCGCCAATTCTTGTGCGCTCAGCGTCTGCACCGGCCCCAGAGCGTGCGCCTTAATCAGGGTCCGCGCGCAGAAGTCGAGCGTTTCCAGCCGCTGGAAGGCAGTCAGCAGGTCAGGGCCGCCGGTCGCCGTGCCGTGATTTTGCAGCAAAATGACGTTGTAGCCCTCGGCAAAGGTGGCGGCGATGGCCTGGCCCAGCTCCTCGCTGCCGGGCAGGGCGTACGGCGCGTAGCCCACCGTGCCACAGACGTTCTGCGCCTGGGGAATGATGGTGGTTGGCGGCGCTTTACGTGCGATGCTATAGCTGATCAGCGCCGGCGCATGGGCGTGGACCACCGCGCGCAGGTCCGGGCGCTGCTCGTAGATGGCGCGGTGGAAGGGCAGCTCGGAGGAGGGGCGGTAAGGGCCGTGCACCTCGCCGTCAGCGCCCACGCATATAATCTCATCCGCCGTCAGCTTGCCCTTGTCCACCCCGGCCGGCGTAATCCAGATGTCGCCGTTCTCATCACGAATGGACAGGTTGCCGCCTGAGAGCGTGGTCATGCCCGAATGGTAAATGCGGTGCATGATGGTCACAAGCTGCTCGCGCGGATGTAGCAGGTGAAAGTTCATCGTTTGGCCAGTTCCCGGTAGCGGTGGTAGGCGTCATCCCAGGCTGCTTTATCTTGCGGCTCATAGCGGCGCAGCTCGCCCATCGTCGCCACCAGCTGCCGCGCCTGTTGCAAATCATCCAGCTCGCCCAGGGTAATTAACTGTAACAGAGCATTGCCAATGACGGTAGCCTCCACCGGCCCCGCCAGCACCGGTAGTCCCGTGGCGTCGGCCGTCATCTGGTTCAGCAGCTCGTTGCGCGAGCCGCCGCCTAGAATGTGAATGACCTCGATGGAGCGGCCTGAAACTTGCTGTAACTGCTCCAGTACCTCGCGGTAAGCCAGGGCCAGGCTCTCCAGCACGGCGCGCACCACCTGCCCGTGCTCCTGCAGGTCTGGTTGCCCGCTCTCACGGCAGAAGTCGCGCACGCGTTGCACGTGGTCCCCCGGCGCCAGGAAGCGTTCGTTATCCACCGCCAGCAAGGAGCGCAGCGGCGGCGCTTGCCGCGCCAACTGCACCAACTGGTCATAGTTGTATTCATGGCCGGCTGCGGCCCACGCCTGGCGGCACTGCTGCAGAATCCAGAGGCCCGTGACGTTTTTCAGCAGGCGGATAGTGCCGTTGACGCCGCCTTCGTTGGTCAGGTTGGCCTGCAGCGTGGCGTCGTCGATGACTGGTTCGTCCACCTCCAGGCCCACCAGGCTCCAGGTGCCGCTGCTGATATAGGCGAAGGTGTCGCTGCCGCTGCTGGCGGGCACGGCGGCGACGGCGCTGCCGGTGTCGTGGCAGGCGGGAGCGATGACGCTGATGCCCTCATATTCGCCCAGGCGTGTGCCGGGGGGCACAATCTCGGGCAGGATGCGTGTGGGGATGCCCATACGTTCTACCAACTCTTTGGCCCAGGCGCGGCGGCGCGGATCGACCATCTGCGTGGTGCTGGCAATGGTGAACTCGCTGACGCGCTCGCCGGTGAGCCAGTAATTGAGCAAATCGGGCGCGGTGAGCAGCGTCTCGGCCATTTCCAGCTGTGGCGACTGGCTCTGTATCATGCTGTAGAGCTGGTACAGGGTGTTGATTTGCATGAACTGGATGCCGGTGTGATTGAAAATCTCGCGCCGCGGCACGCGCTCAAATGCCGCTTCCAGCATGCCGTCGGTGCGGCTGTCGCGGTAATGGACCGGATTGCCAATGAGCTGCCCCTGGCGGTCCAGTAGCCCGAAATCGACGCCCCAGGTATCCACGCCCAGGGAGGCCGGCTGGCGCGCTTTGCCTTTCGCCAGCCCGGTCTGCACCTCGTGCCACAGGCGCAAAAAATCCCAGTAGAGCGTGCCGCGCACGGCGACCGGCGTATTGGGAAAGCGGTGCAGCTCCTCCACCTGTAGCGAGGCGCCGTCGTAGGCCACAGCCATCACGCGCCCCGACTCCGCCCCCAGGTCTACGGCGAGTACGGTCTTCGCTTCTCTGGCAGCCATGTTTACCTAGTCCCGTTTGGATAACTCTTCAGCTTCGTAAGCCTGCACCTGGTCCATAAAGGCCATGCCCACGGGCACGTCCTGCTGCAGGCAATAATAGTCCCACACCGCGCCGAAGGGCATACCCTTCAGCTCTTCGAGCAGGGCCAGGCGGCGCGTGTAGTCGCCCGCCACCTCCAGCTCGCGCAGTTGGTCGCGCGGCTCCAACAGCGCCATGAGCAGGGCGCGCAGGGCGTTGCGCGTGCCAATGGCCCAGGCGGCGACGCGGTTGATGCTGGCGTCGAAATAGTCAAGGCCGATGTGCACGCGCTCCAGATAATCACCGCGCACAAGTTCCTGCATGATGGCCTGCAGGTCGTCGTTGAGCGTCACCACGTGGTCGCTGTCCCAGCGCACGCCACGGCTGACGTGCAGCAGCAGCTCGTCAACGTAGAGCATCACGGCGGAGATTTTGTCGGCAATCGTCTCCGTGGGGTGAAAATGGCCGCTGTCCAGCGTGAGCAACACGTCGTTGGTGATGGCATAGCCGAGGTAAAACTCATGGGACCCGACGACGTAGCTCTCGGAGCCGAGGCCGAACAGCTTGCTTTCCACGGCATCCAGATTATGTCGCCGGTCCACGTCGGCGACCAGAATCTGGTCCAGGGATTCCTTCAGCAGGCGGCGCGGCGTGGCGCGGTCCACGGGCGTGTCCTTATAGCCGTCGGGAATCCAGATGTTGGTTACGGCCGGTGTGCCCAGCTCGCGGCCGAAATAGGCGCCGATGTGGCGGCAGGCGATGCAGTGGTCGATCCAGAAACGGCGGATGCCTTCGTCGTAGCTGGCAAGGGTGAAGCCGCTTTCGGCCAGAGGGTGCGAGAAGAGGGTAGGGTTAAAATCAATCCCGTGTCCCCGCTCCCGCGCCCAATCGACCCAGCCACTGAAATGCTCAGGCTGCAGCTCGTCACGCTCCACCTTCTTACCGCCGGTTTCGGCATAGATAGCGTGCAGGTTCAGCCGGTGCGTGCCGGGAATGAGCGCGTAGGCCTGGTCCAGGTCGCGGCGCAGCTCCTCAGCATTGCGCGCCCGGCCGGGATAGCCGCCAGTAACGGCCAACCCACCGCCCAATTCGCCATCCCCGCCCTCAAAACCAGAGACATCGTCACCCTGCCAGCAGTGCAGGCTAATGGAAACCTGCTCCAACCGCCGCAAGGCCTCCCCCACATCCACGCCAAGGGCGGCATATTGCTCACGGGCGATGTCGTATGCGTTTTGAATCTGCTGCTCTCTCACGGCAAGCTCCATGTCATTGCTCCTGTGCCTTTGTTGGTGCTTGTGGAAAGGTTTTTGCCACGAATTTCACGAATTTCACTAATTTTTGTTTTTGATTTGTGGGTGTTGGGTGGGGCTGAGGTGGTTGCGGGTTTGCTGTGAACACATACCAACAAACCATCCATCCATCTGCGTCCATCCGCGTTCATCTGCGGCAAAAACCAATCTCCAATCTCTAATCTCCAATCTCCACTACTCCAAATGAAATATCTCCTCCAACTGCACCATCATATGGTCTGGCCGGGTGTTGTCATCTGATTCGAAGAAGGGGGCCATGAATTCTTGCCAGCGGGTGTTGATTTCTTCCTTTTCCATGCCCGCTTGCGACGCTTCAAAGCTTTCTTCAGGCTCGAAGTAGCCGAAGATGAGGCCGTCGTCGCGCAGGAAGAGGGAGTAGTTGCGCCAGCCGTTGCGCCGCAGGGCGTCCTGCATTTCGGGCCAGACGTTTTTGTGGTGCTCTTTGTATGCTTCGATTTTGTCTTCTTGTACTTTGAATAGGAATGCTACGCGTGCCATGTGTTTTGTTCTGCGGAATTGCTCTGCGGAATTCAATTCCGCAGCTAGCGGATGGGAAACCTGTTAAAACAGGTTTACATAAATGCCGTCATTGGGTGTGATTGGAACCCGTTTTAACGGGTTTTCTTTCTTGGTAGCCTGGGATTTGCAATCCCAGGTGGGGTGCGGGTTATCTGCCCGCACCCCTTTTAACTCATAGGTAATTAAAAGTCGAAGTCGTCGATATTGTCGGCGTTGAAGACGGTGGGTGGGCCGAGGAGGACGGTGCCGTCATCCAGGACCTCATAGCTGCCCAACTTTCCTGCTTCGAAGGTGTCGCCGGGCGCGCCGGTGATCTCGCCGGTGGCCAGGGCGTGCAGGGTGTAGATCGACAGATAGCCGAGGTCAGCCGGGTTCCACAGCGCGAACTGGGGCGCAGCGCCGCTCTTGACATATTCGCGCATCTGGTTGGGCGTGCCCAGACCGGTCACGAAGACCTCGCCAACGCGGTCCGCATCCTGTACGGCGCGGGCGGCGGCGGCGATGCCGACGGTGGTGGGGGCGATGATCACTTTGAGGTCGGGATAGGTGCGCATCAGAGCTTGCGCTTCGTTGTAGCTCTTCTCATCCTCGTCGTCGCCATAGACGGTGTCCACCAGCTCCAGGCCGGCGTACGCTTCGTTGCTGGCCAGCTGTTCTTCCATCAGCGCAATCCACTCATTCTGATTCGGCGCGGTAGAAGTGGCGCTGAGAATGGCAATCTCGCCTTCACCGCCCGCCAGATCGGCAGCCATCTCTAGCTGCACGTCGGCGATACCTTGCGCCTCTGCCTGGTTGACGTGAATGGTGCGGCCCTCAGGCGCAATGGCCGAGTCCCAGGTCACCACCGGAATGCCGGCGTCAATCGCTTCCTGCCCGGTCGGCACCAGCGCGTCGGCGTCATTGGCCGAAATAGCCAGGCCGTCCACATTCTGGGCGATGAGCGAGTTCAATAGCTGAATCTGCTCAGTGGCGTCGGCTACCGAGGAGCCTTGATAGGTAACTTCGACGCCCAGCTCCTGGGCTGCTTCCTGCGCGCCTGTGTTGGCGGTGTCAAAGTAGGGGTTGCCCAGGTTCTTGGGCACCAGCACGTAGCTCTGGCCGCCTTCTGCAGCCGGTTCTTCCTCGACTGGTTCCTCTGCAGCCGGTTCTTCCTCAACCGGTTCCTCGACGGCCGGCTCTTCCGGCGCAGTTGTAGGCTCGGCGGTAGCTCCACCACATGCAGCGAGGGCCAGCAAGAGGGCCAGTAGCACTGTCAGGGTAAAGAACTGTTTTCTCATGGTAAATGTTCTCCTCTCTTTCTCCACCAGGGAAAGGTTAGTAAAGCTGATACTACTTGGGTTTGCTCTGGTCGGGTCTTTCGGAAGCATCACCTCCTTTTACGGATTGAGCACCAGGCCGCGGGACCAGTAGAAATACCAGATGAAGAAGCCGGCCAGCAGAAGCAGGGCCACAGCGCTCAGCACAGCGCCACGGGTGGGTGAACGGCCGCGGCGCGACAGCTTTCCGGCCATATTGGGTAGCAGAATGGAGAAAATGAGCAGCAGGCCGATGGCAATGCTCTGCACCTGGCCCTGCACGTTGACCAGACCCATGCCAAAGCGCATGAGGCCGATGAGGACCAGGGCCAGAATGGCGCCAACCATGGTGCCGCTGCCGCCAAAAATGTTAATACCGCCCAGCACCGTGGCCGTAATTACCGCCAGCTCCAGACCGGAGCCGATGTCGGGACGGGTGCTGCCGAAGCGGGCGGCGATGACGATGCCCGCCAGCGCCGACATCAGCCCGGAGAGCATGAAAATGATCATCTTCACCCGCGCCACCGGCACCCCGGCGTAATGCGCTGCTTCCTCGTTGTTGCCGATGGTGTAGAGGTAGCGCCCGAACGTCGTCTTGTGCAGAACCAGGCCGAAAATGATAGCCAGCACCACGAAGAGCACGGCCGACACCGGCAGGCGGATGTCGCCAATGGTGCCCTGGCCCAGATAGGTGAAGGAAGAGGGGTAACCGCGCGCGGCCTGGTCACCCAGCAAGGCGTAGGCCATGCCGCGATAGAAGGCGTAGGTGCCCAGCGTGACCACCAGCGAGGGCAGCCTGACGCGGGCCACCAGGAAGCCGTTAAGCGCGCCCGCCAGCAGCCCCAATAACAGCGCCGCTCCCGCTCCAATCCAGATGTTGACGCCCTGAATGTGCAGCCAGCCCAGCAGCGAGGCGCACATGGCCAGGGTGGAGGCCACGGAGAGGTCGATGTTGCCCGTGATGATGACGAAGGCCATGGGCAGAATCATCAGCCCCAGCTCCATGAAGTCAGAGGTGGTACGCATCAGGTTGCGTGTGTTGAGGAAGAAGGGGGAGAGCTGGCTGTTTACCAGCACGACGAGGGCGATGAGCATGACCAACAGCCACTCCCACCGGCCGAAGAAGTCGCGCACTGGCTGCAGGCGTTTGCCCATTGTTTGTTCGCTACGCTCCACAATGCTCTCACTCACGACAGCGCTCCTGCACTACCCATGCGCTCCAGGCGGCGGCGGATGGCGGAGTCCACAATGACGGCGACCAGAATCAGCAGACCTTGCGCCGCCAGTTGCCAGAAGGGCGAAATGCGCACCAGGGTCAGGGCGTTTTCGATGATGCCCAGCAGAAATGCGCCCAGAATGACGCCAATGACGGTGCCGCTGCCGCCGAAAATGTTAACGCCACCGACCACAGCGGCGGCGACCGTTTGCAGCTCAAAGCCCAGCGCTGTGTTGGTTTGCGACGACTCGAAGCGGGAGGCCCATAGCACACCGGCCAGACCCGCCAGCAGGCCGGAAATGACGTAGACCATGAAGATGGTACGCTGCACCGGAATGCCGGCGACGGTGGCGGCGTCGGGGTTGCTGCCCACGGCGTAGATGTCGCGCCCGGGACGCGTGTAGTTGAGAAAGAAGTAGACGGCGATGGCAATGACGGCGGCGAAGAGAATGATGTTGGGGATGCCCAGCGGTGCGCCTTTGGCCAGCGCGCGGAAGCTGGCAGGCATTTCGAAGCTGTTGACCCAGGTACCGCCACTATAAAGGAAGACCATGCCGCGGAAGATGCTGAGCGTGCCCAGGGTGGCAATAATCGGCGGCACGCGCCCGGCCGTAATCACCAGGCCATTAAAGCTGCCCAGGGCGCTGCCCAACACCATGCCCAGTAGCACCACCAGCACGGGGGAGATACCAGGAAAGGCGACGATGGTAAAGCCCACCATCATCGCTGTGAGGCCGATGATGGAGCTGACGGAAAGGTCAATGCCGCGCGTGATAATGACCATCGTCTGCGCCAGGGCCACGATGACCAGAATGGAGTTGTTGAGCAAAATATCGCGGAAGTTGGGGACGGTGAGGAAGGTGGGGGTTCGTAGCGCTACCAGACCGATGAGGAGCAAAATGAAAATGATAATGCTCAGCTCGCGGAATCTGACCAGCGTCAGAAAGAGGCTGTTCGACTCCCGCTCGCTGCCGGCGCCGGCTACCACGGGCATTTCTCCTTGCACTCCGTTGCTCACTCTCTACCTTCCACCATCTCCGCCTTCGCCGCGGCCACTGTGGCCACGTCGGCGCCGGTTGCTGCGGCCATAATCTTCTCCTGCGTCGCTTCCTCGCGGCTGAACTCGCCCGTAATACGTCCTTCGCGCATCACCAGAATGCGGTCGCTCATGCCCAGGATTTCGGGCAGCTCTGAGGAAATCATCAAAATGGCAACCCCCTGCGCCGCCAGCTCGCTCATCAGGCCATGTACAGCGGCTTTGGTGCCCACGTCGATGCCGCGCGTCGGCTCATCCAGAATCAGAATGCGCGGCGACGTCTCCAGCCATTTGGCCAGCACCACTTTCTGCTGGTTGCCGCCGGATAGCTCTCGCGCTTTCTGGCCAATGCCCGCACTTTTCACCTCTAACTGGCGTGAGGCGTTGGTGGCGCAATCCCGCTCTGCCTTGGGGCGCAGCCAACCGGCCGTGGCCAGCCGGGACAGAATGGGCAGGGTGATGTTGTTGCCAATGCTCATGGGCAGCACCAGACCGTGATGCTGGCGGTCTTCGGGCACAAAGCCTAGCCCCAGCGCCATCGCCTGTTGTGGGCTTCGAATGCGCACCGGCCGGCCTTCAATCTTGACGCTGCCGCGCTCGGCCGGTTGCACGCCAAACAGGGCGCGGGCCACATCGGTGCGTCCGGCGCCAATCAGCCCTGCCAGCCCCACAATTTCGCCAGCGCGCACGGTGAAGGAGATCTCCTCAAAGACGCCGTTGCGGCCCAGCCCTTCCACTTCCAAAAGCGGCGTACCGGCTTCTACATCCTGCTTGGGGAACATCTCGCCCAACTGCCGGCCAACCATCAACCGGATCAGCTCCTGGCTGCTTACCTCGTCCAGGTCCTGCGTGCCCACGTAGTGCCCATCGCGCAGAATCGTCACCCGGTCACCAATGGCGTATAGCTCTTCCAGGCGGTGGGAGATGAAAATGATGGCCGTGCCCGCCTCGCGTAACTGGCGCACAATGCGGAACAGCTCTTCCACCTCCGTCAGCGTCAGGGAGGAAGTCGGCTCGTCCATAATCAGCAGTTGGGCGTCGAGGGAGAGGGCGCGGGCGATTTCCACCGTCTGCTGCTGTGCTACGCTCAGATTGCGCGCTTTGGTGCGCGGATTCAGCCGAACGCCCAACTCGCCCAGCAGCCGCTCGGCCTCGGCATACATTGCGCCCCAGTCCACGCGGCCGGCCTTCGTGGGCTGCCGCCCAACCAGGATGTTCTCGGCGATATCCAGGTCGGGGAAGAGGCTGGGTTCCTGGTAGATGGCCGCAATGCCTGCTTCCTGCGCCTGGCGCGGGCTGCTGAATTCGATTGGTTCGCCGTGCAGATAAATCTCCCCGCTGTCCGGTTGATGAACCCCCGTCATCGTCTTAATCAACGTCGATTTGCCGGCCCCGTTTTCCCCCAGCAAGGCATGCACTTCCCCGGCATACACTTCAATATGAACATCGCTCAGGGCCTGAGTGCCGCCGAACGACTTATGGATATGCTCCATACGGATGACGGGAACGCGATTGGACATATTGACGTTTTTTGACGAATTTTTTTGATTCTTGACGAAAGCGTAGCAGAGATGATAATCTCTGTCAAGAATAACAACCCTCTGCAATCTCCCGCTGGCCGCGAGGCTTGCGGGAGGCTAACGGGAGGCCGCGGAGACCGCATGACAACCAGATTCGAACGCCGGCAGACGATATTGCGGCTGTTGCAGGAACAGCCGGGCATCAAAGTCAGCCAGTTGGCAGAGCTGCTCGACGTCTCTCCAGGCACCATCCGCAACGACCTCAATGCGCTGGAAGAACAGCATAGGTTGCGGCGTGTGCATGGAGGGGCGGTGCTGGAGAGCATGGTGCTGGATGGCGCAGCCCATGCGGCGCTGCCCGTGCCATCCGCCGAGGTGGCAAACGTGGCCGCCAAACAACGCATTGCGCGTTGGGCAGCGGAGACGGTGGAGGAGGGGGATGCGATCCTGATGGACGCCAGCACCACCGTGCAGCAGATGATCCCCTACCTGAGACAGTTCCGCAGGCTGACTATCGTCACCACCGGCCTGGCAACGGCCATGTTGCTGGCGCAACATCCGTCGCACACGGTGATTCTCATCGGCGGGCAGGTCGCGCCGGGCGGGCAAGCCATCGTGGGCCAGATGGGCCTCGACATCCTGCAGAACCTGCATATCCGCACCGCTTACATCTCGGGCGTGGCCTTTTCGCCAGAGCTGGGCTTGATGGAGCACAACGTGGAGGAGGCGCGGCTCAAGCGTGCCATCCTGGACGGCGTGCGCCAGATTGTGGCCCTGGTCGACTCCTCCAAGCTGGACCGGGTAGGCGCAGCGCCTGTCCTGGATGGGGAGCGGCTCACACGCCTTTATACCGACAGCGACATCAGTAACGACTGTCTGGCCGCGCTGCGCCGGGCGCGGGTCAATTTGATTGTCTGTGGCGAAGACACCGTGCGCTCGCACCTGGCGCATGACCAGGATGGGGACCGCAAGGTCGTGATCGGCTTCGCCAACCAGAGCGAGCAGCTGCCGTTCGCCGTGGACGTGCGCCGTGGTCTGGAGCGGGCAGCCAAGGCGCTGCAGAATGTGGATCTGGTGGTCGCCGACAACGCGCTCAGCGCCGAGCGCGCCCTGCACATTGCCGACCAGCTTATCCGCCGCCAGGTGGATGTAGCCATCGAATACCAGATCGACTTCAAGACTGGCAGTATGATTATGGACAAATTTAAGCGCGCCGGTGTGCCGGTCATCGCCGTGGATATTCCCATGGTCGGCGCGACGTTCTTTGGTGTGGACAACTATCGCGCTGGCCATATGGCAGGCACAGCGCTGGGCGAGTGGCTGCAGCAGGAGTGGGATGGTGAGTTTGACCTGCTCGTCGTGTTGGAGGAGTCCCGCGCCGGTTCGTTGCCCGAAGCGCGCATTCAGGGCCAGCTCGACGGCCTGCAAGAGGTGATTGGCGAACTCTGTGAGGAAAAGAAGCTCTCTCTGGAGAGCGGCAACACCAGCTCTGTCAGCGAGGCGCAGTTGGTGAAGGTGTTGGAAGCGCGGCCCGACGTCCGCCGCGTGGCCGTCATCTGCTTCAATGACGACGCAGCCATTGGCGCCCTGCAGGCCGCGCGCCGCCTGAACCGCGAAGAGCATGTGGTCATTGTGGGCCAGGGCGCAGACCGCCGCGTGCGCCAGGAGCTGCGCCGTCCCGGCTCGCGCATCATCGGCTCCACCGCCTACCGCCCCGAGCGCTATGGCGAGAAGCTGCTGGAGCTGGCGTTGAAGGTGCTCAACGGGGAGTCGGTGCCCCCGGCCGTCTACATCGACCACGTGTTTATTACGCCGCAGAATGTGGACCATTATTATGGGGATGAGAATGATTGAGGGGCAGTAGAACCGGCATCGTTGTCTTGAGGACACCAGCCCCTGTTAGAAACACCACAGAACAGCCAGCTAAAATTCGCCCACTTACCCCATCTGCGTTACACTAAACGACGCTAATGTAAGCGGAAAAAGAGCTTTGACGTTCTGCCCTGGCACTTGGCCGGGGCTTTTTTATGCAGGCAGCTGCACGCAATCTACCTACGCGCCAGCAACTGGCGTGCCAGAAATAGGGAAAAAAGTAAATGTCAGTACTAAAAGAACGTTCCACTGGAACGATTAAGTGGTATAATAGAAAACGTGGGTTTGGCTTTATCATCCCAGATGACGCCGGGCCGGACCTGTTTCTCCATCATTCAGCCATCAGTAAAACTCTGCAAGAAGCGTTGGATGAAGGCGACCGCGTCGTCTTTTCCGTTGAGTACCGTAAGCAAGGACTGGCCGCAACGGCGCTGGAACGGCTTAATGAACAGAGACCGGAGCACCCGAACAACGGAAATGGTGAATCGTTTGCAACGTTGGGCCTGAGCCATGACCTGTTGCGCGCTGTGTCTGAGTCTGGCTATCGTGAGCCGACGGCGATTCAGATACAGGCCATTCCGCATGTGCTTGCGGGCCGCGACGTACTGGGGTGTGCCCAGACCGGAACCGGCAAAACAGCAGCCTTCGCGCTGCCCGTGTTGCAAAGGCTCGCCGGGCAGGACCGGCGCCAGAAGAAAGGGCGCAAGCCGCGGGCGTTGGTATTGGCGCCCACACGCGAGCTGGCCATTCAGATCGCTGCCAGCTTCACCGATTACGGCAGCTACACCGGGCTGAAGTACAGCACCATTTACGGTGGTGTGGGGCAAAACCCGCAGGTGCAGGCGCTGCGCAAGGGCGTCGATATTGTCGTCGCCACACCGGGCCGCCTTCTGGACCTGATGGGGCAGGGGCACGTACACCTGGATCAGGTGGAGGTTTTGATACTGGACGAAGCAGACAGAATGCTGGATATGGGATTTTTGCCCGATGTGCGCCGCATCGTGCGCGCTGTTGCCGCGCCGCGCCAGACGCTGCTGTTTTCGGCGACAATGCCCGACGAGGTGTTGCAACTGGCCAACAGCATCATGGAGCAGCCGGTAGAAGTGTCCGTGGCTCCCGAACAGCCTACGGTGGAAGCGATTGAACAATCGGTCTACTTCGTCTCCAATAAGAAGAAACAGACCCTGCTGCAACATCTGTTACAGGAGCAAGAGGTGACACGCGCCCTGGTCTTTACGCGCACCAAGCACGGCGCCAACAACGTTGTGAAGAGGCTGAAGCGCGCAGGTATCAGCGCCGAGCCGATTCACGGTAACAAGTCGCAGGCGGCGCGCCAGCGTTCACTACAGAACTTCCGCGCCGGCCACACCCGCGTGCTGGTGGCCACCGACGTGGTTGCCCGCGGCATCGACGTCGACGAAATTTCACATGTGATTCAGTATGATCTGCCCAACGAACCAGAGACCTACGTACATCGCATCGGCCGCACCGGCCGGGCCGGCGCCAGCGGCGTCGCGCTCAGCTTCTGCGCCGAAGGCGAGCGGTCGCAGCTTAAGCAGATCGAACGGCTGCTGGGCCAGCGCGTGGAGGTGGCCGCCGACCACCTGCACAGTGCAGGTTAAGCAGTTTAAGAAAAAGGGAGGGTTCCCCCGTGGCACGCTCCCACCATTTTTTGGCTCTTAGGAGAGTGTCCCAGTGACCAAAAAAGTTTACATCGGTAACTTGTCCTTCGAGACGACGGAGCAGCAGGTCCGCGACCTTTTTGCTCCGTATGGCTCGATTGCCTCTATCAACATGGTCCGAGACCGCGATACAAACCGCTTCCGTGGCTTCTGCTTTGTGGAAATGAAAGCAGAGGCCGACGCGGAGGCGGCCATCGCCGGGCTTAAAGGAACAGAGGTAAATGGGCGCAAAGTGCGGGTCAATGATGCCCGTTCGCGCAAAGGGAAGGAGAAGAAGAGCGCCCCGAAAGCTAAGCCTAAGCCAAAGGCGCAGCCGAAGGAGAACAGCAACAATGAAAGGGGCATGGACAGCGAAGAAGCCCGCCGCCGCGCCCTACATGGACGCACGCAGCGAGGCGGCTTCGGTGTTGCACCGGCGCACACGGCTGAGGATGATGACCCCGACGCCCTTCACAACCGCACCGAGCGTGGGAGCTTTGGCGCCAATGGCGAACGCGTAGGGGGGAAACGCCGCGGCGGAGGCCGTGGCGGTAATCGTCGCCGCAAGAATAGTAATCCTGTCGACCCCGACTTTCCGTTCAGCGGCGGCCTCCGCCGTAACAGTTAGCGTTTTCGCTTCTGGTCTCTGCCTTAACTAGACAGTCCGAAATCTGAGGTGAATGACGTCTGGGGACTGTTCCAACCGGATCAGCTCCATCTCGACCGGCTCACCAGCGGTCCGGTCAAAGAGCCGCACGCCATCGCCCATCAACACCGGCGCCAGGTGAATTTCAAGTTCAGTGAGCAGGCCGGCTCTGAGCGCCTGCTGGATGACGTCCGCGCCGCCGGCAATGGCAACGTCCTTGCCGCCAGCAGCAGCCTGGGCCTGGGCTATAGCGTTCTCGATGCTATCGTTGATGAAGGTGAACGTTGTGCCCCCTTCCTTGACTAGAGGTTCCCGCGGTCTATGTGTCAGCACGAAGACCGGGTTGTGGAAAGGTGGGTTGTCGCTCCAGTGCCTTATGCCGTGGTCGAACATGCGCCGGCCCATGACCAGGGCGCCGGTGTTCTGAACCGCTTCCTCGAGTAACTGTGAATCGCGGGTATCCTCGCCGCCTTCCATTCCGTGCTGCTTGCGCCAGCTTGCCAGCTTGACGACCCACTCATGTAGCCGTTCGCCGCCAGCGCCCAGGCCTAGCTCGGGGCTGTCGCCGGGTCCGGTGACGAAGCCGTCGAGGGACATAGAGATTTCTGCTACTACTTTTGCCACGTTACGCCTCCTGGCGATTGGGCCGGTAGGTGACGAGGAAGGCGAGGGTCTTCACCATCCCCGCCTGGAGCCTGAATCACGCCGTCCAGCGTAATAAACTCGGTCACAATTACTTTTCTCATCTCAAGCTTTCTCCCGGATCGTTGATCCGCTGTTTATTTTTCTAGTCCTAATCCGCTGCGCTCGTCGCCGTGCCTTATGCTTGCCCGAAGAACTCAACCAGCAGGGGCGCCAGGGCAGTGGGAGAAACGGCGTGGTCCTGGCCTTCCAAAACGCGATATTCAGCGTTGGCCAGCTGCTGCACAAGCGCCTGCGCGCCGTTGTGGAAGAACCGATCGCTGTTGCCGCCGACCACCACACGCACCGGTACGGTAACCTCTTTCCACCTGCCTTCCGGCAGCGGCTTGCCCAGCATCAGCCCGTCCATAACCCGGCCATCATATGCCAGCGTGTGGGCCACCTTTTCCATCTCCACCCACTCCGGCGGCTTCATTTCGGTGTCGAATAGCTCGTCTGGCGACACAGTGCGCATCTGTTCCACGACTTCGGCCGGCAGTAGAATCGCTTTGGTCATGAAGATTGCCACAGCATCCCCCGGTCGCCCGGCGGCAATGGCCTCGTCTAACTGCTCGACGTAATCTTCGGGCGCTGGAGGGCGGCTGTCGTCGACGATGAGGGGCGGCTCGTACATCAATAGCTTCTCGACTTTGTCGCCCAACCGGCTCGTCGCTTCTAGCGCCAGCACCGAGCCGGAGGACATACCGTAAAGAAAGGCGCGGCCGCCGGCGGCATCAATGAGGGCCTCGATATCTTCCACCTCGCGCTCGACGGCATAGGGCTGGGTGTCGCCGCTGTCGCCACGACCACGGCGGTCAAAGCTGATGACGGTGAAGTGAGGGGCCAGGGCGTTGACAACTTCGCTCACGATAGGGTGCTGGCGTACGCCCAACGCGCCGCTGACCAGAATCAGAGCTGGCCCTTCGCCGGCCTGATCATAGGCAATGATCGTTCCGTCTTTTGATCGTACGGTGTTCATCTTTCTCCTTTGGCTCCCCGCCCGCTACTGTTACTGAAGTTCGGCCAGGTATTCTTCAAGCCGGTCCCACGTCTCGGTGACCCCTTCGAGCATGCCCATCTCGATGACGGTTTGCAGCTGTTCATCAGTCTCGTATTCCACGTGGTTGGTAATGGTGGTCCGGCCGCCTTCTTCGCTGAAGATAACCGTGTTGCGCATCGTGGGCATCCCTTCCATGACGTTGCCGTCTGTATCGGCAAACTGGTCGGTGGAGACGAAACGCACCGGGCGCTCGATTTCGTGAAAAGTCATGATGCCGCAGGAATCTTCGCCGTTGGGGCCTTTCATGCAGTAGTTCCAGATGCCGCCGGGCCGGAAATCGATGTCGCAGACAGGCAACGTCCAGCCCCTGGGACCCCACCAGTGCTGCAGATGTTCACATTTGGAAAAGGCGTCGAATACCAGCTCGCGTGGAGCGTTGAATGTGCGGGTGAGGGTCAGAGTGCGGTCGTTAATCTGATGTGTCTGTTTCATTTTGCTCTCCATTTTTATTCTTCTTCTCTAGAAGTTGCTTGAGATACTCATCCAGGCGATCAAAGCTTTCTTCCCGATAGCGACGGTAGCGTTCCAACCAGGCGTCCACTTCTTGCAATGGCCTGACGTCGAGCTGCCGCGGGCGGTACTGTGCTTCTACCCGTCGCGTCACCAATCCAGCCTCTTCCAGCACTTTGAGGTGCCTGGAAATGGCCGGCAGGCTGATGTCGAAAGGTTCTGCCAGTTCCATCACCGAAGCCTCACCCTCTGCCAGACGGTCCAGAATGGCGCGCCGGGTGGGGTCCGCCAGCGCTGCAAAGATCATGCTCAGTCTGTCCGTCGCTTCAGCCATCATTGCCGCCTTATTTAACAACTTCGTTAATTAACATAGTTGTAAAATACACTATTTTTAACGACTTGTCAAGGGGAGGTTGGAGATTGGAGATTGGAGATTAGAGATTGCTCAGGGTCAGTAATGTTTGTAAGGCAGGGGATGTATTGAAGCCACATCCCCTGCCGACTATTCAACTGACCACTGTTAACTGAATACTGGCAACTGATTACTGCTTACTGCCCATCCGCCGGCGGCACATTCATATTAACCCGGAACAGGTTCTCCGGATCATACACAGCCTTCACCTGGCGCAGGCGCTCCCAGGTGGGCTGGGGATAGACATCGTGTATACGGCTGGCTTCTTCAGCGCCGAGGAAGTTGACGTAGGCGCCGGGTTGGCCTTGTTCCAGCGCCGCGGCGAGGTCGTGCACCCACGCTTCTTGCACTGGTTTGTCCTCGAGGTCGTTGTAGAAGGCAGCAACGTTAGCCATCACCAGCCGGTCGCGATGGGCATAGGCCGTGGCGTCGTTGGGCACACGGCTCACCGCGCCGCCCAGCACGCGTAGCTGTGTCACGGCCATGGGCGCCGTGGACCGTTTCAGGGCGTCGATGATCTGCTGCCCATCCTGGCGTTCGACCTTATCCATAAAGAAGGTGTGGCCTATGACCGTGGGGTGGTAGTCCCCCTCTTCAGGAAAGAAAATCTCTGGGTAGTGCATGGGCCGTAGCATATCTGCCAGCGGCTCGGCCAGAGCGCGGAAAGGAGCCACGACCTTCTCGCCCTCGGCAGGCGGCCCGGCGTAGACCATGAGGCCGAAGAGGATGAGCGAGCCGTGAACGTTCTGGGGCAGGAAGGGCATGGGTGGGGCCACCATGATGTTGGCTATCGTCGTCAGCTCCTCCGGGGCTGCGGTGGCTTCGGCGATGAAGCCCTCAATGACCTCAGCCGTGGCGGGCAGGATGATGAAGCCGCCCAGAACTTCGTCGACGTCAAAGAGCCGGTATTTGAAGCGGGTGGCGACGCCAAAGTTGCCGCCGCCACCGCGAATGGCCCAGAAGAGGTCGGGGTTCGTCTCGGCGTCGGTATAGAGCAGTTGGCCATCGGCCGTCACCACTTCCGCTGCCAGCAAGGCGTCAATCGTAAGCCCGTACTTGCGGCTGAGGAAGCCCGCGCCGCCGCCGAGGGTGATGCCGCCGATGCCCACCGAGCCGGTGTCGCCGAAACCGATGGCCAGCCCGTGCTCGGCAGCTGCGTTGGTGACTTCGCCAGCGGTCAGCCCGGTCTGTGCCCAGACGGTGTGCTCTTCCACGTTGATTTGCAGATCGCGTAGGGGCGAGAGGTCCAGCACAATGCCGCCATCCACCACGCTGTGACCGGCAAAGCTGTGCCCGCCACTACGTACGGCCAGCGGCAATCCACTCTCCCGTGCCAGCGTGACGGCCTGCGCTACGTCCTTCTCGTCGCCGGCGCGGATGACAACCAGCGGCCGGTAATCAAAACCACCATAAAACGTCGTGCGTGCTTCGTCGTAACCGGCGTCGCCCGGGCCGAGTGCCTGGCCATTGAAACGAGCCTGCCATTCAGCAATGCTCGCGTCCCCGTTTATCTGGTTTCTGCTGTCTCCATTCGCGCGCTCTTTGCTCGTTACAGTGGCGCTCTTTACTTTCTGAGTCATGACTATTCTCCTTGGCCGGTTGTTTAAGTACCGGCCTGCTTACAGTCCTGATTAGCGCCCTCCCATCGAACCAGACATCCAAGCGCTTACTTTACGCAAAAAAGTGGCTTTAAACGTCGGTCTTAGGGCGGATTGTCAGCATTAAAATAGGACAGTGAAGTTACCGGTCATTGATACGGTATGCTCACTGTCCTTTTGTACGGGTTTCAGTGATTAGTTTTCTGGTTCTGCGGCGAATGACCATCCTCGGGCAGCGAGGGCTTCTCGCAGTTGTCTCAGTGCATTGGGGCCAATGCCGTGCAGATCCGCCACCTGCGACTCGGGCACCTGAGTTAGCTGCTCCAGCCGCTGGTATCCAGCGCCTGCCAGCGCCCGCTGTGCCGGTCTGGCCAATATTTGAAAGTCGTTTTGTTCCGATCTATTTTCGTTGCTCATTTAAACCGCTCGTTTGTTTATTGCTACGGCGCCGGTTGTTCAAGGGTCAGTTCGTAGGCCTGTTGCAGCCCGGCGATTTCCAGCTTCTTCATGCCCAGCATCGCTTTCATCACGCGCTGTGCGCGCTCTGCGTCTTCATCCTGCAACAGTTGGAGCAGAATAGTGGGCACCACCTGCCACGACACGCCGTAGCGGTCCTGGAGCCAGCCACACTGGTCTTCTCTGCCGCCTTCTGACTTATGACATTTCAAGGAGACATCCGATTTCTCCGAGAAATCGGATGTCTGATCACACGTGTCACGCCAATTGTGGCGCGCTTTGGGTCTCAGTCAGGAACGGGGTGACGGTGGCGACGAGGGCCGGGTTGTCGAACACATCGTAATGGGTAGCGTTGGGCACAATGGCCACGCGGTGCGGCGTCATGTTGGAGCGGTCCCAACCCGCATCTTCCTTCCCGCCGCCCAGCAGCTCGAAAAATTCAGCAACGGTAGAGAGAGGAATACTGTCGTGGTCGCCATAGACGAGCATCACCGGCATCTGCAGCGCCGCTATTTCATCGGACCAGTCGTAGGGCTGCCGGATCAGCTCACCCATGCGGTCCAGCAGACGCGGGAAATCTTCGGGGCGCGGCGCAACCTGCACATAGGCCTGGTACATAGGGCTTTCCTTCAGGAACTCGGCGGCGGGTGCGCCCATCTCTCTCATGCTGGCCACGATTTCAGGGTACCAGGCGTCATGGCGATGAGCCGCTGAAACGGCCACCAACTTCTGGACCAGCTCCGGGTAGTCGATGGCCGTGCGCAAAGCTACGATGCCGCCCATCGAGTAGCCCATCAGCCTGACAGGTCCCAGGTCCAGATGCCGAATCAGCGCCGCGATATCGCTGGCCAGATGCTCCGCGCGCATGGGGCGGTCGATGTCTGCGGTGCGCCCATGCGCCTGCAGATCGATGGCGATCACACGCTGCTCGGCCGCCAGCAAGGGTAGCTGCGCGCCGAACATGCCCGTCATACCCAGGCCACCGTGTAGCAGGATGAGCGGCTCTCCCTCACCCCAGATTTCATAGTACATTTCCAGCCCGTTTACGGGAGCATATCCTCTGGCAATCGGTTCATTCATAAAAATTTTCCTCCATGAACACAGCTTCTTCTTAGCACGCATGTTCTGTTGGCATTCTAGAATAGTTGCTTCAAAAAGTCAAGTACTAATTTCAATAAATATTTCATGAACTGCAGAACTTGAATTATCATTCGATCTGAAGTAACATAACCTTATGACAAGTAAGAGTTACAATCAGTTGTGTGGTGTGGCCTATGCGCTAGACGTCATTGGCGAGCGCTGGACCATACTTATTATTCGCGAATTAATGCCAGGACCGCGCCGTTTTACGGACCTGATGGACGGGTTGCCTGGCATCAGTACCAACCTGCTTTCCTGCCGCCTGAAGCGGCTGGAAGAACAGGGAATCATTGTGCGCCGTACACTACCGCCGCCTGCTGGCTCTACGGTTTACGAGCTGACGCCGGTCGGCCTGGGGTTGGAAGATACGTTGCTGGAGCTGGGCCGGTGGGGCAGCCAGTTTGTGCCTGCCGTCCCCCAGGGGGATGTGCTGCTGCACCTCGGCTCTTACGCGCTGACGCTGAAGACGTTTTTCCGCGCCGAGCAGGCGCAAGGCCTGGATGAGACGTACGAACTGCATGTGGATGAAGAACGGCTGGTGGTGCACATTCACGACGGAAAGATTGACGTGCGCCAGGGGCTGGCGGAGAAGCCAGACATGGTGTTGCGCACCGATATGCTCACGTACATGGGTCTGCTACGCGGCATGCTGTCTCCCTCCGCGGCACAGGCACAGGGGCTGATCGAAGTAGAAGGGGATGCCACAGCGCTGGAGCGGTTTTTGACGTTGTGCGAGGTGCCGGTCTAG
>CAZRTM010000021.1:22723-24294 GCA_964602995.1 uncultured Ardenticatenaceae bacterium
AAAGGGCCTCGCGGGCGGCCTGCCAACCGGCCCACGAGACCCTTTCCTTCTTTTAGCAGATTTCCCTGTTAGCTACCTGGGCTTTCAGTCCCATTAAGCTGGCCGCGCAGGGCGCCGGCCGGGAAATCCTCGTTGTGTACGTTGACATAGTACCCGCCGGGGTTGGCCACGATATCGGCCAGGAGGGCGGCGTCTTCGACGGCCACACAGCCGGAGGACGTGCCGTTCTCGCCTGGCGCTTCCAGCGGCACCACGACGTCGCCGGCAACGTCTGACGTGCCAACGTGAATATGGGAGGCCGTGGCGGGCAGGGTGATGCCGGAGACGGTGATGGCGAAGCAGACCTCGCCAGCGCCTTCATCTATCGTGACCCAGGCCATGCCCTGTCCATCTTCATCGCCTGGTCCAGGTACTTCCGCCGCACCGGTAAGCATCGTCTGGAAGGCGACCAGCGGTTCCGCACGCGCTGAGATTTCATAGATAGCGCCGTTGGAAAGGGAGACGAGGAACAGGTTGCCGTTTGGCCCTGTCCTGATATCCGTCAACACGCCAAAGTCCGTGCCGATCAGGAACGGCTCGCTCTCGGTCAGGTCACGTACGGTGTTGTTGTCCGCCACTCTGTCGCGCTGGGCTTCACCTGGCAGAACGATACTCATGCGGTCCTCTTGTAGCTCCATGTGGAAGAGCGGTCCGCCCAGAGGGTCAGGAATAGAGAAACCCATGAACAGGTCACCGGCATACGCTTCGCCAAGGCCGTCGCCGGCTACGAAGCCGATGGCAGCAGGAGCCGTGGCATATTTCCAACTGAACTCCGGATTGGAGAAGTGGGAGCCTGGCAGGCGGAAGAGTCGCAGCGCTGCTTCAACTGGCCCGTCGGCGATGTTCTCGGGACTCCAACGGAACTGCTGCAGATTGGGGAACGGCTCGTTGAACGGTTCTGTTGACTCAATCTGCTTGTACTGGCTCACCCGCTCCAGAGGACCCATAATCTGGATCCAGCCAGAGTTGAGACCAGGCTCGACCAGATTCAGCTCGTCGAACGCATCCTCGCCATTCTCTGTCATCCAGATGAGGCCGGTTAGAGGGTCAACGTCCATACCAAAGCTGTTGCGGATGCCATAGGCGAAGGTCATCTGGATGTTCTCGCCGATTTCGCCGCCAATGGTGGCGCCCACCTCGTAGAAGGGGTTATCCTCAGGGATGGTGCCGTCGTCGTTGAGGCGCATAATCACGCCTGTGTAGTGCGCGTCGTCGGGTTGCGGCCCGCCGAACTGGTCGTCAGCCACCGGGTAAGGGTGCAGGCGAATGCCCAACAAGTCTTGTGTCAGATCCTGGGGCTGGACGCCGCTTTCGTCTTGCGGTGGTATCAGGTTCGAAACGGCCGGTGGTGTTGCTGTAGCTGGGGGTGTTTCGCTTGCACCTGGTGTCGCCGTTGGCGTCTCAGGTGGCACTGAGGTAGAGGTCGGTGTTTCAGCGGGCGGCGTTGCGGGCGGCGTCTCGGCTGGTGTTGTTGCCGTTGGTGTCTCAGCCGGTGTCGTCGCAGGTGGTGTCTCGGCCGGCGTCGTTGCGGT
>CAZRTM010000021.1:24394-28988 GCA_964602995.1 uncultured Ardenticatenaceae bacterium
AGCTTCGTCAGGTTCATGTCCCACGTCAGTGAGCTGCCGTCCCAGACGAAGCGGTCCACCCGGTTGCCCAACAATGGTACCGCCAGGAGATCGTCCGTGTCTTCACCCAGCGCCGGTTCGTCGGGGCACTCTATCTGGGTGGGGAAGTACGGATTCTCTGTTGGCGGTGGCGCGGCGCACGTCCAGAAGAGGTACACGTACCCGTTGTTTTCAAACTCAGGATGGAGCGCAATGCCCAGAAGACCCCGCTCAGAGCTGGAGTTCACAGCCAGGTCCAGTACGGCCCCGCGCACGGAACCGTTCATAACGTGCATCACCTGGCCCGTGTTCTTCTCCAACACCAACATCTCATCCTCGCCCACAAAAGCCATGCTAATCGGTGTTGTTAATCCGTTGGCGACTGTGCTTACTTCGAGACCGGGGTCAAACAGGATCGGCTCCTGGCCTCCCCCATCCTGGGCGCCGACTGGCGTCCGTGGTCTCAGAGCTATTACCAGCGCCAGCACAAGCACAAATGCTGCCGCACTCACCAAACGTCTTTTACCCATCTGTCTTACCTCCATTTCCAATACTAGTTGTGCGTGACAGAGGTGTGTGGTGGGCTGCTTCTTATACGTCGCTGTGGCCGTATAGAAGTTACGTTCCTTGCGTGCCAGCTCCATGCCGGTTACCTTGACGGTAACGAAATGGCAGCAGCTTCGTAAAGAAAGTGACTGGCATGGTGGAAGAGTGTAATTTGTTCTTATAGTTGCATAGTGGAATAATCAATCCATACGCACATTATTCAGCCATGAGAAAGGTTAGAGGAAGAAATGAGTGACCCACGCCATGAGAAGTTAGCCGCCGTTCTTGTTCACTATTCATTGCGGTTGCAGCCCGGTGAGAAGCTGCAGATTGAGACGACCGATATTGCTGCGCCGCTGGTGCGCGCTGTCTATCGCGAGGCGGTGCGGGCGGGGGCGCATGTCGCCACGCGTATTTCCCTGGATGGGTTGCAAGAAATTCTGCTGAAGGAGGGCAGCGACGAGCAGTTACAGTACGTATCTGAAATCCGCGACCGTGAAGTGGACTACTATGACGCCGTCCTCAGCATCTGGGCCGACCACAACACGATGTCTCTCAGCGGTGTGAATCCAGAGCGTATTGCGCTGCGGCAGGGGGCCAGCGCTGAGCTGTTCAAGCGCTTCGTCGAGCGCATTTCCTCTAACGCGCTCAAATGGTGCGGCACGCTGTTCCCCACCTACGCCAACGCCCAGGATGCAGGCATGTCGCTCAGCGATTACGAGGATTTTGTCTTCAGTGCGGGTCTGCTCGACTCAGATGACCCCATGGCGGCCTGGCAAGAGGTGCACGACAATCAGGAGCGTGTGATCGACTTCCTCAACCAGCGCCGTGAAATTCACATTGTGGCCCCAGGCACTGACCTGCGCTATGACACAGGCGGGCGGCCCTGGATTAATTGCAGCGGCGAGAAAAACTTCCCCGACGGCGAAATCTTCACCTGTCCTCTTGAAGATTCCGTGAACGGTGTTGTGCGCTTCACCTATCCCGCCGTGTTCAGCGGCAATGAGGTGGAGGATGTGCGCCTGGAGTTCAAAGATGGCCAGGTTGTCAACGCCAGCGCGGCGCGGGGGGAGGCGTTCCTGCACGCTATGCTGGACACAGATGAAGGGGCGCGTAGATTGGGAGAGGCGGCGTTTGGCCTCAATTACGGCATTCAAAAGTACACCAAGAACACGCTTTTTGACGAGAAAATCGGTGGCACGATGCACCTGGCCCTGGGCCAATCCTTGACTGAGGCTGGCGGCGTTAACGAATCTGGTCTGCATTGGGACATCGTCTGCGACTTGCACGAAGGGAAGGTTTATGCGGATGGAGAGCTTTGCTATGAGCAAGGCCGCTTCCTGATTTAACGCCCCGCAAGGCAATATGAAATTCCTCACATCGCTCCTGCTCCACTTCTATCGCGACCGGCCCAGCAGGATCAGCGTTATGGCCCTGCTGCGCTTTCTTGGCGTGTTGACGCTCCTCGTTCTTGTCTACAGCGGCATCTTCCACTTCATCATGGCTTACGAGGGGCGGCAGGAGAGCTGGGTTACGGGCCTCTACTGGACTCTGACTGTGATGTCCACCCTGGGCTTTGGCGACATCACTTTTCAGTCTGACCTGGGCCGCCTCTTCTCTACTTTGGTCCTCTTCAGCGGCATCATCTTTCTGCTGGTGCTACTGCCTTTCACCTTCATCGAGTTCTTCTACGCACCGTGGATGAAGGCGCAGGAGGCGGCGCGCGCCCCACGTGAGCTGCCCGAAGATATTGAGAATCACGTCATCATCATCGATCACGACCCGGTCACCGATTTGCTGATTCGTAAGCTGAACCAATACCAGTATCCTTACGTGCTGCTGATACCAGACCTGGATGAGGCATTACGGCTGCACGACCTGGGGTATAGCGTGGTACGCGGCGACCTGGATTTGCCCGAGACCTATAGACGTGTGCGCGTGGAGCGGGCGGCGCTGGTGGCGGCGACGGCCGACGACCGGGTCAACACCAACGTCGCCTTTACGGTGCAGGATGTAAGCGCCACCACGCCCATTGTTGCCACAGCTTCTCATGCGGCCTCGGTCGATATCCTCAAGCTGGCGGGTTGCGATCACGTGCTGCAACTGGGGGAAATGATGGGCCAGTCGCTGGCCCGTCGTGTTTCAGGAGGCACTTCCGCCGTGCATGCCATCGGCCACTTCGGCGACCTGGTTATTGCCGAGTGTAGTGCTCGCGACACGTCGCTGGCGGGGCAGACGCTGTCCGAAAGTAACGTGCGCCAGCGCACGGGCGTCACCGTGCTCGGCGTGTGGGACAGAGGCCAATTTGAAAACGGAGGCCCGGACACGCGTATTGAAGAGAAGATGGTGCTGGTGTTGGCCGGCACGGAAGAGCAGTTGCAACAGTTTGAGAAGATGCTTTATACGCGGCAGCCGCTGGCCGACGCGCCGGTGATTATCATTGGCGGCGGGCGCGTGGGGCGCGCGGCAGGCCATTTTCTGGCGGGGCAGGGGATGGATTACCGCATTATTGAGCAGCGGACAGATCGCATTCGCAATACGCGCCACTACATTCAGGGGGACGCAGCAGAGCTGGAAGTGCTGGAAAAGGCCGGCATTGAGCAGACGCCCGCGGTGGTGGTCACCACGCACGAGGACGATACCAACATCTACCTCACCATCTACATTCGCCGCCTGCGCCCCGACGTACAGCTCGTCAGCCGCGCTCGCCTCTCGCGCAACGTCAGCACCTTACACCGTGCCGGGGCCGACTTTGTGCTCTCCTACGCCTCCATGGGCTCCGATGCCATTATCAACCTCCTCAGTCACAGCCATATTCTGATGGTTTCCGAAGGGTTGGATGCCTTTACCGTGCAGGTGCCGCCCAGCCTCACCGGCAAAACGCTGGCCGAGACGGATATCCGCTCCAAAACAGGCACCACCGTCATCGCCCTCGACCACAACGGCCACACGGTCACCAACCCCGATCCCAATCGTCCCCTGCCGGCCAATGCTCAGATGATTCTGATTGGAACAGATGTGGCACAGGAGAAGTTCTTTAAACGGTTTGTAGGTTAGAGAAAGGAGTGGATGTGACTCGCCGTTTCTCTCTTACCAATGTAACCGTTTCTTCCCTTGCGCCTTTCATTGGCCTGCTGGTTATGGCCCTGGCCTTTGCACTGCAGCTCCTCGTGGCGCGCCTGCCTGACCCCCGGCCGGAGAGCGCGCCCGCCGCAGAGTTTTCGGCCGGCCGCGCCCTGGCCATTGCCGAACGGCTCCTGGGCGATGGCGCGCCGCATCCCGTTGGCAGCGCGGCCAATGAAGCTGTTCGCGACCATATCATTGCCGAACTTGAGGCGTTGGGTCTGCCCGTCGAACTCCGGTCCACATTTGCCTGCAGCTCTATCTGGCCCCTCTGTGGCTATGTCGAAAATATTCTGACCCGCCTGCCCGGCCAGAGCGAGGGGCCGGCGGTAATGCTGACGGCGCACTACGACTCCGTTCCTGCCGGCCCCGGCGCGGCCGACGACATAGCCGGTGTGGCAACCATCCTGGAAATCGCGCGCATCCTGTCCGCCGAACCACCCCCGCGCAACCCGGTCATCTTTTTGTTCAGCGATGGCGAGGAACCGGGCATGCTTGGTGCAGAAGCGTTCGTTGCCGGCCATCCCTGGGCCGCCGAGGTCGACGCCGTCGTAAATCTGGAGGCGCGCGGCAGCAGCGGCCAGAGCATCCTCTTCGAAACAACCGAAAACGCCGGATGGCTCACCAGGGCCTTTGTGCAACAGGCGCGCCAGCCCATCGTTGGCTCCGTCTACAATGAGGTTTACGACCTGGCGGCCAATAACACGGACCTGACCATCTATGAGGCCGCCGGCATGCACGGCATTAACCTGGGCTTCATTGAAGAGTTTGCCCATTACCACACGCCCCTGGACAACCTGACAAACCTCAACCCGGGGAGCGTGCAGCACCAGGGCGACAACGCCCTCGCCGCCGTCCGCGCCTATAGCGAGCTGGACCTGAGCCAGCCTCCACCCGGCAACCGCAT
>CAZRTM010000021.1:29088-32477 GCA_964602995.1 uncultured Ardenticatenaceae bacterium
CGGCTTTTGGGGCCTGGCTCTGGGCGTCTGGTTCTGGTGGGCGCTCTTTGCCCTGCTTCTGGCTCCTTTCGCTCCCGGCTTCGGCGCCCTTTTCCTGATTCCGGCCGTGCCCGCGCTGCTGGCCTTCGGCGTCTACGCGCTGCTGCGCCTCCGCACTACCCCTCGCGCCGAGGACATCGCCAGCGGGGGCATCATTGCCGCCAGCATTGGCGTCTTTGGCGCTGCTTCTCTCTGGCTGCCCACCGCCCTCTACTCTGAAACGGGCGCCGGAGTGGAGCTGGGCGGTATCGCCGGTTTTTCCGTGGCCCTGGCAACCACAACCCTGGCGCCTCTGCTGGCCTTACCTGAGCGCAGGCGACGTCTGAGACATGCGCTGTGGGCTGTTGCGGCGCTGCTCGCGGTCATCGCCACTGTCATTGCCGCCAACACAGCCTCTTTCTCCGAGTTGCGCCCGCAGCGGCTGAACCTGATGCACTACGAAGCGCGGCCCGAGGGAGAGGCAAGTTGGTTGCTCGCTACTGGCTCTCTCCCGGGTGGCGCGGCTGCCATGCCCGAACCGCTGCTGCAGGCCGCTGAGTTTGGCAACGCTGCACCGTCAATTGCCTTTCCCTGGTCTGACGAACAATACCTGGCCGCGCCGGCGCCCGCCACCACCGAGCCTGCTCCCAACCTGCAGCTCGTGGACGACGAACAGAGCAACGGCGAGCGCCTGCTACACCTACAGCTCAGCTCACCCCGCGGCGCCGGGCATGTTGCTCTTATCATCCCCGAAGCGGCGGGTCTTAGGCGCATTGCGGTCCCCGACGCCGCTACCACGCTCGAAGCGCTTCCTGCCAGAAACGGCTTTCACACCTTCGACTGCTTCGGCGCGCGCTGCGATGGCCTGTCCCTGACTCTCCATCTGCAGAGTAGCGGCCCCATCACCTTTTTCATCTACGACGACACATGGGGCCTTCCCCCCAGCGGCACAGCACTCCTGCAAGCCCGCCCGGCCACTGCCGCACCGAGCCAGATGGGAGATGTCACGAGGATTTTGAATGAGGTGGTGGTTGGGGAGTAACGTGTGGGGCTATGGCTATTACAACTCAATCCGCGTTCCAACACCCGCTTCCTGCGCCGCCTGCAACACCAGCCCGGCAGCAACGGCGTCCTGAACGGCCACGCCTACTGACTTATACAGCGTTATCTGCTCGTCTGAGGTGCGGCCTTGGTGCTGGCCCAGCACCAGCTCCCCTATCTCAGCTGCGATATCTGATTCGGCAATCGTCCCGGCTTCGATGGGCCAGGTGAGGTCATTGGCCCCGCCAGCAGCCTTCGTCAGGGCCGCTTCCCGCAGCTCTACGAAAATAGCCGAGCGCGTCACGACCTCGTCGTCCAGCTCGCGGCCGTGGACGTTGAGGCCGACGGAGTTGACGTGCACGCCCGGCTCCAGCCACTGGCCGAAGACCACAGGCTGCGGCGCATCGGTGGTGGCGCAGATGATGTCTGCGCCTGCAGCCAATTCCTGGAATGAAGCGCAGGTGTGGGCCGGAATGCCCAGCTCGCTGCCCATGTCGCGGGCCAGGGCTGCTGCTTTTTGTTCGTTGCGGCCCCAGATGCGCAGCTCGCGGATGGGGCGCACGCGGGGGATGGCGCGGGCATGTGCTCGCGCCTGTACGCCTGTGCCCACAATGGCCAGCACCTGAGCCTGCTGGCGCGCCAGCAGCTTTGTGGCCAGCGCCGAGCCGGCGGCCGTGCGCGCCGCCGTAATGTGCGTACCGTCCATCAGCGCCAGCGGCGTGCCCTTGTTCACATCAAAGAGCAGAATGACCGCCTGGTGCGTGGGCAAATCAATCTGCCCGTTTTGCGAGAAAACGGTTACCAGCTTGGTGGAGAGCAGCTCCTTTTGCGGCAGGCAGACGGGCATGGCCCCCAGCAGCCCTTTTGCCTCGTGCGAGAAGGCCAGAGTCCGTTGCGGCATCGACACCTGTCCGGCGCTCAGCTCGGCCATTGCCGGCTCCAGCAACTCTACAAGTAAATCCAGGTCAAGTAGGTTTTGAACTTCTTCTTGGTTGAGAATAATCATAACGGCGGTGGTTATAGATTGGGTGCGATTTCTTCACTGAAAATGTGCATCTGTTCAAACAGCTCGTCCAGCTCGTTCACGGCAAAGAGGGTGCCCGCCAGGTGCGTGACCCCTACTTCTTGCAGGCGCTGCACCTTTTCCAGTACCTCGCTGGCTGTGCCTATCAGATTGGCTTCCACGAAAGAAACGCCGGCCTGGTCCTTCAGCGTTGACTGTTTTAAGGATACCAGATGATTATACATCTGGCTCTGCCGGAAACGGCGCACCGCAGCTTCGTGCGTGCGGTCGACACAGAAAATGAACTGGGGGGCAATCTCAAGCTCGTTAAAGTCCCGCCCTTGCTGTGCTGCCAGCTCGCGCGCTCTGTTCACATGTTTCTGCAGCAGGTCCGGCGGCATACCGGCCGGCATCCAGCCCTGAGCATAGGCAACAGCGCGCCTTACCGCATTTGGATTGTTGCCGCCAATGTAGATTGGCAGCGGTGTCTGGAGCGGCTTGGGGTACATCTCCACGTCCTTGAACTGGAAGTAGTCCCCTTGCCAGTTGGCGACGCGGTTTTCGAACAGCGTGCGTAGCGCCTGTACGCTTTCTTCTAACAGGTCGCCACGGTGCGCCAACTCCCAGGTGGGGTGCAATGCTTCGAACTCTTCGCGGTAAGCGCCAACGCCCATCCCCAGGATGAAGCGGCCGCCGCTGAAGTGGTCCAGCGTCGCGATCTGTTTGGCCAGGACCACGATATCGCGCCGCATGGGTGCAACCAGCACGCCTGTGCCGAAGCGCAACGACTCCGTTTCGGCCGCCAGATAAGCGTAGGTGACCAGCGGTTCCCAGTAGTTGGGCGGCTCCGCAAACTCCTCGCGCACGTAGCGCTGGGTGGTCATATGGTCGTTGCCCCATACGGAGTGAAACCGCAGCTCCTCGGCCAATCTGGCAATCTGCACTAATTCCTCCGGCCCGGCAAAATCGGTGGGGTAGATCATGCCTTCCATGGCCGTTGGTAATCCAATACTTAGACGCATTCTTTCTCTCTATCCTCTTGTAGACCTGTGCATGTAGGCAGGCTTATCAATTGTGTGATACGCCCGGTCGTTGTATTACGGGACTGTTTTGCAGGCTTCAACTACTGTCATTTTTAGGCGACTACTGCCGTCATCCTGAGCGGAGTCTTCGCAGTGAAGGATCTCTGCTGTGGCGCGGTCGAGATTCTTCGGCTGTCGCCTCAGAATGACGGCAATGGTCGCCTCAGAATGACGGTACGTAATACGTCACCCTGAGCGGAGTCTTCGCAGTGAAGGATCTCTGCTGTGGCGCGGTCGAGATTCTT
>CAZRTM010000021.1:32577-41079 GCA_964602995.1 uncultured Ardenticatenaceae bacterium
TCTTCGGCTGTCGCCTCAGAATGACGGCAATGGTCGCCTCAGAATGACGGTACGTGGGACTACGCTCAGGATGACGGGCGCTCACTGCTCTAACGGTGGGCATTCTCCTTGTAATCTTGCTGCACCGCGTCCCACAGCTCGGGATTGGTGAGCAGGTCGATGGCCGTCCCTACCTGGGCCTTGGCGCTGCGGATCAGCGCGTCGAAAGCGACGTCGGAGCCGGCCGCGGCCACAAATTCAGGGCTGTGCGCCTGCAAGCCTTTGGGGCCAATGGGCACCGTTACCTCAGAAGTTGGCAAGAGCTGGCTGACGTTGGCGAGGTCGTTGGAAGCGCCCAGCGGTTCTGCTGTGGACACGCGCGGCTCAAAGCCGTTCGCCGCCAGGTTGCGCGCAAAGGCGTCGTTCAGTGTTGCGTTGACCAGCGATGCGTCCAGGTCGGGGGCCGGCGGTTTGGGGAAGGTGACGTCGCCGCCAATGGCCAGCGCCGCACCGCGGGCACAGTTCTTCACCTGTTCCAGTAACTGGTCCACCCGTTCGTTGGTGGCGGCCCGCACGTAAAACTCAGCACGGGCAAAGGGCGGGATGATGTTGGGGCGCTCGCCGCCGTGCGTAATGATGCCGTGGACGCGGTCGGTGTCCTGGAACGTTTCGCGCATGTTGTTGATGCTCTGGAACGTCTGAATCAGGGCGTAAAGCGCGTTGACCCCTTCTGTGGCCTTGGCCGAGGCGTGCGCTGCTTTGCCGTGAAACTCCATCACCAGGTTGCGCAGCGCCAGCAGTCGCTCGCCGACCTTGCACTCGTCGAGAGGGTGGGTCATGAGGGCCACGTCTACGTCATCGAAAATCCCATCCTCAATCATGTAAATTTTGCCGCCTCCACCTTCTTCGGCCGGGGTGCCGATGACCTGGAAGCGGGCCGGCAGCTCGTCGCGCACCGCCTCAATGCCCACGGCGCTGGCCACGGCAATGGAACAGATCAGGTTGTGACCGCAACCGTGGCCTAGCCCCGGCAGCGCGTCATATTCGGCGATAAAGGCCACCGTCTTTTCAGGGGACGGGTCGTGGTCCAGGGTGGCCA
The DNA here is from genome assembly GCA_964602995.1 of uncultured Ardenticatenaceae bacterium. GTDB lineage: Bacteria > Chloroflexota > Anaerolineae > Promineifilales > Promineifilaceae > JAAYYY01. The sequence continues at coordinate 33,656 of CAZRTM010000021.1, forward strand.
CGAATGCTGTCGGCAAATCGGCCACGCCCAACTGCACATCGGCGCTGGTCCATGATGATAATGCTTCCGCCAGCCGCTTGCTCGTTTCAAACTCCTCAAAGGCGACTTCTGGGTTGGCGTGAATGTGTCGCGACAGCTCAATAATCTGCTCGCTATATTCGTCGATTCGGGCGGCCGCGGCCGCTTTCATCCGTTCAATATCTGCTTTTGAATAGCTCTTCATAAATGCCTCCATTGTGAGTGAGCACCAATTGTGGTTCGCCGCAGGCTATGGCGCGCCTGGGGCCTGAATTTCGTTATTGCTTATCGATCTGCGGGTCGAGGAAGTCGTTCAGCCAGTCGCCAACGGCGTTGATGGAGAGCACGACGAACATGATGGCCAGGCCGGGCAGCGTGGCCAGCCACCAGGCTTCGCGCATCACGTCGCGCCCTTCGGCCAACATACCGCCCCAGGTGGGAACATCTGGTTCCACGCCAAGCCCCAGAAAGCTGAGGAATGCCTCGGAGATAATGGCGCTGGCGACGGCGAAACTGGCGATGATAATCAGAGGGGCCAGGACGTTGGGCAAAATGTGACGAGTCACAATGCGCCAGTCGCTGGCTCCCAGCACGATGGCGGCCTCTACATATTCCAGCTCGCGCACCGATAGCACCTGGGCGCGCACGACCCGGGCATAAATGACCCAACCGGTGATGCTGAGAATGAGAATGACGTTGCGCACGCCCGGCCCCAGGACGGCCATCATGGCAATGGCCAGCAGAATGGTGGGGAAAGCCAGTTGAATTTCGGTGAGCAGGGTGATGCCCTCGTCTACGAGGCCGCCGTAGTAGCCTGAAAAAAGGCCCAGCAGGGTGCCCAGCAAACCACCCAGGGCCACCGAGCCGAAACCGATGAGGAGGGAGAGGCGCGCGCCGTAGATCATGCGGCTCAGAATGTCACGGCCCAGCTTGTCGGTGCCCAGCGGATATTCCCAGGTGCCGCCCTCTTGCCACACCGGCGGCGTCAGCTTGTCCAGCAAGACAACCTTATTGGGGTCGTGGGGAGCAATGTACGGGGCGGCGAGGGCAACAGCGGTGATGAGAAAAAGCAGGATGATGCCGAAGACGGCCAGTTTAGCCGGTCTCAGACTGCGCAAGACGCGTTGCCACTGGCTGCTGCGCGGCTCGTCGGCCCACAGTTGCTCGTCGCTCGCGAACAACGCCGTCACGGGGCTGTTGGCTATTTCTCTAGTCATATCTGATTCGCGGATCTAGCAAGGTGTAGAGTCCGTCCATAGTCAGGTTGATAAAGATGAAAATCGTGGCCAGCAGGGTTACCGAGGCCTGCACGATGGGGAAATCCTTGCTGTAGATGGCCTGAACGGTGAGCCGGCCCACGCCCGGCCAGGCGAAAATCGTCTCGGTGACGATGGCGCCGCCCAGCAGCGTGCCAAATTCCAGGCCGATGAGCGTTACGACAGGAATCAGCGCATTGCGCAGGGTATGCACCAGGAGAATGGTCTGCGAGCGCAGGCCCTTGGCCCGGGCTGTGCGGATGTAATTTTCATTCAACACTGTCAGCATCGAGGAGCGAATCATGCGCACATTGCGCCCCAGGGGGAACATGGCCAGGCTGAGAGCGGGAAGAACCAGGTGGGTCCAATTGCCGGTGCCCGAGACCGGCAGCCAGCGCAGGCGGATGCTGAAGATGAGCATGAGCATGATGCCCAGCCAGAAGACGGGCATGGCCTGGCCCAGCATCGCCAGCGCCATGCTCAGGTGGTCTAGCAGGCTGTGCCGCCGCATCGCGGAGATAATGCCGACGGGAAAGGCGATGACCGCCGAAATAAACATGGCAGCGAGGGTCAACTGCAGGGTAGCCGGCATGCGCTCCAGCACCAGGTCCATGGCCGGCTGGCGGTGGCGCAGCGACGTTCCAAAGTCACCGCGCAAGACGTCGGTCATGAAGTCCGCGTACTGTACGGGCCAGGGACGGTTAAAGCCCATCTCTTCGCGAAACGCCTGTAGTTCTTCCTCGGTCCACTGTTCGTTGGCCATCAGTGCGGCCGGGTCGCCGGTGAGGAACAACAGGCCGAATGAGAAGAATGTTACACCAAAAAGGACGGCAATCGTTTTGGGCAGGCGGCGGATCAGAAAGGCGATCATGGCTTAATCAACATACGTCCCTGTCGATATTGGTTCACATGGTGCATGGCCAGAGCATCCAGATAGTCCAGGCCAGCCCCGGCATTAGAGCCGGCGGGGTCGCCCAGCACACCGTTGGGCGTGACCGATTGCAGGCCCTCAGCATGCGCCTTTTCTGACCACTCAGACATTTCTGCTACCAGCCCACGCTCGGCGCGGTCCATCTCGGTCAGCTCCGGCGCGCCGGCCAGCAACATGGAGCTTTCCGCTTCGCCAGCATGTGCCCCGGCGGCCAGGGGATCCACACCGTGCTTCTTGCTGACGGCCCAGACGCTGGCCAGCATCGGCTCGGCCTCGGTCATCACGTGAATTTCGACGCCATCAAAGGTGCGCGCCAGCTCCGGCGCCACCTCTATCATCGGCTTCATGTTGCCGCCATGAATGGTAATGATGATGATCTTCTTGAAGCCATGCTCCACCAGCGAGGCGCAGTAGTCGTGCAGAATGGCCTTCAGCGTTTCGGAGCGCAGGGAAATGGTGCCGGAGAAAGCCATGTGATGGTCAGAACAGCCGGGGCGAATGACCGGCGCCATCAGCGTCTGGCCCAGGCGGGCCGCAATGCGGGTACCCACCCATTCGGCAATCAGGGCGTCGCTGGCCAGCGGCAGATGTGGTCCGTGCTGCTCGGTGGCGCCCAGCATAATCAGAGCTGTGTCGGCGCCGGCAGCAACCGCTTCTTTCACGCGCGGTGATGTCATGCGTTCCATCATTACGTCAGAAACCATTGTGAGAACTCCTCTTTCTGGCAATCAGCCGGTTTTGCTAAAGAATGTTGTACCTCCCCCCGGGGTCTCTACCGGGGGGAGGGTAGGAGAGTTACAACAGGAGACTGTGAAGCCTCACCTGTTATCGGTATTAGCGGAGGGAGATTTCCTCGCCGATGATGTAATCGTCAGGGCGGGGTTCCCACTCGACGCGTTCGTTAACGCCGTAGAGCTGTACCTGCTTCCACAGCATGACAAGGGGGCCTTCTTCATACAGCAGAGCCTGCGCCTCATAGGAGATTTCCTGCTGGCGCGCTTCGTCCGCTGTGGGGTACTCCTCCAGCAAGCCCAGATACGCTTCGTCTTCCCAATGGTAGGGAGCGAAAACGAAGTTGGGGTCCAGGTTGTTCAGGTCGTCATACGGATTGAAAGCAGAGGCCAGACCAAGCAAGAAGATGCCATCAGGGTTCTTGGCGGAGATGACCTTGTCAGAGAAGACGGACCATTCCAGAGGCACGACCTCGACGTTGATGCCGATTTCAGCCCAGTTGGCGGCTGCGGCCTGGGAAATCTCTTCGCCCTTCAGGTAGCGCGCGGCCGGTACTTCCAGCACGGTGTCAAAACCGTCGGGGTAGCCCGCCTCGGCCAGCAGCTCGCGGGCGCGGTCGGGATCGTAGGGATACGCCTCCAGCTCCGGATTCTCGTGCGGCGACGTGACATAGCTTGCCATGCGCTCGCCGACGCCGTTGAGAATAGCGGTATTGATGCTATCCCAGTCGATGGCGTAATTCAGGGCCTGGCGCACGAGGGGATTATCGAATGGCTCGACCGTTACGTTCACGCCAAAGAAGACGCGCCGGCCAGACTGCACCTGGCGTACTTCGACGCCCTCAAAGCTGTTGACTGTATCCAGGTTGTCTGGCGAAACGTCGATGGCAATATCGATGCCGCCTGTTTCCAGCTCTGCCAGCCGGGTGAACGACTCGGGCAGCGGCCGGTAGACAATACGCTCAACGGGCGGTTGCTCGCCCCAGTAGTCGTCCCACGCTTCAAGAACGATGCGCTCATCCTTCACCCACTCGACCACCTGGTACGGTCCGGTGCCCACCGGCTTGCGGGCCAGCTCATCCAGCGGCGTGCTTGAGTAATACTCGGGTGGCACAATCTGCAGAATCCACAACTGGGTGAGCATCGTCGGCGCTGGCTGCTTGGTGTGGATGCGGATGGTGTAATCGTCTATGATTTCGACGCTTTCAAAGTGGACGGCGCCGGGGAAGCGGTTGTTGGAACCAACTTCCGGATCAATTGTGCGTTCGATGGTGTACTTTACGGCTTCGGCGTTGAAAGGTTCGCCATTTTGGAACGTAACCCCTTCACGCAGCTCGAACTCCCACGTCAGCGGATCAATCTGTTCCCAGGAGGTGGCCAGCCGTGGATCGAAGCCACCGGTTTCGTAGTTAATCCAGACCAGGTGCTCGAACACATTCTTCAATATGCCATATTCCTGGGTGCTGCCCACAAAGTGCGGGTCAAGCGTGTTCGCGGAAATGTTGAGGCCGATGACAACTTCTTCGCCACCAGTGCTGCCAGCCGGCTCTTCGGCGCTGGCATCATCCTCAGACGCGCCTGCGTCTTCACCCGCATTGTTTGAGCTTCCGGTCGCTGTCTCGCTGCCGCCATTACCAGCCGGCTGCTGGCTACAGGCGCCCAGCGCAAACACAAGCACCAGAATCAACAGAGCAATTCTAAAGGGGACTCGACTCTTTACTTCCTGCAACTCTACCTCCATGACTGTGACTTCCTTGGGCTAATCCCCTCGGGGCCAACCCCTCGGGGGCCAATGCCCAAGGACAATATTTTCCAACCAACGCATGTTTCTCCCCTTCATGCGACTCAATGAGGGTTGGCGATTTGTATTTGACGGCCTGACGATTTGGTGGCTCCCCTAACACTCTGCCAGACGTTCCATTACTCTTGCCCGGTCCCGGTTTAGTTGTGCATCTGGCTGCGAACTGTCCGGACAATTGGTACGACTATAACAGCTTGTTACAAAGTGTCAATACGATTTACAATTTGACCAAAGATGGGCGCCTGTTATAATCCTGCCCGCAGCGAACATCTTTGCTGGTCGCCGCTCCTGAACTGAACCAACCATTTTCATTTCCACAGCTACAGAGAATAACCAAACTATATGGCTGAAATCTCGTTACAACCCTTTGATAAACAGGAATTTGAACAGCGCCATGACGCCATTCGCCGCCGGATGGAAGAGCGCGGGCTGGAAGGCTTCGTCACCTTCGCCGCCCAGCGCGTCTATTACACCAGCGGCTTTGCCCACGTGCAGACAGAACGCCCCGTAGCCTTCGTGTTGCCACTGGACGGCGAGCCGGGTATGTTGGCTCCGGCTCTGGAAGCGGAGCATCTGGAGGCGCGAGTGCCGTGGCTGCAAAAGCGGCGCATCTACGATGAGTATCCCGGACGCCGGCATCCCATGCTGCATCTGGCCGACTTGCTAGAGGAGCTGGGTCTTAGCGGCAAGCGGCTGGGCGCCGACAACGATGGCTACGGCGACCACATGGGTTATCGTGGCCCAACACTCAGCGCCGTTACGGGCGCCCAAGTGACGGTGGCGCGCGAGCTGATTGACGATTTGCGCCTGGTCAAGACGCCGGCCGAGCAGGCGCGCTTGCGGGCCAGTGGCCAATGGGCCGACGCCGCGCATCGCGCCTTGCAAGACGAGATACGCGCCGGAGAGACAGAGGTTGGTATCTCGCAGCGCGCCGAGCGCCAGGTATCGGACCGGCTGTTCGAAGCGATGACTGAGAGCGGGCATCTGGGTGGCGCGGCGAAGGTACACGCCAGCTTCCGCGCCGGGCCACGCACGGCCATGGCCCATGCGATGATGGGCAACCGTCCGCTGACAGCCGGCGACAACCTGGTCAGTTACTGCCTGGGCAACGTGGCCGGTTATTACGTTGAGCTGGAACGCACTATGTTTTTGGGCGCTCCTTCGCCACGGCAGCGCGAGCTGTTCGATGTGATGCAGCGGGCACAGGCGCTGGCCTTCGAGACGATTGGCCCCGGTGTGCGTTGCGCCGAGGTGGAGGATCGTGTGCGCTCGTTCCTGGTGCAATGTGGCTACGAAGCGTTGCTGCGCCACCATACAGGGCACGGGCTGGGCCTGGAAATTCACGAAGCGCCCTTCCTGGACATTGGCGACGATACGGTGTTGCAGCCGGGTATGTGTCTCAGCGTAGAGCCTGGCCTTTACGAACCGGGGCTGGGTGGCTTCCGCCATTCAGACACCGTGCTTGTCACTGAAGAAGGCGTGGAGATTCTGAGCGACTATCCGCGTGATATTGAGGCGTTAATCATTGAGTTGTAGGCCTGGTGTGATTACAGGTAGATTTACGTTTTTCAGTGCTCGGCTGAGCAGAGGAGTTGATCATGACGGACGTAGAGGTTGAGATCCGCCAGAGCGATGGCTCCGGTATACAGACGCGGGAAGAGACAGTTGACATGGCGCGATCGTCAGAACCGCTGTTGCCGCCGCTGTTGCTGGCCAATTTGAAGAAGCTGGCCAAAGTGCTGGTGGCGACGTTGGGGCACCAATGTGAAGTGGTCATTCACGACCTGTACGATCTGGAACGGTCGGTGGTCTGGATAGAAGGAGACGTCACCCGCCGCAAACCGGGCGCGCCGATGACCGACCTGGGCATTGAGAAGATTCAGAAGGGTGAATTTGAGGACCTGCCCAATTACCGCACTGAGACGCCCAATGGCAAGACGCTGAAATCGTCGTCTACGTTCATCATCAACGAAGAAGGCGAGGCCATAGGCGCTTTTTGCATTAATTGGGATGTGACCGCGTTAAACACGGCGCAGCAGATTTTGGACAGCATGACCCAGTTGAGTACCGATACACCGGTCAATGAGCTGTTCGTGGAAGATACTGCCGAAATTATCGAACGCAGCGTGGAAGCATACGTTGTGGACACTGGCAAACCACTGTCGATGATGAACAAGGCGGACAAAGTGGAGCTGGTTCATTTCCTGGACCAGAAAGGGTTGTTCCAGCTACAACGTGCTGTGCCCATCATGGCCGATTTGCTGAAGGTCTCGCGTCAGACGGTCTACAACTATCTGGAAGAAGCAAATCGTTCTTGAAACGAATAGATAGCAAACAGTGAAAAGGGGGAGCCATGACAGCGGCTCCCTCTATTTTTTTCAAGAAGATGGAGAAATAAATGAGTTATATGACCGGCCTGCGCTGCTTGCGATGTGGCAAAGAGTACCCGCTGGAGGTATTGCTGAAAGGGTGTACCGAACATCCTGATAAACCCTCCAACCTGACCCCAATTTACGATTATGACGCCATTCAGAAAACGTTCGATCCGGAACGGCTGGTGGAACGGCCGCAGACGATGTGGCGCTATTGGGAGTTTCTCCCTGCTAACCCTGAGGATATCGTGACGATGGGTGAGGGCATGACCCCGCTCGTCCCTTTGCCGCGCCTGGGAGCAGAAATCGGCGTGC
>CAZRTM010000022.1:0-3536 GCA_964602995.1 uncultured Ardenticatenaceae bacterium
TTTACCAAATCGCTTTACGTAATTGTGCTTGAGATGAGAATCAGGGCAGGCGGTGTTCCAGGTGGGCGAAGAACCAGGCCATTACCTGTTTTGTCACGCCTTTGCGTGCGCCAAACATGAGCTTGCGGCCGACGGGATCGATGGGGTAGCCCTCGACTTCGACCACGCTCTCGTCACCGTCGGTTTTGATGGTTACGTGAAAGCGAGTGCGGTCGCCCAGCACTTTGCCGTGAATGGTCTTGTTAAATTTGGCCTGCACAGTGCCGGTGGCGACATCCTCTGCTTCAATCTTACCTTCAAGCCCACCGACAGCGCCCAATGCTGCCTGGTAGACGGCTTCCGCTGGCTGCTGATACCGCTTGTTACTGGTAATGGTGTAAGGCACAGTTTTCTCCTTATTCCTTATTGGGGCATGGTTGATAGCTTTTCGATGCGGGTCGCTTGCCGTAGGGCCCGGACCTGCTCGCGGGTGCCCAGGCCTGTGCCGCTGATGCTGGCGGCGGCCGCACCGCAGGCCACGCCCCAGGTCAGCGCTTCGGCCAGAGGTAACTGGCGCTCCAGGCCCCATATCAGGCCGGCTACCAGCGAATCCCCTGCGCCGGTGGGGTTTCGTTCGGTGATGACCGGCGCGTGAACCAGAGAGATATCCTGATCCGAGTCCGGCGGCGGCACGGCCAAAGCTCCACGGCTGCCCAGAGAAACGACGACGGCTGGCGCAAAAGTTGACTGGCGCAGACTTACCTCCTGCATGGCGCGGGCGGCTTCCAGAATCTGGGACAGGGTATCTGTGGGCATGCCGGTCAATTCGCGCAGCTCGACATCGTTGGGCTTCACCAGCTCCGGGGCTGCCTGGGTTCCGGTGCGTAGGGGTTCGCCACTGCTGTCGAGTACCGGGCGAGCGCCGGCTTCGCGTAGCAAGGTAATGATGCGCGCGTAGAAGTTGGCGGGCACGCCGGGCGGGAGGCTGCCGGCCAGCACCCACCAATCTCCAGGGGACGCCAGCGCCTGTATGCGAGCCAGCATCGCCCTTTGCGCCGCGCTGGTGATGGTGGGGCCAGGCTCGTTGACCTTGATGTACTTATCTTCGGTTTCGCTGACGATACTGACATTGGTGCGCGTCTCGTCCGGTACCGGGACGAAGCTGGTGGTGATGCCCAGCGCGGCGAGACCGTCGTGCAATAGTTCGCCGCTCTTACCACCGGCAAAGGCCAGGGCCACGCTGGGCGCGCCGAGGCGTAACAACATGCGCGAGACGTTGAACCCTTTGCCGCCGTAGTCAACCTGCCAGGAGGTAGCGCGCAGGACGCTGTTGTAGGCGAAGCGGTCAACGGTCAGCTCGCGGTCAACGGCAGGATTGAGGGTGATGGTGTAAATCATGGCTCAGCTCTTCGTTGGTAGGGCGCTGGAGCGCCTACTGTGAACCTTTGCGCGAGGCGTAGACGAGGCCGCCGATGGCGCCGGATAGGGTGGTGAAGGCAGCTGTTGCCGCGCGGCCGCCGATTTCGTAGGCCAGATGGCGGCCTTCGAGGACGGCGAGAGCGAAGGCGAAGGCGACCCAGGTGCTCAGGCCGTAGGTGAGCAGGCGGGGCAGCGACCGTTGTTCCGGGTTGCGCAGTTGGAGCAGGGTCATCAGGAAGGCGCTGAGCAGGCTGAGACCGAGGACGAGGCCCAGGCTGGGCGCCTCGCGCAGCGGCCGGAAGAAGAGGCCGAAGTAGAGGCCCAGGCCGGCGCCGGTTAACAGATAACGCTGCCGCTTGCTCATGGCCGGGCTGTGGCTCGGGCTGTCAGTTTGTTTCATGCCCTTCGCTGTTGGTGTCTGACTCATGGTCGCTCCAATATTTCTGGAACAAGGCTGCTTCTGCCTCCTGTGTCCAGGTGTCGCCGGGGCCGAGCAGGGCGCCGATTTCAGGCTCGCGCTGCTTCAGCTCGTCTAACCCCATGAGGGGCAAATCAGGTATCTGCGGGAAGATGACGATCTTGCCCGGATAGCGCCCTTCCATCGTTGCTTTCATCCCTTCGCGGGCGGCGTTCATGCCGCCGACGGCGGCCACGACGCGGCCGGGGGACAGGGTGCGGGCGCGCGCTCGTTCTAATACCTCACGCTGGTCGTCGATGGTCAGCCCGCTGGTGCCTGTGAACTGTGCATTGCCCAGGTAGACGTTGCTGAGGTTGAGCGGGGCCAGCGTGCCGTTGGGGACGCCGGCAAAGAGCACCAGCATCCCTTTTTCATTCATCAGCTCCGCGGCTTCGGCCATAAGCAGCGCGTGGGGAACGGAAACCACCACGTCATCAGCGCCCTGACCATCGGTCAACTCCATCACGAAATCGTGTAGTGATTGTTCGCTGTTCTGGGGGTTGAAGAAATAGAGGTCGCGTCCGTGCTCCTCAGCCAGGGGCGCAAATGCTTCTTGCAAGGCCTCCAGCCGTTCGTCATTCACCTCTGTGGCGATGAGCAGTTGTGGCCCATCGGGCAGCTCGATGGCGCGCTGCACGTGCATCTGGCCCATGGGGCCGCCGGCGCCGATGAAGACGGCTGCGCCGCCAGGGCGCAGCTCGCAGCGATTGCGCTCTTCGCCGTAGGAAGCTGCGATGTCGGGGCCGCGGTTGCCGATGAAGGCGATATAGTCGTAGTGCAGGCGGCCCACGTCGGCCTGGACTCGATCGTCGAGTGGTCTGGTACCCACGAGGTTCATCGTACCGCGGCGGGCGATGTGGCGGGCAATGGCGCTCACCTGCTTTGCATCGTGCGGGTCGAGGACGACGATGTCATCGAAGCCCGTGCCGCCGGTCAGCTCGTTGGCCACTGCTTCGTACTCTGCCGGCGTGAGGCCATCGCGCACGATGATCTCGGCGCCGGTCTGCTGCGCCAGGCGCGCGACAGAGGCAGGAGCGTCGCTGAGGACGATGCGCGCGGGGGCGTCCAGCCCTTCGGAAAAGGTGTAGTCGCGGTCGTCTGCGGGGTAGCCCACTATCCACATAATGCCGCCTTCCCTGGGCCAGAGGCGGCGGCGCTGGGTGTAGGCGGCAATGACACAGCCCCACGGTTCCAGCAGTGATGCTTCTGCATAGCCAAGCTCTCCGTCCAGAGGCAGCAGGCCAGGTCCGTCGTCCGTTTCCAGCACTTCGGGGCCGATCAGGTGGTACTGGATCAGCCCACCGGGAATGGTGTAGCCGTAGGCGGTGCTCTTGCCCTGTTGGTAAAGGTCGGGTTGCACCGCCAGTCGTTGGCCGGGATGGTACTGGTCTTGCAGTTCTTCACCTGCCTTGATAACGGTCAGGGCCACTTCATGGCCCAGGCGCGTTGGTTCTCGCTGCAAATCGCGGTTGTATAGTTTGGGGTGGCTGCCACCCTGCTGGATAATCTTGACGTCGGAGAAGCACATGCCCACGCTGTCGATGCGGACCAGAAGCTGGCCGGGGCCTGGTTCGGGGATGGGAAAGGGTTCAGGTGCGCCGTCGCGACCCACATTTTCCAACCCCGCGCCATACATGTTCCAGGCCAGGGTCAGGCGCGGCAGCGGGTCATCTGCGCGGCG
>CAZRTM010000022.1:3636-40832 GCA_964602995.1 uncultured Ardenticatenaceae bacterium
CGCCCGTACTTCCTGGGCGGTGGCGCAGGCCAGGGCTTTTTGGGCCAGGGCCTGACATTGTTGCAGGTTCAGGGTGCGTATCTGGGCTTTGACGGCGGCGATGGCGGGGACGCTGACGCTGAGTTCGTCGACGCCAAGGCCGACCAGAAGGGGCACGGCCTGGGGGTCGGCGCCTAGCTCGCCGCAGACGCCCACCCACTTGCCGTGCTCATGGGCAGCCTGCACTGTTTTGTGGATGAGGCGCAAGATGGCCGGATGCAGCCCGTCACTTTTGCTGGCGAGGGTGGGGTGCATGCGGTCGATGGCCAGAGTGTATTGCGTCAGGTCGTTGGTGCCGATGGAGAAGAAGTCAACTTCTGTGGCGAAGCAGTCGGCCATTAGCGCCGTGGCCGGGACTTCGACCATGATGCCCAGGTCCACTTTGGGGAGCGCCAACCCATCCTGGCTGAGCGCGTCACGTTCTTCGTTCACAATTTGCTGTGCCTGCCGGAACTCTTGCACGTCGCCGACCATGGGGAACATGATGGAGACGGCGGCCTCGCTGCGGGCCGCAGCGCGCAGGATGGCGCGAATCTGAGGTCGCAACAGCTCGGGCCGGTTGAGACAGAGGCGGATGCCACGCTCGCCCAGGAAGGGGTTGGCCTCGGGAGCGACCTCGACATAGGGTAGGGGCTTGTCGCCGCCGATGTCCAGCGTGCGCACGATGACCGGCTTAGCGGCCATGGGCGCCATAATGGTGGCATAGACGCCGGCCTGTTCTTCTTCTGTGGGCGGTTGTTCGCGGCTGAGAAAGAGAAATTCGGTGCGTAGCAGGCCGATGCCTTCAGCGCCGTTTTGCGCTCCTTCTTCGGCACCCTGTGCGCTGCCCACATTGGCGACGACCTCAACGCGATGGCCGTCGCGGGTGATGGCTGCCTCGGCTGCTCCGGCGGCTGCTGCTTCCTGTTGCTCCTGCCATGCCTTCTGCCGCGCTCTCGCTGCGGCCAATGCCTGCTCATCGGGATCTACGGTCACTGTGCCGTGCAGGCCGTCGACGATGACGGTGGTGCCGCTGGCGATGTCCAGCACGTTGGGGCCGGCGCCGACGACGGCGGGAAGGCGCAAGGCGCGGGCGATGATGGCGGCGTGGCCTGTAGGCCCGCCAACGGCTGTGCAGAAACCGAGCACCACTCCGCCCGGCCCCGACACGTCGCCCAGCGCTGCCGTGTCTGACGGCGAGAGGTCAGAAGCGATGATTACAGCCGGTTCGGCCGGCAACTGTTGTTCTTTGGCACCGGTTAGCTGGCGCAACACGCGGCGGCCGATGTCGCGCAGGTCTGCGGCGCGTTCGGCCAGCAGGGGGTCGCCGAGTGCGGCCACCTGTCGTGCGCGTTGCTCAACCACGCTCTGCCAGGCGTGTGGGGCGCTGGTTCCTTCGCTGATTTTGCCGGCGACCGCTTCCGCAAGATCAGGATCGTCGAGTAGGTCGCTGTGCACGTCGAAGATGGCGGCTTCGTCCGGAGCCTTTGCCGCCATCTTTTCGCGCAGATGCGCCAGCTCTTCGCGACTGGCTGCTATGGCCTGCAGTAAACGGTTTTGTTCGGCGGCGGGGTCCAGCGTGGCGCTTCCGTTGCCAGAGCCATCCAGCTCGAGTTGCTGTTGGTGCAGGTGGAAGACGGGACCGATGGCGATGCCGGGAGCAGCGGGGATGGCAGAGACCACGTCTCCTGGCGATAGCGGGCGCTGCTCGCTGGCTGCGGGCGTCTGTGCCCTGGCTTCTTCTTCTGCGGGGGCTGGCAGGGTCTGGCCATTCCCGGCCATCGGAGCAGAGGTCTCAGCCTCGGTCGCGGCCTCAGCCTCGGGTGCGGCCCCTTCGCCCAAGCCGGAGCGAATGGCTTCTTCCAGGGTACGGATGGCCTCCACTTCATCATCGCCTTCGGCCGTGATACAGATCTCGGCCCCTTTTTCCGCGCCCAGGGTGAGCATCGAAATGAGGCTCTTGCCGTTGGCTTTCTTTTCGCCATGATGCACCTTAATGGCGCTGTTGAACTGCTTGGCGATGTTGACGAAGACCCTGGCCGGCCGTGCGTGAAGTCCGGTTGGGTTGTGAATGACGACCTCTAGCTTTTGCATAGCAGACTCTCCAGAGGAAGATTGGAGATTGGAGATCAGAGATTGGAGATTTGATGCAAAATAGCGCCTCAAGCTCCAATTCACCAATCTCCAGTCTCCGGTCAACCAATCTCACTTCTCTAAGGTGGCCAGAATCAGGTCCGGGTCGGTCGTGGTAATGAGCTGTTCGGCGATTTCTTCGTCTTCGATTGCTTCGGCCAGGTTGGCCAGGACGCCGACGTGGTCGTCGCCTGTGGCGGCGATTCCGATGATAAGGAAGGCCTCTTCACCGTCTTCCCACTCGACGCCATCCTGTAGCTGTAACACGGAGATACCGGTGCGCAGGATGTGTTCGCGGTCGTCGTACTCTCCGTGGGGGATGGAGACGCCATTGCCCAGGTAGGTAGACATGGTTGCCTCGCGGGCCAACATGCCATCCACGTAGGCGGGTTTGACGCAGCCACTCTGAACCAGTAGCTCTCCAGCCTGGCGTATGGCGTCATCCCTATCCCTGGCGGTAGCCTGCAGGCGAATACGGTCTCTTGCCAATATGCCCATCGTCTTACTCCGATGCCTCAATCGTCTCGCCTTTGCTCAGGGCATTGACGATGTGGTCGAAGGCAGGATCGTTGAGGAAGTGGTTGAAGGTGACGACCACAGCGTTGGGCGCTTTGCTGCGGGCCACGTTGGCCAGCCCCTTGTGCACGATGACCACTTCAGCATCCTGGGGGATAGCGCGGGCCGGTTTGTGCAAGACGGTGACGTTCTTCACGCCCGCCTTTTTCAACTTCTTCTTCAATGAGTTGACGCTCATCAAACTGGAACCCATCCCGGCTTCACAGGCCAGAACGATGGTGCTTACTTCTGATGCGGCTACTGATTGAGCCATTGGGTTTCTCCCTTTTTGTCAGTGTTCAGTGAGTCGGTAATCGGTAGGTCGGTAATCGGTAGGTCGGTAATCGGTAGGTCGGTAATCGGTTATCGGTTGGTTACGTAGGTTACTGCTTACTGATTACTGCTTACGGATTACCGCTTACGGATTACCGCTTACCGTCCTATGCCAAACCCGGCACGCCGCCGACTTCCGTGTCAAGCTCCGGCTCTTCTTCTTCCTCTTCCTCGCGCACGGGGCGCAGGCGTAGCGTGACGGCGCCGACGGCGAAGGCGGCGATGGTGCCCAGAAGGACGCCGGTGAGGACGGCGAAGTGTTGTCCTGGTGGGGTAACCGCCAGGTAGGCGAAGATGGAGCCGGGGGATGGAGTGGCCACGAGACCGGCGTTGGAGATGGCGAACCAGAGGTCAGCCACGAAGCCGCCGGCGATGACGGACAGAATCATGATGGGGTGGGCCAGCACGTAGGGGAAGTAGATCTCGTGGATGCCGCCCAGGAAGTGAATGATCATGGCGCCGGGGGCCGATTCCTTGAGCATGCCTTTACCGGCGACGTAGTAGGCAATGAGCAGGCCCAGGCCAGGCCCGGGGTTGGTTTCCAACAAGAAGTGGATGGCGCGGCCGCTCTGTTCCACCGCGGCGACGCCGAGGGGAGCGAGGACGCCGTGGTTGAGCGCGTTGTTGAGGAAGAGTACTTTGGCCGGTTCGATGACGATGGCTGCAAGCGGTAGGAGGCGCGCATCTACTAATAAGTCGACCAGAGATCCCAGGAAGGTGCTGATCGATTCGACCACGGGGCCGATAACGAGATAACCGAGCAAGGCCAGGATGCCGCCCAGGATGCCGGAGGAGAAGTTGTTGATCAACATTTCGAAGCCGACGGGAATCTTATCCTCGACAGCATCATCCCACTTGGAGATGAGCCAGCCGCCAAGCGGGCCCATCAGCATGGCGCCCAGGAACATGGGAATCTCGGCGCCAACAACGACGCCCATGGTGGCCGCGGCGCCAACAACGCCGCCACGCTGCTGATAAACCAGGTAACCTCCGGTGAAACCGATCAGAACCGGCAGGAGGTAGATAATCATCGGCCCGACCAACTCTGCGAAATCCTCATTGGGGATCCAGCCCGTGGGAATAAACAGGGCCGTAATCAGGCCCCAGGCGATGAAGGCTCCAATGTTGGGGATGATCATCCCCGCAAGAAAACCACCGAATTGTTGCAAACGTTCTCTCATTTTGTCCTCTCCTTTTCCTTGCTGGTCGCCTATTGGCGAACAGTCTGGCTAACGACTGGCGGCTGACGGTTCAGTCGCCTCATCAGGTAACGACTGGCGCGTTACCGTGATTACGAAATTAACGGGATGCGAGCCAGGTGGTGATGGCCTCGACATCCTCGGGTAAGAGCAAAGGATGCACATGGATAACGTTGTCGCGATCTCCGGAGTGGTCTTCGCTTATTTGAAGAGAGGAGAGCGGTTCAATGGTGATGACAAGGTCGGCGATGGCCACGCGTTGGGGAGTGAGGTCACGAATGGAAAGGACGCGTGGCTCGCCCAGCCGCGGGAAACGCGCTTTGAGGCGGGCTACCAGCAGTTGGGCAGTGGCCATGCCGCTGGGGCAGACGACGATGACGTCGTTCAACTGGTAGGCGCGCTCCCGTATATAGGCGGCGCGCAGCAACAGGGCCAGGTTGTTGACGTCGGCTGGCGGCAGGCGAGCGCCCAACTCATCTTCGATCTGGCGCGCCAGCTCATTGGCCAGGCGGTGTTCGAATTTATATTTTTCAGACAGGGTTGCGTCGGCGCGGGAATCGGGGATCCAGAGCCGGAAGCGCTGGCGCAGGTAGGCGGGAACGGCCTGCACGATGATGCCGTCCTGGAGGGTGCGATCCTGTTCCAGGGTGGGCAGGCTATAGGCATTGCTGATATGTTGCATCAGCCGTTCCAGCAAGTCGGAGAATGATCCGCCACGAGCGTGGTCGATGGTCAGATCGCCGGGCCATCGTTCATTACGGGGGGCCGCCAGCAGATACATGGCGATGGCCGCGATTTCGTCCTCTGGCCACGGTTTGCCCACGCCCCAGCGCAGACGGCCGGCCAACCCCTCGGCCACACTCCACACCGGGCGCTGGCGCAACCAGTGCAGAAGCCCGTTTTCCGGGCTTCCTGACGTCGACCCATCACCAGGCTCAGCTTCGGTTGCTGCTACGGTGGTGAAGTGGCCGTGGTCCACGCGGGCGACCTGGATGGCGAAGAAGAGGGCCAGATAGAGCACGGCATCATCACTGAAACGGCCGCCGAGCTGAGCTTCGGCGTAGGCGACGTGGCCAAACATGCGCTGCACATCCCACTGCGCCGTAATCTGCCGCGCTTTCTCGACGATGGGCAGCAGGTCGGCGTCACTGGCCATGGTAAAGGTCAGACCGTCACTGTGAGTGAGGTGTGTCAGCGGCTGGCCGAAGGGCATGTGGCCCCAGGCCCAGGCGCCCAATGCCTGACGGCGGCGATGCTCCTCGCGTGAGTTGTCGCCGCTGGCTACAACGCTGATGCCGTAGTTGGGCCGCCGCTCCAGTGTCAGGCCGTGTTGGTTTAGCCAGGGTGTGACAGCATCAAGGTCGCTGGAGATGGTGGTTCGTGAGACCTCCAGAAGCTGTTGTAGCTGCTGGTTAATCAGCGGCTCCTGCGCATCGAGCAGGAGGAGCAGGAGTAGTTGTTGTCTTTGTTCGGGGAGGAGGGTTAATTGGAAGGGGGTCTGCTTATCCAGTTGGCGGCTCAGGAGCTGAGCCTGCTGCTGGGAGCAATCTAGCTGGACGCCGACGCCGGGAGTGATGTTGAGGGGGATGTGGTGGGTCGTTTCCAGCCACTGTTTCAGCCCTTTGAGGCCGTAGTTAACCTGGCGCGGCGTCAGATGCATCCGCTGTGCCAGGGCATTGGATGCCAGGGGCTGGTCAGCGTCTAATAGCAACTGTAAAAGGTCCCGTTGCCGGGTGGTAAGCGCAGTCATTTCATTGTGGGGGTGGGAAACTGATACTGCTTAACGGTCCGAAAGATATCGGGCGTGAGTGACGCTGAACTGGTACAGCGTCACCCTGACTTTAACCGAACTACTATCATTATAGACAACAGAGGAGAGGTGTGTCAGTTGAATTGTGACAATTTTTCGGTGTGAAGAAATGACAATAGTAGACGAACTGCTCTGCAGTAGACGAACTGCTCCGCGCCGGGCACTCCGAGGGTGATGCTACATGCCGAGATAGGCGTTACGCACCTGCTCATTGTTCAGCAGCTCGTCGCCGCTACCCTGGAGCACGATCTCGCCATTTTCGAGGACGTAGGCCTGGTCGGCCATGGCCAGCGTCTGGGCGGCGTTTTGTTCCACGATGAGTACGGTGGCGCCCGTTTCGCGAATTTCGCGGATGATGCGGAAGATATCGGCGACGATAAGGGGCGCCAGACCCAGGGAGGGTTCGTCAAGCATCAGCAGGCGGGGATGGGTCATCAGGGCGCGGCCGATGGCCAGCATCTGTTGCTCGCCGCCGCTAAGGGTGCCCGCCAGTTGCGTGCGCCGCTCTTCCAGGCGCGGGAACAGCTTGAAGACCTGGCGCATTGTGTCACGGCGCTGGGCGCGGCCACGGCGGATGGAACCCAGCTCCAGGTTCTCCTGCACCGTCATGTGGCCAAAGAGGTGGCGGCCTTCGGGCACTTGCACCAGGCCGGCTTCCACGGTGCGGTGGCAGGGCCAGTCGTGGATCGCCTGACCATCAAAGGTGATGGAGCCGCGGCGTGTGGGAATGAGCGCGGAGATGGCGCGCAGGGTCGTAGTCTTGCCGGCGCCGTTCGCGCCGATGAGCGCCACAATCTGACCCTCTTCAACAGCAAGCGAAACACCGCGCAGGATGAGGACGTCGTCGTAACCAGCGTGTAGGTCGTGAACTTTTAGCATCGTTTCCTTTTGGAGCTAGAGGTCAGGCTTTTCCTCTATCCTCTACCCTCTTCTGCCCAATGGGCAGCTTCTTCTCCCAGATAAGCTTCAATCACCTCTTCGTTGCTGGCGATGGTTGCTGGGGTGTCTACGGCCAGCAGCTTGCCGTGGTGCAGCACGGCGACGCGATCGGAGAGGGCCATTACTGCTTTCATCACATGCTCGATGACCAGCAGGGTGACGCCTGTGTCGCGGATTTCCTGGATGAGGCGCACGATGGCCACGCTTTCAGTGGGCGTGAGGCCGGCCATCACTTCGTCTAGCAGCAGCAGCCGGGGGCCGGTGGAAAGGGCGCGGGCCAGCTCCAGCCGTTTGCGCCCGGCAGTGGTCAGGCTGCTGGCGGGCATGTGCGCCTGACGTTGCAGCCCGGTAAAGGCCAGCACCTCTCTGGCGCGCGCTTCAGCGCTGGCGCTGTGACGGTGGCGCAGGTAAGCGCCAACCTTGACGTTGTCGAGGACGCTGAGGTGAGCAAAGGGACGTGCGATCTGGAAGGTGCGGGCAATGCCCATGTCGCAAATCTGGTGGGGGGCCTTGCAGCGGCCGTTGGCTGCGATTTCCTGGCTATCGTAAAGGATGCGGCCGGTGGTGGGGCGGAGGCTGCCGCTGATCATATTAAAGAGCGTCGTCTTGCCCGCGCCGTTGGGACCGATGAGACCCAGGATTTCGCCTTCTTCCAGCGCGAGGTCCACGCGGTCGACGGCGACCAGCCCTGAGAAATGTTTACTGAGCTGTTCCAGTTGTAGCAAAGTCATGACTCCTCTCCAACGCTCGCTCCGCGCACGCCTTGCAGCCGGGACCACAGGCTGCGACCGGCGCCCACAATGCCGTGGGGCATGAAGAGTACGACGATGATCAGGATCAGGCCAAAGAGCATGACATCGACACCGGCGCGGCCCTGGATGACGCTCAGGAATGCGGGCGGGGTGCGCACGAAGGCGCGGGTGAATTCGCCCAGGGGGGTGAGCAGCAAAGCCCCAACCAGCGGGCCCCAGATGGTGCCCACGCCGCCGACGATGGGCCGCAGCAGGATTTGTACTGAGACGTTGACGCCAAAGGCCAGGGTGGGATCGATGAACAGGAAATATTGGGTGAAGAATGTGCCACCCAGCGCCGTCAGCGCGCCGCTGAGGCCGACGGCGATGACCTTGTAGCGCAGGACGTCCACGCCCAGGGCCGCGGCGGCCGCTTCGTCTTCGCGGATGGCCTGGAAGTAGTAGCCCAGCCGGCTGCGTGAGATGGCGATGATCAGGAAAAGGCCCACGACGAAGATACCGAGCATGACATAGTAGTAATTGATGACCGAGACCTCAAACTGCATGCGGGGCCAGGAGTCACCGCGCACCAGGGGGATGTGAATGCCGATGGAGCTGTTGATGAGTTCCGTTTCGGTGGCAATGAGGCGCACCATTTCAGCAATGGCGAAGGTGCCCAGGGCGAAAAAGTGGCCGCGGATGCCAAAGCGGAAGAGCAGGTAGGCCATGACCGCGCCAAAGAGAGCGGCCAGGGCGGCCCCGGCGAAGATGCCCAGCCAGGGGCTGATGGCGTAGTCGACCAGCAGCACAGTAGATGTGTAGGCGCCGATGCCATAGAAGACGGCGTGGCCGAAGGAGAACTGCCCGGCATAACCAGCCATCAGGTTCCAGGCGTTACCCAGGTGCGCCCACATCAGGACGAGTACGCCCAGACTGATCAGGAAGCGGCTCATGAACAGGGGTGCGATGGCCAGGGCCGCGGCTACCAGCAGCAGCGCCACATATTCACGGCTTAGAGCCAGGCGTGTACCGGGGAGGGAGAGCCGGACAGGTTTTGCTTCGCTCAATTTCGCCTCCCGAAGAGACCCTGGGGCCGGAACATGAGGACCAGGAGAAAGATGATGAAGACCCCGAGAAGCTTGGTTGAGCTGGGAGCGAAGACGACGCCCAACTCTTGTGTGAGGCCTACGAGCAAGCCGCCCAGGAGGGCGCCGGGCACGCTGCCCATGCCGCCCAGGACGACGATGACGAAGGCGGTGATGTTAAAGGCGTTGCCCACGGTGGGGTCCACAGCCAGGAAGGGTAGCACCAGGGCGCCAGCCGCGCCGACGCAGGCGGCGCCTAGCCCGAAGGTGATCAGGTTGATGCGCTCGATGTTGATACCCACCAACCGCGCTCCTTCCCGGTCCTGAGCGGTGGCGCGAATCGATTTGCCCAGGTCGGTGCGTTGTAGGAGCAGGTAGAGGGCGCCGGCCAGCAGGAGGGCGAAGATGAAGGCGACCAGCCGCGACATGGTGATGGTGGTGCCGGCAATACGCAGTGGAAAGTCGACGGTAAAGAGGCCCAGGTCGGTGGGGCCGCGGCCATAGGGCAGGCGGATGGAGCGTGGCGTGCCGGTAAATAGGACCAACATCAGGTTCTCGATAAAGAGCGCGAGGCCCAGGGTCAGGAGAAGCTGGTTGTGTGTGGGCGCGTTGCGAGCGGGGTGGATGACCAGCCGCTGGACAATGACGCCGATGATGAACAGCACAGGCACGGCAATCAGGATCGAGAGGTAGGGATCCACAGCGTAGCGGTCGTAGAGCACGAAGGTCAGGTACATGGCGACGGTGAGCAGCGCGCCGTGGGCGAAGTTGATGATGTCAAGGACGCCAAAGATGAGGGTCAGGCCCAGGGCGACGAGGCCGTAGACGCCGCCGACGAGCAATCCGGTGGCCATAGCCTGGCGCAGCACGACGCCGTTGCGTTCCAGCCAGGGGCCGGATGCCGGGAGAAGACTGAGTATGAACCACGCGCCGAGAGCCAGGATGATGATAGCGGCCACTTTGCGCCAGTGTGTCAATAAGAGTGGTTGAGTAGTCATTCGCATGGTGCTGGGGGGAGAGTTAGAGGGTAGAGCTAAAGCCAGGTTGCTTTGACTCTCTACCCTCTATCCTCTATCCTCCATCCTCTACCCTCTATCCTCGGTTACTCTTGCCAGGAGACGCAGGGCATGAGCGGCTCGCTTTCGGCCACGGCCTGGGGCCAGACCTGAACGATGGCGCCGTCCTGTACCTGCATCACAACCGGCGTGGCGTTCACCGTCTCGCCGGTCTCGTCGAACTCGATCGGCCCGTCGTAGGGCAGCAGATGATCTGCGAAGGAGATGCCCGCGATAGCATCACGGATGTCGCTGGGGTCATCGGAACCGGCGGCTTCGATGGCGGCGGCGACGACGCGCACGGCCTCGTAGGCGAGGACGGCCGCGGTACGCATTTCCTCACCGTAGGCCTCTTCATAGCGGGTGCGAACCTCCTGTGCTTCGGGGTTGGAAGCATCCCAGTGATAGTTGCTGTCAATGAAGCACTCTGCCAGGTCACCTGCATCTTCCACGAAATTGGGCACATCGTAGGTGCCCTGGGCCACGCCGTAGACAGCCTGGACGTCCAGGCCTACTTCTTCGGCATTGCGCGCTGCCAGCAAGCCATCGTTATAGTAGCCGGTTACGGCCAGGATATCGGGAGCCAGGGCGTTGATGCGCGTCATTTCGGTGGTGAGGTCTGTGACGTTGAAGGGGTCGTAGGTAATCTCGTCTACAATTTCGTAACCCAGCTCTTCGGCGCGGGCCACAAAGGCATTGCGCACGCTTTCGCCAAAGCCGGAGGTACCTTCGTAGAGGTAGGCAATGGTGCTGATTTCTGTTCCAGTCGCTTCGGCGACCTGCTGCAGATAATCGGCGCCGAGCTGGCCCATGACCGTGGCGTTGGGCTGCAAACGGAAGGTGTATTGATAGCCCTGGTCCAGAATGCTGTCGGCCACGGCAACGTCGATGACCAGCGGCACTTCTTCGCGCTCGGCGATGGCGGCGACGTTGCTGGTTACAGCGCTCTGGAAGCAGCAGATAAGGGCCACAGTCCCTTCGCCAATCAGGCGCTCGGCTTCCGTCTGGCCTACTTCGGCAGAGCCGGTGGAGTCGGCCGAGAGGTATTCCAGTTGGCGACCGCCCAGTAACCCACCAGCCTCGTTGATTTCGTTGATGGCCATCTGTATGGCGTTGTCCTGCTGAATGCCATCCCCGGCCAGGGCGCCGGTCAGGGGGTGGATGCCGCCGATGCGGATGGGCTCGCCGCCAGCTTCAGGCTCTGGTTCTTCCTCTTCAGCCGGCGCTTCAGTAGGTTCCTCTTCTGCTTCGGGTGCTTCAGTAGGTTCTTCCTCTGCTTCGGGCGCTTCTGCTTCTTCAGTTGGAGCTTCTTCTTCGGGTGCAGGCTCTTCAACCGGTTCGGTGGCTGCCGGTTCCTCTACAGGGGCAGACTCAGTGGGCGTGGGCTGGTCAACGCAGGCTGCCAGCACCAGCAGCAGAGCAAGCAGCAGGGCCATGAGGCGAACGGCTGGGGCCGCAGAGCGGGCTTGTCGATTCAAGTTTCGCATCTATCTCTCCTCCTTTGCCGAATGGGTCCGTTCTGAACCATGTCGAACGGGGTTCGGTCACAGACTGTTGGGTGAGTCATCACGCGCTGTGTCAGGTCCGGATCTTCTGGGTATGAATGTTTCTTGATTTTTCTTGCCGGTCACCTCCTTTTTTAGCTAGAGGGTTTAGGGTTTTCCTCTATCCTCTACCCTCCATCTTCTTCAGGTACCAGTAGCTCTGTAAGCTCTGAGAGTTGCGAAATCTGGGCCAGGTCGCCGAGAGTTTCCCAGGCAGCTTGTGTATGTTTGAGGCCCAGGAGTGGCGTGGTCAGGCTGTGGAACTTGGCCTTAAGCTCGTCGTCCCGCATGGGCTGGTCGGGATCGCCCTTGCTGCCAGTGACGGTAGCTTCGCGTTGTGAACCGTCGTTGAGATGCAAACGGACACGAGCGGGGCGACAGGCGGGCGTCATGGCTGTGAAGGCAGGCTCTTCGCGGACGGTGACGCGCTGTGCCAGGCTGAGCACAGCGGGGTCTTGCAGCACCTGTGGCCGGAAGCTGTCAGGACCGGCATCACCGCGCAGCAGGGTGGCGGCAACGACGTAGGGGAGGGAGAAGCGGCCGGCCAGTGGTGTTTTGGGCTGTGGGTCGTCCAGTGTGGTGGCGATGTCGTAGGTATCGACGTCGATATGGGTGACCGTCGCAGGGTCAACTTCCTGCCGCAGGGAAAGGACGGCATCGACAGCGGCGTGGGTGTAGCGACAGGCGGAGTAGGGCTTGAAGTAGCCGCGCATGATTTCGTAGCGCTCTCCTAGCTGATCC
Organism: uncultured Ardenticatenaceae bacterium; assembly: GCA_964602995.1. Taxonomy (GTDB): domain Bacteria; phylum Chloroflexota; class Anaerolineae; order Promineifilales; family Promineifilaceae; genus JAAYYY01. The sequence goes on from CAZRTM010000022.1 coordinate 15,780, forward strand.
GCCAGCGCTGCGGGAGCGAAGGATTGGCCCAGGATCTTGCCGAAGACGGTTTGCAGCGCGCCCTCCTGGCCACGGAAGCCCAGCTCGTAGAGGTCAGCGGCGAGCAGGCCGTTGTGATTGATGAGGCCAGCGAAGGTGTTGCGCACATTGGCGCCCTGGAAGGCGGCGTCGAAGCCAGGGGTGATGGCGTAGGAGGCGGCCAGCTCCAGCGTGCCGGCGATGCGGGGTGGGCTGAAGCCCTTGAACCAGGCGCTGACGGCCGCTGCGCCCAACACGCCCCAGGCGCCAAAAGGGTGAACCTCTGGGCGCAGGCGGGTGGCGATCCCGGCGCGGGCGGCGACTTCGTAGCCGGCGACAAAGGCGGTGATGGCCTGTGCCCCGCTGACGTCTTCCGCTTCGGCCAGCGCAAGGGCCGGCGGCAAGGCGTGGATGGCGGCATGGCCGCGGGCAAAGGCGTGCCCTTCATCCATTTCCAGGGAGGTGCCGGCAGTGCCGTGGACGAGCATGGCCCAGGCCGGAGTGGTGCGCCCACCGTGCCCCAGAATGGTTACGGGGCCTGGAGCCGTGCTCGCTGCGTGGCGGGCCAGGGTGCCGACCTCTGGCTCGGCCATACCACCGATGATGACGCCAACGGTGTCGCGCGCTACCTCTTGCGCGCGCTGGACCACGTCAGCAGGCAGCGCGGAGAAGGTGAGCGAGGCGATGAATTCGGCAAGTGCTTCAAGTTCTACCATCGGTCGTTTCTACGAACTACTTCCTTTTAATGATTGGGCCGCATGGCGGCCGGCCAACATACCGTAGCCCAGCGCGGTCAGCAGGCCGTTGCCCGACAGGTAGCCGCCCGCGCCGTGGCCGCTGAGGCCGGCGGCGACGCCGCCTCCGGCGTAGAGGTTGGGGATGGGCTGGCCGTCTTCCTTAAGGACGCGGGCGTGCTTATCTACGGTCAGACCGCCCTGGGTATGAAACAGCGCGCCGGTGACTTTGGCGCCGTAGAAGGGTGGTTGGAGCGGGCGGCAGTCAGTGCGACCGAAGGGGTCGTCTTGCTCGCCGGCGGCGTACTTGTGATAGTTGGCCAGGGTGTCAGCAAGCGCCGATTGGGGCAGGCCTAGCTCGCCGGCCAGCGCTTCAATGGTGGGGGCGCTGTGGATGGCGCCTGCTTCCAGCGCCTCGCGGTAGTCGGCAAAATTGAGGCCCAACTGGTGCAGGCGTTCATCATAGATGTCCCAGGCCACGCCGCCCGGCTGGGAAAGGACGGCCAGGGCATGCTCGGAGTAGCCGCTGGTCTCGTCGCCGAAGCGGTGCCCTTCCTGGTTGACCTGGAAGCCGCCTTCCATAATCAGGGCATAGGTGATCAAAATGGCGTGGGGCGTGGCGACGGAGGCGTGGGACTGGAAGGCATCCATGAAGGCAACGCCGGCGCCCAACTCCATGCCCCAAAGGATGCCCTCGCCGGTGTTGCCCTCGCCACCAAAGTAGAGGGCGTTGGCAACGTCGGGGCAATATTTGGCGACCATCTCAGCATTGCCGGCAAAGCCGTTGCAGGCCAGGATAACTTTTCCACAGCGCACGCGCTCTTCGCGCCCGCCGTGCTGGACGACAACGCCGCAGACCGCGTCGCCTTTGACAGCCAGTCCTGTCACAGCGGCGCCGGTGATGAGGGTGGCCTGCGGATGGTTTTCCACGGCGCGGCGCAAATCCTGGACGAGGGCTGAACCGGTGCGGCTGGGTGGGGCGTGCATGCGATACTGGCTGTGGCCGGGGTATATGAAGTCGTCGATAAAGACGAGGTCAACGCCCACATCGTCCACAAGCCACTCCACCATTTGGGGCGCAATCCGCGCCAGGTGAAGGGTCATGTCGGGGTCGGAGGTGTTCTGGTTCTTATGGAAGATGTCGGCGGCGAGATCTTCCGGCGTTTCCTCGATGCCCGCGGCGCGCTGGAAGCGGGTGCCGGCGGCGGGAATCATGCCGCCAGAGCGGGCGGTATTGCTCCAGGGGCGCTGCTGCTTTTCGAAGACCATTACCTCTGCGCCGCCCTGAACCGCGGCCAGGGCAGCAGCCAACCCACAGCCACCGCTGCCGATGACGGCGATATCTGTATCAAAGGACCAGTTGGTGATATTGTGAAAGATGGTCATCAGGTTTCAGCCTTCAGGTGTCATGGTTAGTGAGCGGTGGCGCGACGGACGTGATATTGGAGCCGGTCACCGCGGTAAATGGCGCGTAGAAGTTCGACGGGTTGGCCCTGACGGTTAAATAGCTCGCGCCGAATCTGGAACATGGGTGTGCCAGGAGCGACGTCGAGAAGCTCTGCGACCTGGTCGTTGGCCGGAATCGCTTCCAGCACGCGGTCGGCATAGCTACCCTCGAGCACGTTTTCGCCGCGGTCGGTGTTGCGCAGGTAGTCCAGCGAGCCGCCGCTTTCCAGCCGCGCGCGGTCGATGGCGGTGGCGATGGAAGGGGAGGTGTGGGCGATGTGGAAGCCGATGGCCTCCTCGCTGGCCAGGCGCAGGCGGTGCAGTTCATAGACGGGCGTGCCCGGTTCCAGGTTCAGCCGCTGAGCGATTTCGGGCGTGGCCGGGGTCCACTCAGCGTACAATACTTTCCAGCCGGGCTGCACGCCCTGTTGCAGCAGGACGTCGGCCAGGCTGAAGTGCGGTTCGGCGCTATGGCTGATTTTGGGCCGGGCCACGAAGGTGCCGCGGCCGCGTTGGCGCGAAATCTGGCCTTCTATCTCCAGCTCTTTGAGCGCCTGGCGCACGGTGGTGCGGCTGATTTCATACTGTTCTTGTAACTGCTCCTCGGTGGGCAGCATATGTCCCGGCGGCCACTCGCCGCTGGCGATACGCTCGGAGAGTAGCACTTTCAACTGGTGGTATAGGGGGGTGGGGGATTCGCGTTGGATGGCAGCCATATTATCTTTTATGCTCTGGGGCGGGCCAGCAGGCCGTCGCGCCACAACTGTTGCATCACACCCAGGGCGACCATACCGGGCATGAAGAGAGGGACGCCGGCAGCCGCGCCGTACATTTCATCACTGATGGCCATGGTCGTGGAACCGAACATGATGGCCTGTGCGCCATCTTCATGGACAGCGTCATATAGCCGGTGTGTCATGACGCGGTTAAATAGGTGCGGCTGTTTGGCTTCTTCATAACTAATCTCCAGCGCGCGCAAGGAGTGAAGGTAATCGCCGTAACCCTCCCGCTCTACCAGTGCGGCCAGCAGTTCGCACTGGCGTTGGCTGCGGGCGATGATGCTGAAGTTGTCTGCTACGAGCGGGATGAGCGGTAGGGTGGTGCGCGTGGGGCCGAAGACGGGAACAGTGACGCATTCGGAGATTTCCTGCAGCGCGGGGTCGAAGACGCAGTCGATGAGCATGGCGTCGTAGCTGCCGCTGGGGGCGTTGGTGGCCTGCTGCAAGATGGCAGCGGCGCTGAGCAGAATGTCGGCGCTGTTGTTGAGGGCAGCGGGGCCACCGTTCAGGTTTTCAACCCGCACCTCAGTGTCCGGCGCAGCGGCCTCGCTGTAACGGCGCTGGCGGCGGGCCAGATCGTCTGCGGTTGCCTTCAAGGGCGAAAGGATGCGAACGTGAAAAGTCATGTTTGCTCCACGGCGGCGGTGGTGGGCCGGTGCAGGTATTGGCCGCGGGCGGGGCCGATGATGTTGCCTTTATCGTAAATCTTCTCACCGCGCAGGTAGGTGGTCTGCACCTGGCCGGTCAGCTCCAGTCCTTCGAAGGGGGTGTAGCCCTGGTTGGATGCTGATTCGGCAGCGCGCACGGTGAATGTTTTGTCGGGGTCGAAGAGCACCAGGTCGGCGTCATAGCCGGGGGCGATGTCGCCCTTGTTGAGCAGGCCAAAGCGCTGGGCCGGATTCCAGCTCAACAGCTCGGCCATGCGATTGGCGGAGAGGCCGCGGCGGCTGCCCTCGTGGTACACGCCGGAGAGCAGGTATTCGGTGCCACCGAAGCCTGATTTGGCCAGCCAGATGTCGTCAGGGTGGCTGGCGTCTGTCTTCATCTCGGCCGAACAGCAGGCGTGGTCGCTGACAATCCAGCTCACGTTGCCGGCCAGCACCTCTTGCCAGAGGCACTCAACGTCCTCACGTGAACGGATGGGCGGGTTGACTTTGGCCAGCGGCCCGGCCGGTGTGTCGTAATCAAGCAGCAGGTGGCCCACGGTGACCTCGCGGCGGAAGTTGATGTGCGGGAAGACGTTTTGCATCATCAGCGCCGCTTCGATGGCCTTGCGCGAGCTGAGGTGCAGCAGGTTGATGTTGAGACAGTCCGTTTCGTAGGCCAGGTAGGAGGCGATCCAGATGGCCAGCCCTTCGGCGTGGGGCGGGCGGGCGGCGCTGTAGGCGCGCAGGCCGGTCAGGGTGGGGTCGGCCTGGGCGATGCGGGTGTAGGCGTTGAGGATGTCGGCTACTTCACAGTGCAGGCTGACGCTGATGTAGTCAGCCAGATCAGGGTGCTCTTGCATCAGCCGCGTGGCGCTGCGCATGATGAACTCGAAGTGGGCCAGGTCGTAGCTATCATCTTCGTCCTGGAGCATGAGGAACTGGGCCTGGGCGTCGCGCCCGGCCTTGCCATGCAGGCCGTAGCCACCGTAGAACATGAAGATTTTGAAGGAGGTGACGCCGAATTCGGTAGCCAGGAGCTCCATTTCGTCGATGTGACTGCTCTGGATGGGGGCCAGGTGGTAGCTGTAGTCGGTCCAGTAGCGGCCCTCGGAAATCTGGAGCACCTGTGGATAGAATTTAGCGTAAGGACCGCCCTGATTGAGGTAATATTGCCCGGTGCGGAAGTAGGTGAGCATGGAGGTGACGCCGCCCATGGCCGCGGCTTTGCTCTCGCTGACGGCGTCTTGCTCCAGAGGGGCGTAGATGCCGGCGTGCATGTGGGCGTCGACGAGGCCGGGGAAGGCGAGCAGGCCGTGGGCGTCGTGAACCTCACGGGCGCTTCCGGCCGCAATGGCGGGGGCGATGTGGGCGATGCGGCCGTGGCGGATGGCGATATCGACGTCCTCGACTGTTTCACGATTAGGGCGCGCCAGGCGCACGTTTTTGATGAGCAGGTCGTAGGGGGCTGTAGGGGGGTCATTGGTTGTGGTCATGATGGATCCTTTTCTGGAGGGGCGAGGATGATCTCTCTTTGTTGTAGGTCGTCTATTTCCTGGGCGCTGTAGCCGGCGTGTTGTAGGAGGGAGCGGGTGTGCTGGCCGGGGGCGGGGGGCTGGCAGCGCAGGCCGGGGCGGGTGTGGTCGAGGCTGAGGGGCAGGCGCGGGAGTCTGGCGTGGCGGCCGTCGGGTAGTTCGATGTCGAGCAGGCTCTGGCCCTGGTTGAGCTGGGGGTCGTGGAAGAGGTCTTCGGGGCGGGCGACGGGGGCGCAGGGGATGCCGGCCTCTTCGCAGCGGCGGATGATGGCGGGCAGGGGCAGGGCGCTGAAGAGCTGTTCTAGCTCGGGGTGCAGGCGGTGGCGGGCGGCGACGCGCTGGTTGTTGGTGGCCAGGCTGGGGTCGGCCAGGAGGTCGGGGCGCTGGAAGGCCTGGCAGAAGCTTTGCCACTGTTTGTCGCTGGTGATGGCGATGAACAGTTGCTGGTTGTCGGCGGTGGCGAAGAGGCGGTAGACGGCCCAGGGGCTGACGCGGGCGGGCATGGGGGGCACGGGCTGTTGGGTGACGGCGCCGTAGGCCATGTGCTGGCCCATGATGTAGGCGGCGGTCTCGAAGAGGCCGGTGGTGACGAGGCGGCCGCGGCCTGTTTGCTGGCGTTCGTGCAGGGCGGCGAGGACGCCCAGGGCGCCGAAAGCGCCGCCCAGGATGTCGACGATGGAGGCGCCGGCGCGCAGGGGCCGGCCGGGGGGGCCGGTCATGTAGGCCAGGCCGGACATCATTTGTACGACTTCGTCGAGGGCGGTGCGCTGCTGGTAGGGGCCGGCCATGAATCCTTTGAGGCGGCAGTAGATGAGGCGCGGGTGGGCGGGGGCGAGGTGCTCGTAGCCCAGGCCCAGGCGTTCCATGGTGCCGGGGGCGAAGTTTTCGATGAGCACGTCGCTGCTGGGCAGGAGGCGCTGGATGATGGCCTGGCCGTCGCCGGTTTTGAGGTTGACGGCCAGGCTTTTTTTGTTGCGGTTGAAGAAGGTGTGGTAGCCGCTGCCGAAGCCTTTGAGCCGCCGTGTGGGGTCGCCGTGGGGGGCGGGCTCGACGCGGATGACTTCGGCGCCCAGGTCGGCCAGCACGAGGCCGGCGGCGGGTCCCATGACGGCGTGGGTGAATTCCAGGACGCGGATGTTGCTGAGGGGTAGGTCTTGGTTGCTCATGGGGAGGGTTTTTTTGCCACGAATTTCACGAATTTCACTAATTTTTTTTCTAATTTTTTCTCTTATTGGCGGGTGTTGTGCCGGGTTGTTTGTTTTGGTTTGTGCCGCGAATGTCACTCATTCTTTAATTCGTGAAAATTCGTGAAATTCGTGGCCAAACCAATCTCTAATCTCCAATCTCTAATCTCTAATCTCCAATCTCTCCGTACACCTCCGTGTCACGTCACTCATACCCTCCTCGCTGGCGCAGGTAGGGCACGAGGCCGCCGGCCTGCAGGATGGCGATCATGACGGGGGGCAGGGGGGCGGCGTGGTAGGTGTGGTTGGTGGTGAGGTCGCGGACCGTGCCCTGGGCCAGGTCGATGCGCAGCTGGTGGTTGGTCTGGATGTGGTGCTCGCCGATTTCCAGGAGGGGCAGGCCGATGTTGATGGCGTTGCGGTAGAAGATGCGGGCGAAGCTGCCGGCGACGACGGCGGCGATGCCGGCGGCTTTGAGGGCGATGGCGGCCTGTTCGCGCGAGGAGCCCAGGCCGAAGTTGTGGCCGGCGACGAGGATGTCGCCGGGCTGCACGCGGCTGCTGAAGGTGGGGTCGAGGTCTTCCAGGACATGGGCGGCCAGCTGGGCGGTGTCCAGGGTCTTGGTGTATTTGCCGGGAATGATGCGGTCGGTGTCGATGTTGTCGCCGTAGGCGTGGCTGCGGCCGCTTAGAGTAGGGTCCATTGGTCTTCGTCCTCTTGCAGCAGGGCGACGGGGTCGCTGATGTGGCCGCGCAGGGCGGAGGCGGCGACGACGGCGGGGGAGGCCAGGTAGATGGCGGCGCGGGGGTTGCCCATGCGGCCCTGGAAGTTGCGGTTGGTGCTGGAGATGACGACGTCGCCGTCGCCGGGGACGCCCTGGTGGGTGCCGACGCAGGGGCCGCAGCCGGCGGTGAGGAAGGTGGCGCCGGCCTCGCTGAGGGCCGCGACGGCGCCATCGCGCAGGGCGTCCTGGAAGACGCGGCGGGAGGCGGGGGCGATGAGCAGGCGCACGCGGGGGTGGATGTGGCGGCCGCGCAGGATGCGGGCGGCGATTTGCAAATCTTCGAGGCGGGCGTTGGTGCAGGAGCCGATTAAGGCCTGGTGGATGGGCTGGCCCAGGGCCTCGTCGATGGGGCGCACGTTGTCGGGGCGGTGGGGCAGGGCGATTTGGGGCCGCAGCCGGGAGACGTCGAAGGTGTAGGTGTGGGCGTAGGCGGCGTCGGGGTCGGGCAGGATGGGGTGGAAGGGGTAGGGCAGGGTGAGGCCCTGGGGGTGCACGAGGCCGGTCTTGGCGCCCATCTCGGCGCTCATGTTGGCCAGGGTCATGCGGCTGGCCAGGGTGAGGGGCTGCACGGCGGGGCCGCTGAATTCGACGGCCTGGTAGGTGGCGCCGCTGAGGCTGAGCTGGCCCAGCAGGAAGAGGATGAGGTCTTTGGCCATGATGCCTTTGGGTAGGGCGCCGGTCAATTGGATGTGGATGGTCTGGGGCACTTTGAGCCAGATGTGGCCGGTGAGCAGCACGGCGGCGAGGTCGGTGGAGCCGACGCCGATGGCGAAGGCGTTGAGGGCGCCGTAGGTGGGGGTGTGGGAGTCGGCGCCGACGAAGATGTGGCCGGGGCGCACGTGGTGGTGTTCGACCATGAGCTGGTGGCAGATGCCGGCGCCGATGTCGTAGAGGTGGCCGCCGTGCTGGCGGTGGAAGTCGCGCATGAGGCGTTGCAGGTTGGCGATTTGTTCGGTGGGGGGCGGGGCGGCGTGGTCGATGACCAGGGAGACGCGGTCGGGGTCCCAGAGGGCCTGGCCGCCCATGTCGTGGAAGGCGCGGATGGCGAAGGGGGCGGTGGCGTCGGTGGCCATGACGCCGTCGACGGGGGTGATGACGATGTCGCCGGCGCGGACGGGGCGGCCGGTGTGCTGGGAGATGATTTTCTCGGCGATGGTCTGGGGCATGTGGCGGTCCTGTTGTTTATCTTACCTCGGCGGCGGGGGCCAGGAGGCGGTAGAGTTTGCCGGGGAGCTGTTCTTTTTGTAGTCGTGTTTGCAGGTCGCGGGCGATGCGGGCCAGGGCCTGGAGGTCCACGCCGGTCTGGATGCCCATGTGGTGTAGCATGTGAACGGTGTCTTCGGTGGCGATGTTGCCGGTCGCGCCGGGGATGAAGGGGCAGCCGCCGAGGCCGCCGAGGGCGGTGTCGAAGCAGCGCACGCCGCATTGCAGGGCGGCCAGGACGTTGGCCAGGCCCAGGCCGCGGGTGTCGTGCAGGTGCAGAATGAGGGGGGTGCCGGGGGGCAGGGCGGGCAGCTGGCGCAGGAGGGTGTGGAGCTGGCGCGGGTTGGCCAGGCCGGCGGAGTCGGCCAGGGATAGCTCGTCGACGCCGAGCTGGAGCAGGTGGCCGGCGAGCTGGAGGACGGTGGCGGGCGGGACGTCGTCTGGAGTGCGGAAGCCGAAGGCGCATTGGATGCCGCCGCGAATGGTCATGCCGTGGTGGCGGGCGAGGCGGAACATGTCGTCGAATTCGTGGAGGGCCTGGGGCAGGGTGCGGTTGGCGTTGCGGCGGCTGTGCTGGTCGCTGGCGGAGAGGGAGAGGTCGATGTGGGTGAGGCCGGCCTTGTGAGCACGCTCGACGCCCTTCAGGTTAAGGGCCAATCCACTATAGATGACCTCAGGTCGCTGTGGTAGTTGGGCGCAAACCTCTTCAGCGTCGGCCATCTGCGGCACGTAACGGGGATGAACGAAGGAGGTGACCTGGATGCGCCTGAGGCCGGCGTCGAGCAGGGCGGTGATGAGGGCAACCTTTTCGGCAGTGGAAAGTAGCTGCTCTTCGCGCTGCAGACCATCGCGGGGGCCCACTTCGATTATTTCGACCGAATCAGGCAGAGAGTTAAACATTAGGTTGTCATTTCACGCACTGGAAGTAATGCGGGCGACGACTGTTTCTGGCAAGAAGATTTGTTACTACATTACAACATTAACATGAATTGTTTGTAGTTGTCAAGGAAGTCAGGCGAAAAGATGTAGAGTGCCCTAATGCAGTGGTCCGATAGAGCAACTGCGGTAAATACTGGTGCTTGATTTTTACTCTGGCTTTATGCTATGTTACTGGCTATGAGCCTGGGGTGATCGAGCATTATCTTAGTCCCTTCCCCAAACTAAAAGAAAGTCTAAGCGGCAAGTGGTATTTCTCGTGTACGCCATACCTGTCGATCTCAGGCAACGTCTTCACCGTACTCTACTGGCATGCGGTCCATTTGCCACAGATTCTGCTTTGCATGCGCTCTTCAGCGACCAGCGCATTAGCCCCTGGCGACACCAGCTGCCTCAGACGGCTAACGCTGCCGAACGAGTTGAGGTGATCACAGATTTTCTAGGCAGCCGTTATGATGCCCAGCAGCGCAATGCCCTGGCTATGTTTTTGCAGGTTCTGACTGAACGGGTCGACGAACGGGATGCCTGTCACCACCAACTGGCCACCCTGGCGGACGAGGTGGCGCGGGAGTTAACGACGGGGACTCTGGAGTGGCCAGACACCGATGTTCAGGCAAGGCGCATTTTTGTCTGTTACTCGCGGCGCGCAAGCCAGGATGAGGCGCTGGCCCGTTTCCTGCAACAGCGTCTGGAGTCTCACGGTCACTCTGTCTTTATTGACCGTACTATGCGCGCGGGCAGCAACTGGTTGCAACAGATAGATGAAGAGATCCGCAACAGCGATTATCTCCTCGTCCTGCTCTCTGAGGTATCGGCCGACAGCGAGATGGTGCAGGCAGAGGTGCGCCGGGCGTATGAGTACCGGCGGCAGAATGGTAAGCCACAGACGTTGCCGGTGCGCCTGGCGTTTGACGATGCTCTTCCTTACACTCTGGACTTTTTCTTAAATCCACTTCAGTATGTGACCTGGCGCGATGAGCGAGATAATGAGCAAGTCGTTCGGGAGATTGAAGCAGCGCTCTCGGATCGACTGACGGACAAGCCACTGTTGTCTACTGAAACACAGGTGGGACCCATCGATGGACGGCGCATCAAGCAGTCCCGCCACATTGTGCGACCGCTACCGGCAGTGGATCCTCGCTTCCTGGATGCTCTGGTAGCTCCTGGTGGGACTTTAAGCACGGATGATGACTTCTACATACAACGGGAGAGTGATTGGCAACTGCAACAGCAGGTAGCAAAGCGGGGCAGCACAATAACGATTCGTGCTCCGCGCCAGAGCGGAAAGAGTTCGCTGCTGGTACGGGGCGTGCAGCAGGCGCGGGAGCAGGGCGGACGGGTGGTTTATCTGGATATGCAGCGAATCGATCAAAGTCATCTTATGACTCCGGAGCTGTTTCTGAACTATTTGGCGACCTTTATTGCCCGGCGCCTGCGCCTGGATCCAAACAGCGTAGAGGAGGCCGGGAAAGGGTCACTTGGACCCCAGGATAAGCTGACGTATTGGCTGGAAGAGCAGGTACTTGAAGTTGACAAGACGCCCGTGACGCTGGCAATGGACGAAGTCGATCGCTTGCTGGAGACAGCATTTCACAACGACTTTTTTGCACTGGTTCGATCCTGGCATAACAACCGTGCCTTTGATGAACGCTGGGCCGATTTTAACGTGATGATGGTCATTTCAACGGAGCCTTATCTGCTGATCAACGAACCGGCGCAATCGCCATTTAACGTAGGACTCAAGTTGTACCTGGAAGAGTTCGAGCCGGAGCAGGTATACGAGCTGAATCGACGGCACGGCGCACCAGTCAAAGAACATAATCTGCCGGAGTTCATACAGCTGTTTGGAGGACACCCCTATCTGACGCGAATGGCGCTTTACGTGCTGGTTGTGAGCGCTCCAGGATGGCAGACCTTCCGTCAGACCGCGCCAACCGATCAGGGGCCGTTTTCCGATCACCTGCGACGTTATCACTGGCTACTGAGTGAGGAGCCGGCGCTACAAGCCGCTCTTAAAGAGGTGATCCGTTATAAACGCTGCAGTGATGAGAGGGCGCTATTTCGTTTGTTGCGGGCCGGCCTGGTTAAGGGTAGCGGTGATTTCTGTTTATGCCGTTGCGATCTTTATCGGCTCTACTTTAGCGAGAAGTTGTTATGAGTGCGCTCGTTGCCGGTTCTGATTTTTTTGTAGCTGGTGGTACGCTTAGTGCTAATTCGCCATCTTATGTGACGCGCCCGGCTGACGAAGAGCTTTTGCAGCTAGTCCTGGCAGGCGAGTATGCTTACGTCCTGACACCGCGCCAGTTGGGAAAGTCGAGTTTGATGGTGCGTACGGCGCGGCGCCTGTCGGCGGCGGGCGTGCATACGGCGATTGTCGATCTGACGGCAATCGGCACGCAGGTCACAGCCGACCAGTGGTATTACGGCCTCGCTAGCCGCCTCAACAGCCAGCTACGGCTGGGGCACGACCTGCAAAAGTGGTGGGCGGAGCGCGAGGACGCCGGTGTGGTGCAACGTTTCACTGACTTCGTGAGTGAACGGTTGCTGGAGCGGGTGCAAGGCAAGATCGTCATCTTCATCGACGAGATCGATACAACCCTGAAAATTCCGTTTTCCGACGACTTTTTCGCCGCTATCCGTTCCCTGTATAACGAGCGGGCCGATAGCCCCCTCCACCGTAATCTGACGTTTGTGCTGTTGGGTGTTGCCACCCCGGCTGATCTGATCAAGGACCGCGCGCGGACTCCTTTCAATATCGGCGTGCGGGTGGACCTGAACGACATCCGGCGCGAAGATGCGCAAGTGCTGGAGACGGGGTTGGAGGCTGTGTATCCGGCGCGGGGTGCGGCGATATTTGAGCGCATCTTTCACTGGACCGGAGGCCATCCATACCTGACGCAGAAATTGTGCCTGGCGGCGATCGAACAGCAGAACCGGCTGGAGTCAGCCGAGGATGTAGACGAGCTGGTGGAGGGCCTCTTTCTTTCGCAGGCCGCGCGCAAGGAAACGAACCTGCAGTTTATCCGTGATCATCTGAGGAGCCTTTCGCCGGCTGAGCAGCGACAGGTTCTAGCACTCTATGAACAGGTTTACAATGGACGGAAGGTTGCCGATGACGAACGTTCTTTTGCGCAGAATCAGCTCAAGCTGGTGGGATTGGTTCGGGCAAACGACGGCAATTTGAAGGTTCGGAACGAAATCTACCGCCATGTGTTTGACAGAGCGTGGATTAAGGAGGCGTTCCCTGTCGACTGGACACGGCGTTTGGCGCTTGCTGTTGCAGCGGTCGTCGTGCTTCTAGTGGTCGTTGTGGCAGTGCAATTTCTGCGGAACCAGGCTGAGCCAACGCCAGAAGAATTAAGGGAGGAGCGGCGCCAAACGTTTCTGACGACGACCAATCCGACACTTCGGCTGCAGAGTCTGGGCCAGATCTACAACTACTCCAATCATGAGAGCACGGATATAGCGCGCGAGTTATACCAGCAACTGCCTCTGGAAGAAAAGGTGAGTGTCTTTCGTGATAGTGACGTGACCGATCTGGACTACTTTTCATGGATGGCGGTGCTGGGCACTTACACCGACGTCGAGCTTGCGGCCGGCGATCCCGACGAATTCAACGCTATTTTGGAGGCGATGGAAGGCTCATTGCGGCGCGGTAGCAGTAGCGACAACATCCTGGTAGCTGTGCAGATCGGCTACTGGCGAGAATGCCGCGAGCAGGCCATGGCGGGCGATCTTGAAGAAGCGCTAAGCAGTTGCGACGATGCGCTTGTTCGCGTGGAATCGGAGGACTTGAGTCCAAATCCCGCCATCCTGTTCGACCGCGGCATGGTCTATTATCGGGCAGGGGACGCGGAAAACGCGTTGCTTAATTGGAACAGTGCTCTGGACAACTCTCTCCATGAAAGCACAGTGATTCATTACCTGGTCACAGAGAGCAGTTACCGTTACATGCAGGAGAACATTCGGACGATTCTGGATGGAGACGACGCACTGCGCGACCACTTCCTCGACCAGCGCGATCACTTTCCCTTGTTAGGCCCGCTTTACTTCCCCGCTGCCTGTGTTTACTATTGTCCTGAACAATGAACCCTTTGCTTACAACGCTTACGCTTCAACGGCAGATGATTAGGGGGCAAGCACCGATAAATCGGCGATGTTGACGTTAGTAGCCAGATACCCACTGTGCATCCAGCCTTGTTGGCCATCGGGCACGGTGACATAGACCCAGACGGTATTGGTGTCGCGGCTGTGGAGGGTGACGATGGTGTCGCGGGGGTAGCTGTTGATGATGCTGAACTGCGTGCCGGGGCCGGTACGCAAGTTGAGCCGGCCGGTGTTGATTGTTGCCAGCGGCTGTCCTCCTGTGCCGGTTGCGGGACCCAGGCGCTGCCAGTTGAACCAGATCTGGGCCGCGCCGTCATGCTCATAATATTCCACACGCAAAGGTAAGATGCCACCAGGCCAGTCCATCTCGGCGCTGTTACTCTGCGCCATGTGGTCGGTCCAGTTGTCGATGATTAGCTGGTCATTGGCCCACACGCGTACGCCGTCGTCAGAGATGGTGGTAAAGCGGTAGCGCCCAGACGGTAGCGGGACCAAACGGGTCCAACGCGCTGAGAAGTTGTCGGCAGGTAGACCGGGAGGCGAGCCATGGCCCCAAAAATGGTCAATGGCGCCCTCGGTGCGCGTCAACACAGGGTCGCCAGAGAGATCCCGGTTGGCCCAGTAGGTGGCGGCCCAGACACCCTCCAGCGGTGGGGCTGGCGCTGGCCCAGGTGAAGGCGCTTGTGGGGACGCCTGTGGCGGTGCTGCGGGCAATAAGGTGACGTAGGCGCTACCTTCAACTGGTGGGCCTAGCCGCTCCCACTGCAGCCTCACCTCGGCGTGGCCTACGTCATCAAAGTAGTCCAGGGCGATGGGATATTCGCCGCCGGAAAGTGAAACGGTAACCGTGTTGGTGCGCGTGGGGTGCTTGTTCCAGTCGTTTATGATGTGTTTGTCGCCCACATAGAGGCGGACGCCATCATCACTTCTGGTGGTGAAACGATAGGTGCCGGGTTCGAACTCAACAAAGCTGGTCCAGCGCGCAGACCAGGTGTCGCTGCCTACGCCCGGTGTAGGTTCGCCGGTGCCCCAGTTATAGTCGATGACGCCGGAGCTGCTGGTAGCCACGGGAGCGCCTTCCTGATCAGGATTGTTCCAGAAGGAGACAAACCAGAGGGCTTCGCTGGATTGGGCAGCAGCAGTTTTATTGAAGGCGAATAGGAGCGGAACAACCAGGAGGATAAGGAGTCGTCGATTCATCAGCATCTCCTGACCAAAATAGTGGAAGTCTCTCCTATAGAGTATGGCTAAAGCGTAAGAGTGAAGTTAGAGGAGAGAAAGGTTGTACGCCTATTCTGTTCCGCGCCGCCCGTCTACTTGAGAGCGGCGGGCGCGGGGGCCGGTACGGCGGGCCATATATGGCTATAGGACATAGGAGACCGGCCCGAGCAATATAAGAAGCAACTTAACTAAACACTATCCAACCATTTGCATGGTGCCGCGCATCTCCATGGGTAGGAGGAAGATGACCATAGCAGCGAGCGCCAGCAGCAGTAGGATAACGAACCAGGGCAGTTGAGCCAGCGGCGGATCTTCAGCTCCATCTGCGCGTCGGGCACGCTGTCCGAGTACATAGAGGCTGGCGGCAAGCCCGGCAAGCACCATAAGCAGCTCCAGAGGATCGAGCCAGGAATATGGGACGAGAGGGCGTAAGGTCCAGTCTGGCTTGCCGAAAATGGTGATCTGATGGTCCATCAGGAAATTCTGGAGGACGGGCACCAGCGTCTGGGCGCTGCTGAGGAAGTGGAAGCCGCCATAGTGGGCCAGCCAGATGGCAAAGGCCAGCGGGGCGAAGGCAGGGGCGTAGCGGGACAACGTTACCCGCAACGATTCTGTCCGCGCTGCCAGGCGACGGCTGAGCCAGCTGGCGCCCAGGGCCGCAGCCAGGGGCAGCAACAGGTTGAGCACGCTAAAGATAATAAGCAGAATGACGCCTTCATTGCGCGTGTTGAGCACGCGCATCAACCAGCTTTGCAGCTCATAGACCGGCGCAACCATGCCAAAGGCGTTGCTGACGGAGATAAAGGCGAAAATGACGATGAGCAGGTTGAGGTCCCAACGGCGGGGCCACGCCTTTGGATCGGAAACTTCGCGCAGCGGCGAGCGGGCGACAAGGGCCACGTTCTGGTGGGGGCAGGCGCGGGCGCAGTCCAGGCAAAAGACGCAGTCCATGTTGCTTGTGATCTGCGGCGCGAACAGCTCGGTGCCGCAGCCTGACACTTGCGGGCTGCCGTTGATGCATTCCTTGCCTACACAGGTGCGGCAGATGTCGGGATTGCTCACCGTAATTTGCAGCGGGGAGATGGTGGAGCTGGCGAAGTTGAAGGTGCCCAGAGGGCAAACGTATTTACAGAAGGGGGATTCGGCGAATAGCGCTTCCAACACAAAGGAGGAGACGAAGTAGGCGGCGATGACCCAGGCGGTGAGCCAGGGGCTGGCCCATAAGTCGAACCACTCGTAGAGCCAGAAGAAGATGAATAGCACAGCGATTGCGGTCCACTTGTTGCGCAGGCGTCGCGGCCAGCGCCGGCCGTTGCGCCCGAATCGTCGCGCCAGGGAGCGAGGCAGAGCGAAGGGACAGCTCATGCAGAAGAGATTGCCCGCCAGGAGCAGGGCAAAGACGACCAGGCCGCGGTAGTGGACCCAGGTGGTTACGGTGGCAATATTGGTTGGAGCCAGTTGCGGCCCGGTGAAGCCATCGTAGATCGCCAGCGCGGCGACGGCGAGCATCATGAGTTGCAGGGTCAGCCGCGCCCAGCGCCAACGTAGAAAACGTCCCAGGACAGGTGCTTTCAGCAGGTCGAACCGGGGCTGGGGGCGGTAAAGCGGCGGTCCTGACCGTTGCTGCAGTTTAATTGTCGTCATCGGTATCTAGTGATGGTGTTCTTCCGACGACCCTGCCTCGCCGCTTACTGTGAAGTCGAACTGCTGCGAAACAGTCTGTCCGTCGGGCAGCGCGGCATCGACTGTGACGATCCAATCGCCGGCCATCGTCCATTCAAAGGGAATGTGGTAGACGCCTTGCTCGCCGTTGTCGTCAGACTCGGCCAATACGGGCACCATGCCAGCGTGGGTCATATCTCCCTTCACGTTGAAGCTGACGTTGTCAAGCGGTTGGCCATCTTCGCCGGTCACTGTGATTTGCAGGACGGTCGGGCCTACTTCTAACGATTGAGCGACAAGATCGATGGTGACATTGCTGTCACTGACCTGTTGGCTGACGCGACCTCCGCAGGCGGCCAGCAGGATGGTGGTGAGCAGGGCAAATGTGTAAAGGATGGTTCTGGTAATATCACGCCTTCCCGGCCCAGCAGTCGTGCGACTTTTCACCGGGGCGTGCTCGGGGCTACTCATGATTTGTCTTCCATGCATAGTTCCGAGACTGGGTCAAAAGTTTCTCAGTCTCCGGATGCTATCTAATTGTTCGATGCTTCGTATTGCTGCAGACGCGGCTGGACGCCGCGAGCGCCCCCGATTATAGCATCGATGAGCCGGGAAGGCGGCTTAGAGCGGTACTACTCATATTCGGCCAATGACCACTATGGCTGGCGCCTGCCTGCTTGCCGAGTGATGCGGCTGCAATCAGGGTGGTATGGGGCCAGAAATGGCTACTCCCCGCCGGCGAGCGGCTCTACAGGGATGTAGACGTACATCTCGGATTCAGGATCGTCAGGATGAAACGCGTCGCCATAGTATTCGAATTCGGTAGCAGGCAGGCGCCGGTAATTGGAATTGGGCAGCCACGTCTCGTTGATGTGGCGGTAGGTATCCATCAACTGCGAGAGGCTGGTCTTGAAAACTAAGTAGTTCTGGGCATCGACTACCCACACGTCCATTCCATCTGGCACATCGTCCACCGCTTCCACTTCCGCGCCGGCCATGTAATCAAATTTGCCGCTGTCCTCGTCGAAGTTGTCGATGAGACCGTAGAAATCGCCTGTTTGCGGTAGATGCTCCAGCTCCGCCATGCGCTCATTTAACTGTTGCCATAGTTGTTTCAACTGCTCGCTGCCGGCCGTGGCGCGATGCCTGAGACCAACGACGGTAAATTTCTGCTTGTTGATAACTTTGCCATGTCGTTCTTCCGTCACGTTCAACCTCCTTCAATACAGGTTATCGAACTCTATACCCGGAAGGATAAATCATTTTTAGCGACGATAGCAAGTGTGCGGGTGTATTCCTCGCCGCTCCCTGTAGCTACTTGTTCGTATGTAATTGGCAAGGAACCGTTAGTTGATTGTGCGAGGGGCGAGCTGTGGGAAGCTCGGCCAGGACAAGAAGGGAGCCGCTCTGGATTGGGGCGGCTCCTTGTCTTAGTTGGTCTGGTCGTTACAATACTTACAACGTATGGGCCAGTGAAGGTGTGACCGTGACCGAGCCGATGGTGCAGGATAATATACGCCGCTACGAACGCCTGGAGGCGCTCTATCGTATGGCGGTAGAGCTTTCGGCTCTGCGCAGTCTGGATTCGGTGCTGAACACGGCGTTGCGCCACTGCCTGGCCCTGACAGAGTCGCAATTTGGCTTCGTGGGGCTGACGACACCGAATGGCAGGGCGATGGACGTCGTCACCGTGCAGGGCTTCCATCCCAGCCGGGAGTTTTACCAGCATCACCATCTGATTCCCCTTCGGACCAATATGTTTGCTCAGGTCGTGTTGGAGAACCGGTCCATCCGCGTGGTTGATGCCACGCAGTACGAACAGCGCATGGGCCAGCCCACGGGCCATCCGACGGTGGTCACGTTCCTGGGCGTGCCACTATGCATTCGCGACGAACCGATTGGCATGATTGGCGTCGCCAACCGGGCGGAGCCTTACGACATCGAGCACCAACAGTTATTGGTGACATACGCGGCGCAGGTGGCCATTGTCATTCGCAATACGCAGCTTTATGAACAACTGGCGGCTGCCAACGAGGAGCTGGAGCAGACCGTGGCGCAGCGCACGCGCCAGTTGCAGAAGGCAAAGGAAGCACTGGCGCAGAAGGCGGCGCAGCTGCAACAACTGTTGAGCGAGACGGTGGACGTGCAGGAGCGGGAGCGGCAGCGTATTGCGCATGATATGCATGATGGCACCAACCAGTTGCTGATTGGCGCGATGCTGGAGCTGAAGTCGGCGCATAAGCGCATGGCAGACGGCGACCTGGAACGGGCTGAGGAGTCCATTAAGGCGGTGCAGGATGTGCTGCGCCGCGTAGAGGCGGAGATAAAGCGCGTGATTTACCATCTACGCCCACCGACGTTGGATGCCCTGGGTCTGGCTCCGGCGCTGCGCCGCTATGCCGAACAGTTCTATCGTTACAGCGGCATTCCCTGTAATGTGTTAATCACGGGCGAAGCGGTGCGTCTGCCTTCGAAGGTGGAAATCAGCGTCTACCGGCTGGTTCAAGAAGCGCTGCAAAACGCCAGCGCGCACGCCAGAGCCAATGCTGTAACCGTGGCTGTGGAGTTCGCGCCCGCGACACTGCACCTGAGCATTCGCGATGATGGAAAGGGATTTGACCTGGAACGTACCAACAAGGAGAACGGGGGGCGGTTGGGTCTGTTGGGCATGCAAGAGCGCACGGAGGCGCTGGGCGGCCAGATTAAGATTGAGACGGCGCCAGGGCAGGGGACGGTGATTGAGCTGGAGATTCCAGTGGGGAGGGATGGTTAGGGTGGTTGGTTGGATAGTTTGTTAGTTTGATGGAGTAATGTGATATGAGGCCAATTCGAATTCTGGTTGTGGATGACCACCCTATTGTGCGGCAGGGGATTACGAGCTTGCTTTCCAATTACCCGGAATTCGAGATTGTGGGCGAGGCGGATAATGGGCAGGATGCCGTGGTCCTGGCAATGGAAGAGGAGCCGGACGTGGTGCTCCTGGATATTCGTATGCCGGGAGAGTCGGGCCTGGAGGTGTTACGCCGCATCCGGCCGTTGCAGCCACAGGCCAGGGTGTTGATGCTGACCTCGTTCGACGACGATGAGTATGTGGTGGGAGCGCTGCGGGCCGGGGCACAGGGCTATGTGTTGAAAAATGTGTCGGATGAAATGCTCGTCAATGCCATTCGCGGCGTGTACCGTGGCGAGCGGGTGCTAAGTCCACAGGCAGCGGAACGGGTGGTGCAACAGCTGCTGAACGAAGAACCGGCCCCGGTTCCGATAGTGGACGTGACCTTTGATGAGGAAGAGCGACGTATCTTACGGTTGCTGACGGAAGGAGCCAGCAACGTGGAAATTGCCGACGCGCTTTATATGAGCCTTTCGTCGGCCAAACGAAAACTACGGGCGATTTTTGATAAATTGGAGGTGGATAACCGCGCTGAGGCGGCTGCGGAGGCGGTCCGGCGTGGGGTGGTTTAAGTCATGTTGAGCCAACTGGTTCAGCGATCTGGACCTTTTGCGCCTACGGGAACGTGGGCCATTGGGCTAACATTAGTTGCGCTCGCAACTCTGCGACCGCAACAATGTTGCGACCGCATCTACTGATGCTTATCCAGTTACATCTATGCTTAATTCAGTTGAAAATGTTGCCGCTTTGCTGGCTGAACACGATTACGTGGCGGATGCCGGTCTAAGCACGACCCTTTTTCTGGCGCTGAAAATGGAAAAGGCTGTGTTCCTGGAGGGGGAACCCGGCGTTGGAAAGACCGAAGTAGCCAAGGTGCTCAGCCGGGCGCTGGACGCGCCGCTGATCCGGCTGCAATGTTATGAAGGGCTGGACGTCAATCACGCCATTTACGAGTGGAACTATCCGCGCCAACTGCTGGAGATCCAGGCGCGGCGTGAGATGGGTCAGGATGCTGCGACCGTCACAGAAGATATCTTTAGCGAGGCTTTTCTGATCAAGCGGCCTCTGCTGCAATCGATCGTACATAGCCACGAACGAGCGCCGGTGCTGCTCATCGACGAATTAGATCGGGCTGATGAAGAGTTTGAGAGTTACTTATTGGAGATTCTCTCCGACTTTCAGATCACAATCCCGGAGATTGGTACTTTGCGCGCCGAGCATAAGCCGATCGTGGTCATTACGTCGAACCGCACCCGTGAAATTCACGACGCGCTGAAACGGCGCTGTGTCTACTGTTGGATCGACTACCCATCACGCGAGAAAGAGCTGGAAATTGTGCGCCTGAAGGTGCCCGGCATCTCACAGCAGCTGGCGGAACAAGTGGTGGACTTCATCCAGGCCGTGCGTCAGGAAGAGCTTTACAAGCAGCCGGGCGTGGCCGAAACGCTGGACTGGGCCGAAGCGCTGATGCACCTGAACACGCGCAAGCTGGATGTCCCCGTGGTCACAGCAACACTGGGCATTATTCTGAAGTATCAGGATGACGTGGATAAGATGCAGAGGTCGTTGGTGCAGCCGTTGGTGGAGAGGTTGGGGATTGGAGATTAGAGATTGGAGACTGGAGATTGGACTAAGTGACACGGAGAAGCGCAGAGAAGAACGGAGGACCACGGAGATTTGGTTTGTAGTGAGCGCTTTAGCGCCTTTGAGCGAGGGCCTCGAGTGCGAGAGGCACTGAAGGGTCTACTACAAACAAAAAAATCTGCGTCCATCCGCGTCCATCTGCGGCAAAAATCAATCTCCAATCTCCAATCTCTAATCTCTGCGCCCCTCCGTGCAACGTCCTTACAAAGGTAGTTAGCGTGAACAAAGACCGGTTCCTGGAAAACATGCTCCTCTTCCCGCGGGTGTTGCGGGAGGCGGGGTTGCCTGTGTCGCCGGAGCAGAGCCGGGAATTTATGGTGGGTCTGGGCATGGTGGACATCGGCAGCCGGGAACAGGTCTATCATACGGCGCGTTGTCTGCTGGTGACGCGGAAGGAGCATTTGCGGCTGTTTGAGACGTTGTTCAACTACTTCTGGCGTGCCGTGCAGCGGGGTAGCGCGGGACCGGCGTATCAGGAGCGGCGCGCGAAGCGCTCGACCAACCGGGAAAAACGCTTTGACGTGGTTTCTTATATGAACCACAAGGCGCGGGCGGGGGATCCTGAAATCGAGATTGGAGATCGCTCTGCTACCTACAGCGCTACGGAGACGTTGCAGCGCAAGTCGTTTGCGGCGATGTCGCCGGAAGAGCTGGACAGTGTGCGACGCATGATCCAGGAGATGCAGTGGCAGGCGATGCAGCGCCGGACGCGGCGGCGCGTGGCGGCGGCAAAGGGCAACACGCTGGATTTGCGGCGGGTGATGCGGGCCACAGTGACTTATGGCGGCATTCCCATGAAGCTGAGCTGGCAGGATCGCAAGCTGAAGGAGCGCCCGCTGGTGCTGATTGCCGATATCAGCGGCTCCATGGAGAAGTACGCGCGGGTGGTGCTGCAATTGTTCTACACTTTCTCGCACACCTATCAGAATGTGGAATGTTTCGTCTTCGGCACACGGCTGACGCGGCTGACGGCGCAGTTGAAGATTAAGAACATCGACCGTGCGATTGAGGAAGCAGCGCGCCAGGTGGTGGATTGGTCCGGCGGCACGCGCATTGGCGAGAGCTTGAAGCAGTTTAACCAGGGCTGGGCGCGGCGGGTGTTGCGGCGCGGGGCGGTGGTGCTGGTGATTAGTGACGGTTGGGAGCGTGGAGATGTGGAAACGTTGCGCCAGGAGATGCGCTTTTTGCACCATCGTTGCCAGCGGCTGATCTGGCTGAATCCGCTGTTGGGCCAGGAGACATACCAACCGCTGGTAGAGGGCATGGCAGCAGCGTTGCCGTTCGTAGATGACTTTTTACCGGTTCATAATTTTCAGAGTCTGGAGGTGTTAGCACAGCATTTGGGGCAGATAAAGTGAACCGCCGTTGTACGGCGATTTGTGAAATTGCTGGCAACGAATTAGCAACTCATTTTACTTGTTTATTGGCATGAGGAGGTGCCCACTATGATCACTGATAGGTTTGATTATGTGGTGCCGCGCACTCTGGAGGAGGCAGTGCAGGCGCTGACGGAGCATGGCTATGGGGCCAAGATTCTGGCCGGGGGGCAGAGTCTGATTCCCGCCATGCGCTATCGTCTGGCGCTGCCTGAGGTCCTGATTGATATTAACGAGATTGAGGACCTACACTATGTGCGCGAGCAGAATGGCTTTCTGTTGATCGGGGCCATGACACGGGAATCGGCGTTGGAGGAGTCGGCGCTGGTGCAGGAGAAGTACCATATGCTGGCGGACGCCACGCGCGTGATTGCCGACCCGCTGGTGCGCAACCGGGCCACGGTGGGCGGCAACATCGCCCACGCTGACCCTGCCAACGACCACCCGGCGGTGATGCTGGCCTACAACGCCGAAGTCGTGGCGCTAGGCCCTGACGGCACGCGCACCATTGCCATCGACGATTTCTTTGTCGATCTGTTCCAGACGGCGCTGGCCGAGAATGAGATCCTGACCACCATTCGCATTCCTACGCCAGGGCCGAACAGCGGCGGCGCTTACCTGAAGATGGAGCGCAAAGTGGGTGATTATGCCGTGTCGGCCGTGGCCGTGCAGTTGACGATGGACGGCGACACCTGCAGCGCGGCGCGCATCGGGTTGACCAATCTCAGCCCGGTGCCCATGCGGGCTACCAATGCAGAGGCGGCTCTGATTGGCCAGCCGTTGAGCGACGAGGTGTTGGAAGCGGCTGGGCAGGCCGCGGCTGAGGAGTGTGATCCATCGGCTGACCTGCGCGGTACAGTTGAGTATAAGCGGGATCTGACCCGTGTCTTGACCAAGCGTGCTATTCGCCAGGCTGCGGCGCGAGCAAGAGGAGAGGACGTATGAGCAAGCACACCATAACAGTGACAGTGAACGGCCAGGAGCAGGTGCGTGAGGTAGAAGCGCGCCGGTTGCTGGTGCACTTTATTCGCGAGGACCTGAATCTGACCGGAACGCACATCGGTTGCGACAGCACCCATTGTGGCGCCTGCACAGTCATTCTGGACGGGCGCGCGGTGAAGAGCTGCACGGTGTTCGCGGTACAGGCCAATGGCAAGAGCGTGCAGACGATTGAGTCGATGGCGCAGAACGGCGAGCTGCACCCGCTACAGCAAGGGTTCTGGGAGAAGCACGGTCTGCAGTGTGGCTACTGCACGCCGGGCATGATTATGAGCGCCAGCGATCTGCTGTCGCGCAATCCAAATCCCACGGAAACAGAGATTCGCGAGGCGATTTCGGGCAATTTGTGCCGCTGCACAGGCTATAACAAGATTGTGGAAGCGATCCAGTACGCGGCCGAAAAGATGGGCCAGCAGCAAGAGGAGGTTGCGGCATGACCAGTAATGGTGAAGCAAAACCAAGGCATTTAGAAGACCGTTTCGAGCGAAAGCATGACGTGCCGGAGTCGGCCTCAGCCCAGGTGAGTACCCTGAATGAGGTGCGAATCACCACGCCGCCGGAGGTCTGCGGCATGGGCCACCGCATGAAGCGCAAGGAGGATCCGCGCTTCATCCAGGGTAAGGGCCGCTATGTGGATGACATCAAGCTGCCGGGCATGTTGCACATGGACATTGTGCGCAGTCCCTACGCCCACGCCCGCATTTTGAACATCGACGCCAGTGAGGCACTGGAGATGGAAGGGGTAATCGCCGTGATTACGGGCAAGGACCTGGAAGCGCATGGCCTGCACTGGATGCCGACGCTGATGGGTGACACGCAGATGGTGCTGCCCGTCGATAAGGTGGTTTACTTCTCGCAGGAAGTGGCAGCGGTGATTGCCACCGACCGCTACATCGCCGCCGATGCCGTGGAAAAGGTGTACGTGGAGTACGAGCCGCTGGAGGTAGTGGTCGATCCCTTCAAGGCGCTGGAAGATGAGGTCATTATCCGCGAGGATAAGGAGCTGAAGACGAATCGCATCTGGCAGTGGGAAGCGGGCGACAAAGAGGCTACCGACCGCGTTTTCGAAAACGCGGCGCACGTGGTAGGGCAGAAAATGTACCTGCCGCGCATTCACGTGGCCTCGATTGAGACCTGCGGCATGGTCGCCAATTACGATTCGGCGATGGGGAAGATGCAGCTATACATGACGACCCAGGCGCCGCACGCTATCCGCACGGTGTTTGCGCTGGTCAGTGGGCTGCCGGAGCAGAAGATCCAGGTCATTTCGCCGGACATTGGCGGCGGCTTTGGCGGCAAGGTGCCGGTTTATCCCGGTTACGTCATCTGCACTGTTGCCAGCCTGCTGCTGGGCAAGCCGGTGAAGTGGATCGAGGACCGCAGCGAGAACCTGACGGCTGATAGCTTTGCGCGCGATTACCATCTGGACGCCCAGCTGGCGGCTGACGAAAATGGCAAGATTATCGGGCTGCGCGTGAAAGGGTTGGCGGACCACGGTTGCGCCGACGCTGCGGCCAATCCGTCCAAGTTCCCGGCCGGGCTGTTCAGCATCTGCACCGGCTCCTATGATATGGAAGCGGCATATATTAACTTCGAGGCCGCCTACACCAACAAGCCGCCCGGAGGCGTTGCCTACCGTTGCTCCTTCCGCGTGACGGAAGCGGTGCACATGATTGAGCGGCTGACGGACATGATGGCCAACGAACTGGGGCGCGATCCGGCTGAGTACCGCATGGAGAACTTCATCAAGCCCGAGCAGTTCCCCTACCGCTCGCCCACCGGCTGGAGCTACGATAGTGGCAACTACCCGGCGGCGCTGCAGAAGGCGCTGGACACCATTGGCTATGACGAGCTGCGCAGAGAGCAGGCGGAGAAGCGGGAACGTGGCGAG
>CAZRTM010000023.1:0-23277 GCA_964602995.1 uncultured Ardenticatenaceae bacterium
TACCTCACATTGTACCCGCAAGATATAACAATTCACACGAAGGATCATCTCTGGTGCAGTAGACTGAAGGGTGGACAGTGGACATGCACATTTACTGTATTGGTAGTCTGATGGGAGGTTAGCCATGCGACTGAATTCACTACACGATTTGTACGTTTCGCAGCTTCAAGACGTTTACGATGCTGAACAGCAGCTTACGCAGGCATTGCCAGAGATGGCCAGCGCCGCATCCACGCCCGAGTTGAAAGATGCCTTCAACAAACACCTGCAGCAAACGCGCGGACAGATTAACCGGCTGGACGAGATTTTCAGCGATCTGGCTATGAGTCCTGATAGCAAGCGTTGCAAGGGTATGCAGGGGCTTATCGAGGAAGGTCAGGAAGTGTTGCAAGCCAGCGGCGACGCCAAGACCAAGGACGCCGCCCTCATTGAAGCCGCCCAGAAAGTGGAGCATTACGAAATCGCCACCTATGGCTCGCTGCGCACCTACGCCGACCAGCTCGGTTACGGTGATGCCGCCGGCTTACTCCAGCAGACGCTGGATGAGGAAGGCAAAACCAACGATATGCTCACAAAACTTGCCACGGGTGGGCTGTTCGGTAAAGGCATAAACGTGGCCGCCGAGCGCTAACCCGCTGAGCGGCTAACAACTTTTCGCTTTAAAGCAAAGCCCGCGGTGCACACCGTGGGCTTTTTTTATCCCATTCCCCCAACTCCCCCGCCTTATGCTATCATAGGGTGCTGTTAATCCGCTTGACAATCCATTCCAACTGTTGGAACAGAGTTCATGACTATCAATTCAGGCAACATACTGCTGCTTTCGATTATTGCTGCCGTTATACCTGCCGCCATTTACCTCACCATCATCTACTGGTTTGACCGTTACGAGAAAGAGCCGCTCTGGCTACTGGGCGCCCTCTTTTTCTGGGGCGCCGTACCTGCCGTCCTCCTAACCCTCTTGTTGAGCGTCGTTGCCAGCGCGCCGCTATACCTTTTCATGGGGCCTGATGCCCTCGATACTGTTGAGGCAATCCTCATTGCGCCGCCCGTGGAAGAGAGCGTGAAAGGATTGGCGCTGCTCGGCCTGTTCTTGCTGGCGCACCACGAAATCGATAGCCTACTGGATGGCATCATCTATGGCGCTATGGTGGGCATGGGCTTTGCTCTGGTCGAGAATGTCTTCTACTTCGTCAGCGTCTTTGAAGAGAGTGGCGCTCAGGATTGGGGATCGCTCGTGCTGCTGCGCGCTATCGTCTTTGGTCTCAACCATTCACTCTTTACAAGCATGACCGGGCTGGGCATTGCTGTCTCTCGCTTCGCCAGAAGCCGGCGTGTGAAAATTCTGGCCCCCATCATGGGCTGGCTGGTTGCCATTGCTTTCCACACCGTTCATAACCTCGGCGCGGCGCTCGGCACTCCTTATTGTCTGTTGCTACCACTTGCCGACTGGGGTGGTGTATGGTTGATGGTGGCCATCATCATCTGGGCGTTGGTGCAGGAACGAAACTGGATACGGACTTATCTGGAGGAAGAAGTAGCATTGGGGCTACTGACCCCCGAACAGTATAGAATCGCCTGCTCCGGCCGCGCCCGCCTGATGCACCGCCTGGAATTACTCTTGACTCGTGGCCCACGCGCCTACTTCAACGCCACCCACTTCTACCGCCATTGCAGCGAGCTGGCCTATAAAAAGCACCATTTCGAGCTGCTGCAGGAAGATCATGTCGATCAGATGACGGAAGAGCTACGAGCAAAGCTAACCCGCCTCAGCCTCGACCTTTAGCGCCGCTCCCCGCTGCTACATAGTCAACAGCTTCTGAATTTGCTCCCAATGAGCACGATCGTGTTGCACGGCCAGATAGAGTAGCTCATGCATGCTCGTCGGCCCAAAGAACGAATGCTGGCCCTGGCGATGCCACGCCTCTGCAGCCGGCTCAGGCAACAGCTCAAGCGTCTCGCGCCTGGCCTCCAGAAATTGGCGCAGAGCCGTTGGCCCATGCTGCTCTCTATAGCGCCGTTCCTCCACCCAACTGTCAGCCACAGCCCCCGCCAGAAAGGCGTTGTCCTGCGTCAACAGGCTTCGAAAGCGTGGTTGGTGCACTTCCCGTTCCACATCGCGCAGGTGGCATGCCACCTCCGTCAACGACCATTCGCCATCATCCGGGCAACAGTGCCAGTCGACCGCTGGTCCAGCCAGCGCCCGCTCGCAATCGTCGGCAAAGCGAGCCAGTTCGGCCAGTAGATCAGCTACTGGGGGTGGTTCTTGCATGTTAATTCAACTCTTCCGCAGTGCAGCAGTCGTCTACGTCCGCACCTCAACAATGCACCTGGACCTTCAGCCACTGGCAGAATTCATCAATCGTGCCATAGGCTGTTGGCTGCGTCGGGGAAGCAGGCAGTTCGTCCCCCGGCGTAATCCAGAACGTTTTCATACCCAGGGCCGCCGCTGGCTCAATGTCATTTGTCCAGTTGTCACCAACCATCAACGCTTTCTCGGCCGGAGCGCCGATAGCCGCCAATATCTCCTGGTAATAGGCCTGGTGCGGCTTCGTAGCATGCATATTTTCGTAGCTGGTAACCAGAGCAAATGGGAAATCAGAGACCGGCAGACCGGCCCAGGCCAGGCGATGCTCAATCGCTAAGGCCGGGAAAAGAGGGTTCGTCGCAATGGCAACGGTCAGGTCGCACTCAAAACAGAGCTTCACGGCCTCAATCGCCGCCGGGCGCTGCTCGGTCACATCCTGCAGTTGCTTAAAACCGTCCATATAGAAGCGATTAAAGAACTCCTCCACCTCTCGCGCATCCAACCCGGTGCGTTCCACAAACACACGCCAGAAAACTTCCCGATTCGTCAACGCCGGATCCGTATCCTTGATCATCGCCTGCGTGCCATAAAGCAACTCCTCCAGGAATCGCTTGCGGTTGGGGAAGAGAGGTTGGGTGTGCGTGCTGAGCAGACTGAAATAGCGTGGTATGAACTGCTCTATGCTGTTGCCCAGCAGCGTATCATCGAGGTCAAAAAGAACCGCTTCAATCATCGTTATCTTTAGGCTCGAATAGCTCCTGGATGCCAGGTCGCTCACGAGCGCATTGAGGGCACCCGACGCGCGGTTCGGGGACATCGATCAGGTGGCGGCTGCAAAACGCCTTCACCTCAACATGACGTCCAAAACCCAGAAACCCTTTCTTCACCGTCCCTTCCAACACAAGGTCAGGGCTGCTGTTCGATTGTAGGATTTCTGGCACTGGGCAGTTGAAACAATCTTGCGGCCTCCAACTCGGCGAACGCGGATTGGCCTGAATCAGCCGGCACTCCTGCTCCGAGCGACCGCGATGAAAGTTTTCATAATAGAAACGACACTGTTTTCCAGCCGGTGTTTCCATACCTCAGCCAGTGAACCGACCGCGCAGTCGAGCGCCAATGCGCGAGTAAGCCCCTCAAGACAAATTATTTTTCATTGTCGCCTTCGGCGATGAACATCTCCGTCTTCTGGCGCGCAACCTCATCTGTATACTGTACAGGAGGCGACTTCATGAAATAGCTGCTCGGCCCATAGAGCGCACCGCTGATACCACGATCCAGCGCCAGCTTGGCACAACGCACGGCATCAATCACCACACCGGCCGAATTCGGGCTGTCCCAGACCTCTAGCTTCAACTCCACATTCAATGGCACGTCGCCAAACGAACGCCCTTCCATACGGATGTGCGCCCACTTACGGTCTGTCAGCCAGGGGACGTAGTCGCTGGGGCCAATGTAGATGTTGTCGGGGTCCATCTCATAGTCGAGCTGTGACGAGACAGCGTTGGTCTTGCTGATCTTCTTGCTTTCCAGACGGGCGCGCTCCAGCATGTTGTAGAAATCCATGTTACCGCCCACGTTAAGCTGGCTGGTGCGCTCGAGCTGGACGCCACGGTCAGCAAAGAGTCGGGTTAGAACGCGGTGTACAATCGTTGCTCCCACCTGGCTCTTGATGTCGTCGCCAATGATGGGCAGATTGCGGCGGCAGAACCGTTCCTGCCAGTATGGTTCACGAGCGATGAAAACGGGGATGCAGTTCACGAAGGCGCAGCCAGCGTTCAGCACCTGCTCCACATACCACTTGGTGGCCTGTTCGCTACCGACGGGCAAGTAGTTAATAACCACGTCCGTCTTCGTATCCTGCAAAATCTCGCGAATGGGTGATGTCGAGCCTGGCGCTTTCGTAATCTTTTCCTGCAGGTATTTTCCCAGCCCATCATGGGTCATCCCCCGCTGGACAGGGACATCCAGGTGCGGCACGTCGCTGAATTTGATGGTGTTGTTCTGCCCAGCCCAAATGGCCTCAGAGAGATCCTTGCCTACCTTGTCCACATCAATATCAAACGCTGCGCTGAACTCAATGTCGCTGATGTGGTAGCCGCCCAAATTAACGTGCATCAGACCGGGAATATGATCATCTTCTCCCGCATCTTTGTAATACTGCACACCCTGAACCAATGAGGACGCACAGTTGCCAACCCCAATGATTGCCACTCTTACTTTACTCAACGTAAGCCTCCTTGACGCTAAGTATAACTATTGTTGTCGTCGCCCCCTCCTCAAAAAAAACGACCCCCGGAGGGG
This sequence comes from uncultured Ardenticatenaceae bacterium, assembly GCA_964602995.1. Taxonomy (GTDB): domain Bacteria; phylum Chloroflexota; class Anaerolineae; order Promineifilales; family Promineifilaceae; genus JAAYYY01. Next base: position 4,607 of record CAZRTM010000023.1, read on the forward strand.
TCGTCAGCGAGTGCACCCTGGGAGATTCGAATCCCGGCCTCCTAATTTATAGAAAGAAGGTCAAACGCACCGCTTGCCACCCGTACTCGAGTAGATTTAAAGAATTGGAGGGGTTATTTAAAAGAAATTTAAATGGATTACTACTGACTATGCCTCAACTGCTACGGTTTTTCATTTAGATGCTTCATCCATCTTGTCTGCTACTTCGTCATACATTTCCTGGATTGTATGACTATAGTATCAAGCGTAAACACTATACTACTATGTCCAGGCAATTCTTGCACCTTTTTGACGGATATTTGGCTTGAAATCGGATAGGTAAAATCATGGCGGTAAAAACGAATATCTCCAAGAACGAGTTAATACAGCTTCTTTCAGATTACGGCCTTGGCGAATACCAAGACTCGAAACCATTCAGGAAAGGTACCGTTCAAACTACTCTTTTCCTGCAGACAACGCGAGGTAAGTTCGTCTTAAAGTATTACGAGAACCGAACTCCCGAATCAGTTCGCTTCGAAAGCCACCTGACCAGGTACCTGAGCGATCGGGGTTTTCCCTGCCCGGCTCCGCTCAGAAACAGATATGGTCAATTTGTTGGCCAGTATAACGGCAAGCCATACATATTTTTCGAGTACATGGAAGGTCAACATGTACAAGAACCAGGTCCCGAGCAGAAACGGCTACTTATCGAAAAAGTGGCTGAGTTACACATTCTGACTGCGAATTATAAAGCCGAATATAAACAATACAGATGGAACTATAGCATCCAGCTCTGTCAGCAATTAGCTCGACATGAGGCAAAGAGAATAGGCACAACAGAATCGAGAAAGAAATTGGAATGGCTTGAAGGTGAGTTACGAAACTTACGCCTTCCGGAATCCCTGCCCAAAGGCATCTGCCACTGTGATTTTGATTTTTCAAATGTGCTGTTCAAGGATGGAGAATTCAGCGCTTTGTTGGACTTTGACGATGCCAACTATACTTATCAACTCTTTGATGTAGTAGCCCTGATCGATTCATGGGCCTGGCCACATGAGCAAGAATTCGACATCGAAGAGGCAAGGACGATTGTATCTGAGTATTCAAAACACAGGCCCTTAAGCAATATTGAAAAAGAGCATTTGTATGATCTCCTCAAATTGAGCATCTTATTTGACTGTGTCTGGTTTTTTGAAAGGGGGAATGTAGAAAACTTTTATGAAAGAAAGAAAATCGAATACCTGGAGCGGCTAGGCAGAGAACAGTTCTTCAGACAGCTTTTTTTCCGGCGCACCAAGTCCTATTCATAACTGGAGCATGATTAGTCCGCTAACTTCCTGCTCACCCTGTTTACCGTAGCAGGTCCTAAAAAGAAAAAAGCTCCCTTTTGAGGAGCCTTTCTGAAGTGCGCCCTGAGAGATTCGAACTCCCGGCCTTCTGATTCGTAGTCAGACGCTCTATTCCACTGAGCTAAGGGCGCTTATCACAACACATCCGGTCATTCATAACCGGGTGCATAAAGCGGGGAGGATGGGATTCGAACCCATGAACCGGTTTTACCCGGTTAACCGCTTAGCAGGCGGCCCCAATCGTCCACTCTGGCACCTCCCCAATGACATTTCAAACTATTAAGGCGGAGGGAGAGGGATTCGAACCCCCGGTGAGCTTACACCCACTACGGTTTTCAAGACCGTTGCCTTCGTCCACTCGGCCATCCCTCCCTTCCCTCGCATAGAGGTAATGACCAGGAAACGAGTATAGCACGCGGGGGGGAGGCTGTCAAAGGATGTCCCCGGTTTTGATACTCTTTTTATGTTAATCCTGCACGGTCCGCTGCCACGTATCCCGGGTCAAACGGACTGCAGTCAGCTAAGAATATCATCTAATTCGGAATGGTCAAATCGTAACTCTCGCAGCTCCATCCACTGCCTTGTGCGCACCGGCAAAACGCCCCACCCTACGCGGCCGCGCGGTGTCAGCGTCAGGTACTGGTTATCAATCCAGCACACGAAGCCCAGCGGTCCCTGAACCCGGCTCGGTGTGTTTAGCAGAGATTTGCCATCCACCTCAAAGAAAACGCCATCCTCTTGCCAGCGCAACCGATAATGGTGCCATTCCCTCATATCAACCTCTACCGGCGTAAAGCTGATCTGAAGCGAGCGCCTGACCAGCGGCCACAAACGTCTCTGCAGGGCGCCGCTCTGGCTGGCCAGGAGCACGAGAGGGGCCAGCGGCGCCAGAGCCAATGCCCTGGCGCTGGTCGCATCAATCGTCGCCGCAAACCAGCCGCGACCTGGCACGCCAGCCGGCGCCAGCGGCAGGTCACCCGGTGGTGAAGCGTAGAAGAACCATACTGCCCGCGGCAATGCCGGTAAGGCGCCTGTGCCAGGCCCAAACGGCGCATTCCAGAAGCCGAACCCTGCGGTCCCCACCAGTTCCCCTGCATGATGTGAGAAGCGCGCCGATAGTTCCAGAGTTGTGCCCGGTCGCCAGCGATACTGTTTGCGCGGCTGGCCGCGATAGTCATCAATCTGCGCGTCGGCGTAGCCCTCTGTCACCGGTTGTAGCTCCAGGTGCAAAAGCCCACTCTCATCCTGGCGAACTTGCCCGCCGTTTAGCTCCAGGCGGCGCCACTTATTCACAAGCACCTCCATCACAATTTACTTATATAGTCTTGCGTGATTTTAGTATATCGCTTCCGCGAATGTTAAATGCAGTTCTCGAACTATCAGGTATAATTGACACGATATGAAGGAGGTTTCATGGAAATAACCTGGCACGGATTGAGTTGCTTTCGGCTAAAAGAGCGCAACATGGCGGCAATCGTAACTGACCCCTACAACGGGGACGTCGGCTTGCCGCAACCCAAATTACAGGCCGACGTTGTGACCATCAGTCACGATGCTCCTGGCCACAACTGTCTGGACGCTGTCAGCGGCTACGACTATGCTCTGACGGGACCAGGTGAATATGAAATCGGTGGTGTCTTTATCACCGGCATCCCCACCGCCCAGACGCCACAAGACGTCGAGAATGTCCTGTTCATGTTCGACTATGACGGCATCGTCGTTGCCCATCTGGGTGATATGTCTAAGGTACCAACCCAGACCCAGATTGAGGCGCTGGACCAGATTCACGTTCTATTGGTGCCTGTTGGCGGCGGCAACAGCCTTAACGCGGCCCAGGCAGCAGAGTTGGTATCAATGCTCGAGCCAAACATCGTTATTCCCATGCACTATCGTCTCGACGGCCTGCTGCTGGAGCTAGAGGGTGTTGAGCGATTTCTCAACGAAATGGGCGTCACCGATCCCAGCGAGGATACCAGCTTGAGAATCTCCTCCGGTTCACTGGCGGAGGAAACGGAAGTTGTCATTCTCAAACCGAGGATATAATACACGATTGGAAATCTGGCACACTCCTGGTAGACAAACCAGAAGTGCAAAGGCGAAGGATACTCATTGGCAGACCGGTTCTTATTAGGGCCGGCTGTCAGAAAGATGGAACCACATGGCAACAAAACTTTTGATGCGTTGGGACATCCAGCCAGAACAAGAAGCAGAATATTCTGATTTTGTAGCCAACGAGTTCATTCCACGTATTAATAAGCTTGGCCTGGTTGAAATTCAGGCCTGGTACACAGTATATGGGGATTGTGAGCAGATTCTCGTGAGCGGTGTCACACAGACCATGGAACAGATGAATTACATTCTGGGCAGCGACGAGTGGGACCGCTTGCGAGGGCGGCTGGATGAACTGGTTGACAACTTTAATGTCAAAGTTGTACCGGCCACAGCCGGTTTTCAGATATAACGAAAAACCTGTGCGCCATGCACAGGTTTTCTTAACTCAGCGAGAACAAGGCGTTCCGCAGGAGATTAGTTTTGAGTGCTGACCTTTTCCGACTTGGTCGTTTCGCTCTTCTTTTCCGCTTTGGCATCACTACCACCTGTGGAAGAGCCTGTGGACGAATCGCCATTATTGGAAATAGTTGCGCTTCTCCCATTACGGTTATCGGTAACGTAGAAACCCTTTCCCTTGAAGACAATCCCCACATTGTTGATGACTCGACGCACCGTCTCCTCGCCGCATTTGGGGCACTTGGTCAACGGATCATCGGTCATCCGCTGGCGCACTTCAAACGTGTCTTCACAACTATTACATTTATAAATATACGTCGGCATACTTCTGCACCTCAGACAGCATAAGCTTGATGATACGAGTCATTGTAGCGAGCGCCTATTCGGTTGGCAAACCAACCCGTAAGGAACGGCACTGATTCTATGTCAGAATTGTAAGTTTTAAGTTAAAATTACTGGAAAACAATGCATTTCACACCACGGAGGGAAACATGAAACTGGAAGAAGCTCGTGCCCGCATAAAAGCTCGTGTCTGGCAAGCCCTGGCACAGAGCGACCTGGACATCAAGAATTACCCACAGGCAGACCTGGAGGGGCTGGTCGATCTTATGGCATCCGCAGCGCTACTGGAAATTGACGACGAAATCGGCGCGTCAATTCAGACAGAAAGCCCCAGGAAGTCAACTGCTGCCGGTATAGACGAAGACAGCCCGGAACAGATTTTATGGGAGGGCCGCCCCTTCCTCTCCATCAATACCCGTTACATCATCACCGACGAACGGGTGCGGATTATTGAAGGTATTCTGGGTAAGGATCGTGCTGACACCGAATTGGTACGCATCCAGGATATCGATCAGACCCAATCCGTAAGTGAGCGTTTGTTCAAAATAGGTGACATCACCCTCCACACAAATGACCGCACACATCCTGTCGTAGTATTGCACAACGTGCGCGATCCCGAGGCCATCCACGAGTTGCTACGCCGCGCCGTCCTCAACGCGCGCAAGCGCCATAATCTGGTCTACCGCGAAGAGATGTAGGCCAGTTCTCACTTCGCTCCCGCCGCATCAGCCGGCAGAAGTTTCTGCCACATTAGTTGGCAGAAGAAAACCAACGGCAGCGCCGCCGCCAGCGCGGTTGCTGGCCCACATCTGCCCACCGTGCGCCTCTACAATGGCCCGGCCAATGGCCAATCCCAGCCCGGCCCCGCCCGTGGCCCGACTGCGGGCCTCTTCTCCCCGGTAGAACTGCTCAAACACCCGCGGCAGGTCCTCTTCGGCGAAACCGGGTCCATCGTCCTCAACTATGAGGCGCACGCCGTCGCCGGCCGTTTCGGCACGAATCATAACCGTTCCTCCTGCAGGCGTATAACCGATAGCGTTGGCGACAATATTATTCAGCGCGCGGCTAATCTTACCCGCGTCCACGAAAATCGCGTCACGCCCGGCACTCACCTTCCCTTCTAGCCGCACTCCCTTCTGCTCGGCCAGGACTCTGAAACTTTCCAGCGTATCGGAAACAAGGTCGCTCAGCGAATGCGGCGCCAGAACCATCTGAATGCCTCCTGTTTCCAATTGAGCCAGCTCAAACAGATCATCAATCAGACGGTTGAGGGCCATCACGTCGGAGCGAATCACCTGGTAATAGCGGCGGGCCATGACCTCATCTTCGACCACGCCATCATCCAGCGCTTCGACCATCGCCCTGATACTGGTCAGCGGCGTGCGCAAATCGTGCGAAGTCCACGCAATCAGATCGCGCCGTAGTGTTTCTACCTGCTGCCGGCGCTCAGCCGCCTGCTCCAACTGACGCGCCATCTCGTTAAACGCCGTCGCTGCCTGTGCCACTTCATCGCGACCGCGCACTGGCGCCCTGGCTCCCAAATCACCCCGTGCCATCTCTTCCGCAGTCTGGGCCAGCTGCCGCAGGCTATCCGTGACACTGGCAGCCACAAAAACGCCGAACGTCATGGCGATAACCGCCGCAAATAACATCAACACCAGAGACAACGCCAGATCATGCTCACTCACGAACATCAGGTTGGCCAGCAGTAGGACGTTAACCAATGTCAGCACCGTGGCCCAGACATAGGCCAGCACCAGAGTCAGGCTGAGGGACGGCAGGCGCGCCAGCCCACGCTTGTAGAGGACAAAACCGGCTGCCAGGGAGAAAATCGAGGTCAGGCCCAGCGTCCGCACCAACGCCGCTACTTCGCTCATCGGCGGCTCCATCAGCCACACCATTGCCGCTACGGCCACAAGCAGCCCCAGGCTCACACCGACGATCAAGACCCGCCAGGGAAAGTTGCCGAACTTGCTCAGCACTAGCGCCGGTAATTTAGTGGAAGAGTCAGACATCGCCGGCCTCAAACTTATATCCTACCCCCCAGACCGTCAGTAGCTGCCGAGGGCTGCTCGGATCAAGCTCGATCTTCTCTCGCAAGCGGCGAATATGTACCGTGACTGTGCTGGGGTCCACATATTCCGCATAGCCCCACACATTCTCCAACAGTTGGCTACGCGAAAAAACCTGCCGGGGATGGCGAGCCATGAACAACAGCAGATTAAATTCCGTCGCCGTCAGTTCCACTGCTTCACCTCGCACCTCCACCAACCTGGTAGCCGGATCGATCTTCAATGGACCTACCGTCAACGGCGCTCCTTGCTGCCCCGGTAGGCGGCTGCCGCTCACCCGGCGCAAAACAGCCTTGACCCGCGCCACCAGCTCCGCCGGAGAGAATGGCTTTGTCACGTAATCATCGGCTCCCAACTCCAGGCCGTAAATACGGTCCACTTCCTGCCCGCGCGCCGTCAGCATAATAACAGGCAAGTCACTGTTGCTCGCGCTGCCGCGAATACGCTTCATAATCTCCAGCCCGTCGATGTGCGGCAACATCAGGTCTAGAATCAACAGCGAAGGCGCTTTCTCCTCCAGCTGTGCCAGCGCTTCGCGCCCATCTCGTGCCTGGCGCACTTCAAACCCTTCCCTTTTCAGGTAAAGGCTGACCACTTCTACGACCGAGGCTTCATCATCGACAACCAGAATATCCGCCGCCTCTGTTCCAGACATAATTGAACCCTTTGCTGCTTCCACACACTCATTGTAGCGCAAAACCTTACGCGCATCTTAAGATAGGAGGAGCGGCTACCCGTTTAAGGTTTCTGTAAGAAATGAACAAGCAGTACGTAACAATTGACACCCACACTGAAAATGGGCAAAAATGAAAGAGGAGCAGTAATCTGGAGGCAGAGAGATATGAGACGACCGTCACTTGCCCTGGGCGCCCTGGCTGGCGCCATTACCAGCTTGCCGGCCATCGCCCTTTTCTACTTTGGCAACGCCCTTTTCAATCTACCATTCGTGCCGTTTGACCTATTCGACTGGTTGGCCCGCGTCCTGCCCGGTGGCCTGATCACCTTCGGCATCGACTCCATGGTAAGCACGCTGCGTGCCTTGGGGCTAGACGTCAGCGATACGGCCAAGACCGCGGAGCAGTCGATGGCGCTGGCGCTCCTGCTTCTGACCGGCGCGGTAATGGGCTTCGTCATCACAGCCATCTATCGCCTGCGCCAGCACCAGGCTGTCGAAACCGGAGCCGCCGTTGGCGCCGTGCTTTTCTTCATTGTCGCTCTTGCCCAATTCAGCCTGGGGTTGTCCGGCAATCCAATGCTTATTCTGCTCTGGTTGCTGCTGCTCACAACCGGCTGGGGAGCGCTCATTGGTTGGGTCGTGCGCCGCCTGGATCCGGAAGCTGTCACAGAGGAAGAGGTAACCGACTATTCGCGTCGCGAGCTCTTGCTGAAGCTGGCAGGGGCATCGATCGGCGTTGCGCTTGGAGCGTGGGGCCTTGGCAGCCTGGGTAATCGCGAGACCGCCACTGTGGTTGCCGAAAGTGGCGCTGGCCAGCCCCTGCCCGTGATTCCCGCCAGTCCTGATGTAGATATTCCGCCAACCCCCTCAGGGCGCATTGAAGCGGCCCCTGGCACGCGCCCAGAAGTGACGAGCAACGAAGAGTTCTACCGCATTGATATTAACACCCGTCCACCGGTACTGAACGCAGCCAACTGGCAACTGGAGATAAGCGGCCTCTTCCAGAACATTGGCACGATGACCATCGACGACCTGATGGCCTATCCCGCCGTCACCCAACCCCTCACCATGAGCTGTATCTCTAACCGCGTTGGCGGCGACCTCATTGGCACCAGCTATTGGACAGGTATCCGGTTGCGCGAACTGTTAGAAGATTTGCAGCTGGCGCCGCAGGCAGGGGCACTGGTCATCCGCGCGGCGGACGGCTTCTACGAGACTGTCATTGCCGAGGATATGATGGACGAGCGGACGCTGCTTGTTTATGGCATGAACGGCGAGACGTTACCGATCGAGCACGGGTTCCCCCTACGCATCTACATTCCCAACCGCTACGGCATGAAACAGCCAAAGTGGATTACGAGCATAGAGGCTGTGGAAGCATGGGTGCCGGGCTACTGGGTTGATCGTGGCTGGGACCGCGAAGCGCGCCCGCAGATCGTCTCCGTCATTGATACCGTTGCGGTGGAAGCAATTGAAAACGGCCGTATCCCCGTCGGTGGCATTGCCTGGGCCGGCGACCGCGGCATTGAACGAGTGGAACTTCGCGTTGATGACGGTCCCTGGGTAGAAGCAGAGCTACGCACACCGCCCATCAGCAACCTGACCTGGGTGCAGTGGCGTTACGATTGGCCAGCCGAATCTGGCAGACATACCCTTAGCGTTCGCGCTACCGACGGGACGGGCACTGTGCAAACAGACGCTCAGGCCCCGCCCCACCCCAGTGGTGCAACCGGCTATCATTCCCAGACTGTGTCTGTATAGGTTGGAGATTAGGGAATTAGAGATTGGAGATTGGGGTCATGTAGTAGATCCTCCAACACTATCCCTTTTGCAACAGTGCGGACAGCAATATCTGCCCTAAAAAGATGAGGTGGCCGAAACAACTGGCGTTGTTTAGACCACCTCTGGGCGGGGAGCCATGAGCAGTATAACAAAGTCAAGACTCCGATTTTGATAGGCCATTAGTACCATGACCCTTGTGGGGACCGGCTTAATTAAGCACTAGAAACCAAACTCAAACCAGTTCGTTCCCGTGAACACCGAGCAGGCCAGGGCCGCGAAGATCAGCAGGAGCACAAAGCCACAACCGCAGCCGCATACCCCGCCACGGCCGAAACCAAGATTTTCTTGAAGCCAGTTAAACAGCCATTGCAGGGCAAACAATTTCAGTAATCCGGAAAGACAACCGGGACGATCACTCACGATTCTGTTCCTCCAATTTTGAAAACCAATTCCAGCCGATAAACGTTCACTTTTCAGTAGTGTGTACTCACTATTCTCTTCTACGTAAGAATAGAACCGCAAGTTGTATGAGACCACAAGATCTTCCCTATGGATGCGCTAAAACTTATACACGCCTCTTACACCGCTCTAACTTAATTCTGACCCGGCCAGAGGATGATTAGATAGAGCAATCTGTCTAACCTGAACTAAGAAAACTAACAATAGGTAACTTCATTTAGGAGGAAGCTTAACATGGCAAGAATTGTTGGAATCGACCTGGGAACAACTAACTCCGTCGTTGCGGCGATGGAAGGAGGTGATCCCGTCGTAATTCCAACTGCCGAAGGCGGGAACACAATGCCATCAATCGTGGCGTTCAATAAAAGTGGTGAGCGCCTCGTGGGGCAGACTGCGAAACGCCAGGCAGTTGTGAATCCGGAAAATACAGTTTATTCAGTAAAACGTATGATGGGTCGTCGCGCCGACGACGCCGAAATCGAGCGCAGCAAGGGAATGGTCTCCTACGAAATTGTAACCGGCCCCGAGGATGATGCCCGTGTGCGCGTGCCTGTGGTGAACAAAACTTTCTCGCCGCAGGAAATTTCGGCCATGATCCTGCAAAAACTGAAAAGAGATGCTGAGGCATACCTGGGCGAACCCGTAACAGGCGCTGTGATCACAGTTCCTGCTTACTTCAATGATAGCCAGCGACAGGCAACCAAGGACGCGGGCAAGATCGCGGGACTCGATGTCAAGCGTATCATCAATGAGCCTACCGCGGCAGCACTGGCCTACGGTCTGGACAAGGAACACGACCAGACCATCCTGGTGTTCGACCTTGGTGGCGGTACCTTCGACGTTTCAATTCTAGAAGTTGGCGACGGCGTCATTGAAGTCCGCGCAACCAGCGGCGATACCCACCTGGGCGGTGACGACTGGGATGCGCGCGTCGTGGACTGGATGATTCAAGAGTTCAAGAAAGACCAGGGCATCGACCTCAGCGGGGATCGTCAGGCGTTGCAGCGTCTGCGTGAAGCCGCAGAAAAGGCGAAGGTTGAGCTTTCGTCTTTACAGGAGACCGAAATCAACCTACCCTTCATCACAGCGGATGCCAGCGGCCCTAAGCACCTGCAAATGAAACTGACACGCTCCCGTTTTGAGCAAATGACAGAAGATCTGGTGCAGCGCATTCGGCAGCCGTTCGAGCGTGCTCTGGCTGATGCTGGCCTGAAGGCTACCGAACTTGACGAAGTAATTCTGGTCGGTGGCTCTACTCGTATGCCCATGATCCAGAACCTCGTTCAGGATCTGACCAACAAGGCGCCGAACAAGAGCGTGAACCCAGACGAAGTTGTTGCGCTTGGCGCCGCCATTCAGGCCGGTGTTCTGGCCGGTGACGTCAAGGACGTCCTGCTGCTGGACGTGACGCCTCTGAGCCTGGGTCTGGAGACGCTGGGCGGTGTGATGACCACGCTCATTCCGCGTAACACCACCATCCCCACCCGCAAGACGGAAACGTTCAGCACCGCGGAAGATGGCCAGACGGCGGTTGACATCCACATCTTGCAGGGCGAGCGGCCCATGGCCGGCGACAACAAAACGCTAGGCCGCTTCCGTCTGGAAGGCATTCCGCCCGCACCTCGTGGTGTGCCTCAAATCGAGGTGACCTTCGACATCGATGCCAACGGTATCCTGAATGTGACAGCACAGGATAAGGCTACTGGCAAGGAACAAAAGATCCAGATTACGGCATCCACCAACCTCACCGAGGACGAAGTGGAACAGATGGTGGAGCAGGCGCGCCAGCACGAAGCCGAAGACAAGCGCCGTCGCGAGCTGAGCGAAGCCCGCAATGCTGCTGACCAGCTAATTTACACGGTTGAAAAGTCGATGAACGAGTTGGGTGACCGTCTGGCCGAGAACGACCGGCAACAAATCCAGGAACTCGCCCAGAACCTGCGCGAAGCGATGCAGGGTGATGACGTAACTCGCATCAAGAATCTCTCCGAACAGTTGCAGCAGGCGACCTACGCTCTCAGCCAGCAGATGTACCAGTCCCAGCCCGGCGCCGAAGGACCGCAAGGTCCGGCCGGTGGGCAGGGCGGCGATGAGGATGAAGGCGTGGTCGAAGGCGAATTCCAGGAGATGTAAAACAGCCAACGCCGGCGTACTGAATAGCTTTCTCTCAGTTACGCCCGAAGGCTATCAGTTATGCCCGAAGGCCTGGCTGAGATGATTCCGGAAGGGCGGGTTAATCCCCGCCCTTCCCGATCAAAGTCAAGACGCATGATGGAGAAGCAATTGTGACTTCAAATCTGGAAGAGAATCAAAGAGAGGTCGATGACCTCCTCACCGAGGAACAGCCTGATGAAGCATCAGAGGTAGAAGAGTGGCGCGACCGCTACCTGCGCCTGGCAGCCGATCTTGATAACGAGCGGAAACGCCTTGACCGAAATTACGCACGCCGCGCCCATGAAACCGAAGCGCGCCTTATTCGCGATCTACTGCCGCTGGTCGATAATTTGCAACGGGGCCTGGAGCATGCAACGCCCGGCGAACGGGCCAGTGGCTTTCTGGCGGGTGTACAGTTGAGCCTCAAAGAGTTCTTGGATACGCTGAACAAACATGGGATAGAAATGATCGACGCCTTGGGCCAACCGTTCGATCCCGCTTTACACGAAGCTGTGGGCAGCACCAGCCATCCCGGCTATCCGTCGGGCACAGTCGTGCACGTGGAGCAACAGGGCTATTTGTATAATGGCCGCCTGTTGCGTCCGGCACGGGTTATAATTGCTACATAGACAAACCGCCAATCATCGTCTCGCGTTCGCGGGAGATACCATGGTCAAGAGAAGAGGAGCAACCAGCCAGACATGGAATACAAGGATTATTATGAAATCCTGGGGGTCAGCCGTGACGTCAGCCAGGCCGAGCTGAAGCGAGCATACCGCAAACTCGCTCGTCAATACCACCCCGATGTAAATCCAGAGGATGCCAATGCTGAGGAACGCTTCAAGGAGATTAATGAAGCGTACGAAGTGCTGTCTGATCCTGAAAAACGCGAGAAATATGATCGGTTCGGCGCCCAATGGCGTCAGTACGAGCGTGCCGGTGGGCGGCCCGAAGATTTCGACTGGTCGCAATGGAGCGCCCAGCCTGGCGCAGGTCAATCCGGAACCAGCTACCGCACTGTCAGCCCCGAAGAGTTCGAGCAGATGTTTGGCGGTGGCTTCTCCGATTTCTTCGAAACTCTATTCGGTGGGCGCGGTGGTTTCGGGGCCGATTTCGGTGCAAGCGATTTCGGCGCGGGCCAACGGCGGCAATATCAGGCGCGACCCCGCCCCGGCCGCGATGTTGAGCATCCCGTCGACATTACGCTGGAGGAAGCGTTCCACGGCGCCACTCGCCAGTTACAGTATGAAGGTGGGCGCACCATCCAGGCCAAAATACCGCGCGGCGTGAAAACCGGCTCTCGTATCCGCCTCAGCGGCCAGGGCCAACCTGGTGCCGCTGGCGGACAGGCCGGCGACCTCTACCTGGTCGTCAACGTTCTGCCCGATCCTCGTTTCGACCGCGATGGCGATGACCTGACTACCGAGGTGTCCGTTGACCTTTACACCGCCATTCTAGGCGGCTCAGCCGTCGTATCTGGCCTCGATCGCCAGGTGCGCCTCAACATTCCTCCCGGCACGGAAAACGGCAAAGTGTTCCGGTTGCGTGGGTTGGGCATGCCCAAACTCAACAACCCCGATGAGCGGGGCGACCTTTACGCCACCGTGAACATCCAGATTCCGACCAATCTCAGCGAGCGCGAAAAGAAGCTTTTCGAGGAGTTGCGCAACTTACGAGCGTAATTAAAGGAGAATACCGACCAACCTCTCCAGCACCGGGTCAACCGGCTGGCTGATATAGGATAACCGGCTATGGCTTATCATCTAATTGTACGCAGTGACCAGGAAGATCGTATTTACCCACGTGAAGTGGCTGCCCGCCTGGCGCGGATGCCATTAGATATGCTTGAGCTGTGTGAAGAGGCCGAGCTGATACGTGCCCGGCGCATCGCCACTGGCGGCGCCGGGTTCACCACCGCCGACATCCGCCACCTGGAACGGATTCGCCGCCTACAAGATGATCTGGGTCTCGATCTGGCGGCTGTCGAGGTCGTCCTCCATATGCGCCGCCGTATGATTGAGTTACTGCAGGAAGTCAACGACATTGAGCAGCGCATGCTTCAACGCGAACAAGAGCTGCACCGCGAAATCCGCCGCTTGCGCCGCCAGGTATCTGAATCTGGGCGCTGGGAATAGGCCCAGGCCTCCGCGGGCCGCCCCCCAATCTGAATTCCCCCTCTCCACACCCCCTATGACTTTTGTCGGAGTCAATGGTGCAATCTGTCACTGACTCCCACCTTTTGCGCTGCCTAAAATTATTACCAGTAACAGGTACAAGACATATTCCCGGAGCGCTGTCGGGAATTGAGGCGCGGTTACCATGTGCCACCCTTAGCACACCGGGATTAAGAGGTGCGGAGGTTCTAACGATGACTGATCTTACCTATTCTGTATCAGGGGCAGCAACTGTGGCCGGGGCTAAAGAAAACGGCGCCCACCCTATAAAGTATGTCTATCTCTTCAGCGATGTAGAAAAAGTCGAGCAACATGTAGGCGACTGGGATGCTGTGCGCGGGTTACTGGGCGGCAAAGGTGCTAACCTGGCCGATATGACCCGTCTCGGTGTACCCGTTCCACCCGGGTTCACAGTGACCACAGAAGCCTGTAACGCCTATCTGGCTGCAGGCGAGCGCTTTCCCGATGGCCTTTGGTGCCAGGTGCTCGACGCTGTGTATGCCCTGGAACAGAGTACTGGCAAGAAGTTTGGCGCGTCAGAGCGCCCCTTACTCGTCTCTTGCCGTTCTGGAGCCAAGTTCTCCATGCCCGGCATGATGGACACCATCCTTAATATTGGGCTGAATGACGGCGTTGCCGAGGCCATGATTGAGCAAACCGGCGACGCCCGTTTTGTTTACGATTCTTATCGCCGCCTGGTGCAAATGTTTGGCAGCGTTGTCATGGGCGTTCCCGACGAAGTTTACGAAGCGGTCATCACCGGACGCCGCAACAAGGCAGGTGTGGAGAGCGACGCTCAGCTTTCGGCCGAGGACTGGCAGGCCATTACAGAGCGGTTCAAGCAGATTTTTAAGAACTATACCGGCATTGACTTTCCTGAGGATCCATACGAACAGCTAAAGCTGGCTGTCGAAGCAGTCTTTAAGTCGTGGAAGGGCAAACGGGCCGTAGACTATCGCAACGCCACTGGAATCCCTCACGATCTAGGCACCGCAGTCAATATTCAGACCATGGTTTTTGGCAACATGGGCAGCGACTCGGCGACCGGCGTTGCCATGTCTCGCAACGCTTCGACCGGCGAGCCGGAACTGGAAGGCGATTTCCTGATTAACGCCCAGGGCGAGGATGTTGTTGCTGGCATCCGCATTACTCAGCCCCTGAGAGACCTGAAAAAAGAGATGCCCGAACTCTACGCAGAGTTTGAGGAAATCGCCAAGAAACTGGAGCGTCACTACCGCAATATGCAGGACATGGAGTTCACCATCGAGCATGGCAAACTATGGATCCTGCAGACACGCGACGGCAAACGCACAGCGCAGGCCGAAGTCCGCATCGCCGTGGACATGGTCGAGGAGGGCCTGATCAGTAAAGAAGAGGCAGTGCGCCGCGTCCAGCCCAACCAGGTTGACTTCTTCCTGCACCCACAGTTGGATGCCGAGGCGCGCAAGCGAACAAAGCCCATTGCCAGTGGCCTCAATGTATCGCCGGGGGCAGCCGTGGGCATCGTAGCCTTCGACGCCGACACAGCGGAGCGCTGGGCCAAAACGGATGGCAAGAAGGTGATCATGGTCCGGCCCGAGACGAAGCCGGATGACGTGCATGGCATGCTCGCTGCGGAAGGTATTCTGACCAGCCGCGGTGGCCGCACCAGCCACGCTGCTCTCGTGGCGCGCCAATTCGGCAAACCGGCCGTCGTCGGCGTGAGCGATCTGGAGATTGATCTGGAAGATCGCGTCATGCGCATCGGAGAAGAGATAGTTATCGAAGAAGGCGACTGGATCTCCATCGATGGCACAAACGGCCTGGTTTTCCCTGGTCAGATGGCAACCGTGGTGCCCGATATCAAGAATCCCTACCTTATCAAGCTCCTCGACTGGGCCGATGACTTCCGCAAGCTGGGAGTCTGGGCCAACGCTGACTATCCGCGCGACGCCCAACGCGCCCGTGAGTATGGCGCTGAAGGCATCGGCCTCTGCCGCACCGAGCACATGTTCTTTGAGGCCGAACGGTTGCCCATCGTACAGCAGATGATCATGGCCCGCTCGGTCACCGAGCGCAATGAGGCATTGGAGAAGCTGCTGCCGCTACAACGGGAAGACTTCGAAGGGATCTTCCGCGCCATGAACGGCCAGCCGGTAATCATTCGCCTCATCGACCCCCCGCTGCACGAGTTCCTCCCCAGCTATGAACAACTGGTGCAGGAACTGGCGGACCTCAAAGTCCGGCTGCAACACTTCCACACCATGAGCGAGATTGACCATGCCCTGCAAGAAATCAGCATCCGCCAGGCATTCCTGGAGCGGGTAGAGGCGCTGCGCGAGCAGAACCCCATGCTGGGCACGCGCGGCGTGCGTCTGGGCATCCTGATCCCTGAGCTGACGAAGATGCAGGTGCGCGCCATATTTGAAGCAGCCTGCCGCTGCACCCGTGAAGGAATCGAGGTACATCCAGAAGTGATGATCCCGCTCACCTTCCACGTCAACGAACTGAAGGTAGAGCAAACGGCGTTGGAAGCGGAAGCGAAAGCCGTGATGGAAGAACAGGGCGTCACTCTCCCGTACAAATTCGGCACCATGATCGAAATTCCTCGCGCCGCTCTCACCGCCGACGAGATTGCTGAAGTCGCGCAATTCTTCTCCTTCGGCACCAACGACCTGACACAGACAACGTTCGGTGTCTCACGAGACGATGCCGAATCCGGCTTCCTGATTGAGTACATGCAACAGGGCATTCTGCCCGAGAATCCCTTTGACACCATTGACCCCAGCGGCGTCGGCGTCCTTATGGAATGGGCTGTGGAGCGCGGACGCGCCACCCGCCCGGACCTGGAAATTGGCATTTGCGGCGAACACGGGGGCGACCCCCGGAGCATCGACATATGCCACAAGCTGGGCCTGAATTACGTGTCATGCTCTCCGTACCGGGTGCCCATTGCCCGCCTGGCGGCGGCGCACGCGGCGCTAAACGAGAGCAAATAACAAAGCGGAGAGGTGGAAAACGCCCGCCCGCAGCGTGGTGACAGAGCTGCGGGCGGGCGTAGATGCCGAAGCGCTAATGAGTTGTGGCCATGGGCGCCGCCAGCCAGCCACAACAGGAAGGAGTTTTAGCATGGATCTAGAAACCACCTATCTGGGCCTCAGGCTGAAGAATCCCATTGTGCCTTCGGCTTCGCCCCTTTCGCGCCACATCAGCACCCTTAAGCGCATGGAAGATGCAGGGGCCGGCGCCGTTGTTCTTTATTCTCTCTTCGAAGAAGAAATTAACCAGGACAGTCAGATGCTGGACCAGTTCTTGAGCCAGGGCGCCAATACCTATCCCGAACTATCAGCCTTCTTCCCAGAGGCAACTTCATATCGTATGGTCGGGCCTGACGCCTATCTGGAGCACATTCACAAGGCCAAGAAGATTCTGGATATACCGGTCATAGCCAGCCTCAACGGGGTTTCGACCGGTGGCTGGATTGACTACGCCCGCAAAATTGAAGAGGCAGGCGCCGACGCACTGGAGCTAAACATCTACTTCCTGGCCACGAACGTTGACCTTCCCGGCAGCGACATAGAGCAAATTTATCTCGACGTGCTGCGCGACGTGCGGGCCAGTATCGATATTCCCATCGCCATGAAAATCAGCCCCTATTTCAGCTCGTTGCCCAACATGGCCGGCAAACTGGTAGCAGCGGGCGCGGATGGCCTAGTTCTTTTCAATCGCTTCTACCATCCAGATCTCGATCTTGAAGCGCTGGACATCGTTCCCAAACTGATCCTGAGCGACTCTCGCGAGTTGCGTCTCCCACTGCGCTGGATTGCCCTACTCTACGGCCGCGTCGACGCCGACCTGGCCCTGACAACCGGTGTCCACACTGGAACGGACGCCCTGAAGGGGCTGGCAGCCGGTGCAACCGTGGTTATGATGGCCTCCGAGCTACTCCATAATGGTGTGGGGCGAATTGGCGAAATTCTTGCCGATGTAGGCACCTGGCTTGTTCAGCATGAATATAGCTCCCTGGACCAGTTCCGGGGTAGTCTCAGCCAGATCAACTCCTCGGCCCCGGCCGCCTTTGAGCGGGCCAACTACGTCCAGATTGTCAGTTCCTTCGGGCCGGGTTACATCTAACGTCAGTAACTGAGCTGCGCATCGCCATCACGGTGCGCATCCTCATTACCATTGCCTCCTTTTCTGTTGGGAACGAGCCTGGACACGCAAGATGTGCCCAGGCTCGTTTCACGCTCCCTCCCCTTACAGTTCCTGCCGCTTACTGTCCCTGCGCTTCGCGCCAGGGTTCCGAATCAGGCACAAATAGGGGCATCCCGAATGTATCCACACCGAACTCTCTAATCAACTCCTGCGTGGGAACACTGATCAGCCAGTCGATAAAGGTATTAGCCAGCTCGTTATTGATGGCGCTACTCTTATCAGGGTTGACCGCCATAACGCCATAAGGGTTCAGCAATCTACGATCACCCTCCAGCACGATCTCCAGCTCTAGCCCCTCCTGGGTTCGCGCCAGGTAGGTTGCGCGGTCGCTGAGCGTATAGGCTTGCTGCTCTTCGGCCAGCGTCAACACAGCCCCCATCCCCTGGCCCGCGGCGATATACCAGTCACCGGATGGCTCAATGCCGGCCGCTTCCCATATCCCCAGCTCGCGACCATGTGTGCCTGAATCATCGCCACGAGAAACGAAGGCAACTTCCTGCGCAGCGATTTCCTCAAACGCCTCAGCCACATCTCCGAATTCCGCTATACCAGCCGGATCGTCGGGAGGGCCCACGATGACGAAATCGTTGTACATCACATCCTCGCGCCGCACGCCATGTCCGTCCGCCATAAATGCATCTTCACGCTCGCGGTCATGGACCAATAGCACGTCGGCGTTGCCATCTACGCCCAGTTGCAATGCCTGACCGGTGCCGACGGCAACCACGTCAACCCGAGCGCCGTATTCAGATTCGAACACCGGCAGGATGGCATCCAGCAGGCCGGCATCTTCGGTGCTTGTTGTCGTTGCCAGCAATAACGTTGAGCCGCCCGTTTGCGCCGCACCCTCATCGCTCTCAGATGGTTCTACCTCTGCTGCAAGCGCTTGCTCTTCCGCCGTAGCCGGTGGTTCAGTAGGAGCTGCGGTCCCATTCTCTCCGGCCGTTCCCGAACAGGCGGCTGTTGCCAGCAAGAGCAAAAT
>CAZRTM010000023.1:23377-27381 GCA_964602995.1 uncultured Ardenticatenaceae bacterium
TTCGCTGTCGGCTCGTCTAGCAGCAGCACTTCCGGCTGCAAAACGATGGCTCGGGCCAGGGCTACCCGCTGTGTTTCCCCGCCCGAAAGCTTGCTCGCCCGCTGCCCCGCCAGCTCCCCAAGCCCAACCTGCTCAATTGCGCCAGCCACAACCTTGTTGTCCTTCCGGTTACCGCGCAGCGCAAGCCCATAACGCACATTGGCCTGTACGGAGCGGTCTAGAAGTTTCGTATGTTGGAAAACAGTTGTAATTTCGCGCCGTGTTTCGATGGGCACAGAGCTATGGTCCCGGTAAGGGCGGCCCTTGTAGCATATCTGCCCGTTCGCCGGCGTTTCGAGAAAGTTCAAGAGGCGCAGCAACGTGCTCTTGCCCGCGCCGCTAGGCCCTACAACGGCCAGTATCTCCCCCGGCCAGATCTGTAAATGCTCAACGTGCAGCACCTCACGCCCTTCGTAAATCTGCCGCACGCCAGTTAACTCAAAGATTGGTTCATTCATGTATCGTACGCCCCTGTAACACCAACATCCATGCGTTGATGACAAACGAAATTGAGAGCAGAATGATGCCCAGAGCGACAGCCAGATCGAAATTCCCCTTGCGCGTCTCCAGCACAATGGCTGTGGTCAAAACCCGGGTGCGATGCTCAATATTGCCGCCCACCAACATCACCGCTCCTACCTCCGAGATGATGCTGCCAAAACCAGCAATGACCGAAACCAGCACGCCGACGCGCGCTTCGACCAGCACAGTCACCGCTGATTGCCAGCGCGTGGCGCCCAGAGCCTGCAATTGCCGGCGCAGATCAGGATCCACGGCCAGCACAGCAGCCATTGTGAAGCCGGCAACCAGCGGCACGGCAATAATTATCTGTGCCAGCACCATTGCTCCCGGCGTGAACAGCGCGGGCAACAGCGCACTATCCAACTTGCCCAACGGGCCGGAGCGAGACAGGAGCAGGTAAACAAACAGGCCGATGACCACCGGCGGAAAGCCCATGCCCGTATAGAGGAACGCGATCACCATATGCCGCCCCACAAAGCGGCTAAGTCCGAGAAATGCTCCAACAGGAACTCCAATGAGAACACTAAGCAGCAGCGCCGTACCCGACACCTGCAGCGAGAGAATGACTACTTCCAGCAGGGCGCTATCCCCGCTCGCTATCAGAGCAGCCGCTTCCAGCAGGCCGCGCAACAGATCTTCGATGGCGGAACTCCTTTACAGCCGTCGTTCTTGCCCGCTCTCTCGGGTGTTGTAGCCACCAAGGGCGCTCACGGCTTCTTTGAAATTATCAGAATTAACTATCTCTCTTAACGCGTTGGCTCCCGCCGACTGCCACGACTCCGCTGTGAACACCAGGTCATAGCGCTCTTCCATCAAGGGCACAAACGCCAGGTCGAACGCCGCAGCTGCTGCATGGATTCCCAGCCCCACATCGGCCTCCCCACTGGCAATGGCGCTGGCAACCTGCAGGTGCGTCGTCGCCTCCTGCTCAAATCCGGGAATCTCAGTCGCATCGATGCCCGCCGCCCGCAATTGGGCATCCAGCCAGACCCGTGTCCCAGAGCCAGGCTGGCGGTTGAGAAAGCGAATGTCACTGCGGCGCAGATCAGCCAGCGAATTGAGCTGTAGTGGATTGCCGGGCGCTGTGATTAAACCCTGGCGGCGGTGCGCCAGCGTCATCAAGACGACGGACCTTCCCGGCAACAGGCGCCTGATAAACGGTGTGTTATAGCGGTCCGTCTCCTCATCCCAAAGGTGCGTTCCGGCGACGTCCGCCTCACCTCTGGCCACGGCCATCAGCCCCCCCAGGCTGCCGTTGTAGGTCACGTCAAGCGCCAGCGGCGGATCTGCCGACTGCAGCCGTTGCACCAGCATTTCAACCACCATGTCGTGGCTGCCCGCAAAACGGAGCGCAGAGGCCGAACCTGCTTCGTCTGGCGTTGGTAGCTCCGCTTGCTCTTCTTGCATGGCCCGCCATCGCGCCACGGCCGTGGCCAGCGCTGCGCTGATCTGGGCCGGTTCATACCCATTGCTCAAAGATTCCAGCAGGTATTGCTCGGCGCGATTGACGAGGTTCGCCCATTGCCACGTCAGGCTCTGGGCGTGTAACGTGTTGGCCGCCACTTGCGTGCCGCTACCGCGGTGCGCCGTAACCAACCCCTCTTCCGCCAGAAGGCCATAGGCGCGGCTCACGGTGCCGTTATTACACGACCACCGTTCGGCCATTTCGCGTACGGGAGGCAGCCGGTCTCCAGCTTTTAGTTCACCGCTGGCAATACGACGGCGGATTGATTCAGCTATTTCCTGGTAGAGGTATTCGGTGGCTTGTGACATGATTGTACCGATTGTAACGGTACAATCATCACAGTCAAGTCCTTACCTACACTCCCCGGTTTGCGGCACTCACTCCTCGTTCTCGTTTATTACTGTCTCGATACGCCGTTCCAGCCGCGCAAGATCCCAGTTTCCCTGCTGCTTGACAATCGTCCTCAACATGGGGTCAATGTCCCGGATCGACTGCAGAATATCGACTAACAGCTCATACTGCTCCCCTGCTCTCGTGATCTCGCGCGGCGTCTGCAGCATATCGCGCAAAATGGTCCCTTCAGAACGGGAAGCAACAATCGGCTCTGACCTCCCTTCCAGATAGACAAACGTCCGCCGCCCGGGTCCGCGACCCTCCTCATCCTCAATCGGTTCCAACCCCGCAATCTTATCGGACCGGAAATATTTCCCATAGCCCAGAGCGACCATCTTGTCTGGCTCAACTCTCATCGTATCCCTCCATTTCCTGCCTGATGTCTAACTGCCGCTTCCCTATATCATAACATAAACGGCTGTACAGGATTGGAGCAAGCAATAAAAAAAGCGGCGCCCGAATCTAGGCGCCGCTTTATATACTGGTTGGCTGCAATGAGCGTGAGACCCATCTAGCTCGTGGCACCGTCCTCTTTTGTCTCCACACGCTCCACAGTAATCGTACAATCAGTCAGGAGAGCAGCGGTCAGGGCCAGAGCAGAGTAAATTGGCAGGAGGGCGATGCCCGTCAAACCCAGCACCAGCGGGATTTCAAACAGAATACGCTTTTCCTTGTTCTGCACCACGATGCGCCGCACGTTGGCCTCACGCACCAGCCGCTTTACCGTTCCCACCAGCTCTTCGCCGGCAACGGTGAACTCTTCCGTCCACCTCTGCTGCGACTTGCCGTTGGATGCGCCTTCCGCTTCTTCTTCCACGTGGATTTCTTCTTCCATCTGGCTCTCAAATTTCTTTTCTTCCATTTTCCTTTACTCCTCTATCAGTCACTAACATAGCCAGCTCCCAGCGCCCAAGCAGCGGAACAGTTTTACTCCGCTACCACCCTATACGACCGGCAGGGATGCAGGTTGCAGCCAGCCTCAGGCGCTATGGCCACCGGGCGTAGCGCTCAACTGCTCAGGTGGAGCGACATCCTCTTCCGTTGGCGCTGGCAAGAACTCAATTTCCAGCACGCCATTCACCAACCGGCCGCTGCCTGCTCGCCGTTTGGCCAGCACATTGGGCAGAATCATCTCCCGCTTGAAATTACCGATAGTAATGAACATTTCGTCGCCCCGCTTGCGCAGGCGCACATCCCCCCCTTCCACAAATGGCAGCGGCAAACGCAACAGATACACGCCATCCTCGCGCTCGATAACCTCCTGCAGCCGGCCACGATAGAAAACCTCGCTGGGATCACGCTCGCCAAAGCAATCGGTAGCCAACTGTGACAGCGCTTCCAGACCCACAACTTCGTACGGATAGTAGGGAACGTACCACAGCGGTAGCGGACGGAAATTATTTTCGATTAGCTCCAGGTAGCGCTGCTGCAACTCGCGCCGTTTGCTGAAAAACTCACCTTCCCCGGCGTCTTCAGGCAAAATTCGGTTGACGATAACGCTGTCGACTGGATAGCTGAATAGGCCTAGATAGCTGATGGCCCGTTCCGCTTCGCGCACCACCATTTTCTCCGGTTGCACCACCAC
>CAZRTM010000023.1:27481-40772 GCA_964602995.1 uncultured Ardenticatenaceae bacterium
TCAATAATCAGACGGTCGAAATTTCTCTCTTTCGCTTGCTTATTGATATGCAGCAGGCTGACAATCTCATCCATACCTGGGAAAGCCGAAAGCTCATCAGCCACCACCCGGCTCAGTCCCTGGCCGGCGATCATATTCGAGGCGAATTCCTGCAAAACGTCCCAATAGTTATAGATGTCGGCGACAACGCTGATTTCCTGCGCCCAAAGGTTCTCGGTCACTTCTACAGGCTTGTCGCCCAGCGGGGTATCCAGGGAATCAGCCAGGCTGTGCGCAATATCGGTGCTGGCCACCAACGTTTTGTAGCCAAGCTGGGCACAGCGCAACGCCGTGGCCGCCGCTACCGTGGTCTTGCCAACACCACCCTTGCCCAGATAAAGAATAATACGCATTATTAACTCCAATTAAGCTAATGAGAGGCCAGGCTGGTCGAGAATTGGTCATGGCCACCTCTCTACCAGGTCCGGCCGTTGACAACGCAAGCATATGCTATCACTATCAATTACGCATTAATAACCCCGCGCGTTTCGAAGGCGTGCAACCTTTGTGCCGAAAACCCGTAATAGTATATGTGTCGACCCTGGCGACAAAACCATGTGAGTTTACCGAGGACTTGAGACTATGAACTCTGAAATGAAAGCTGACCGCTATAGTGATTTGAAAGACTCCCTGCAAGAGCTGCCCTATATCAGTGAAGCGCAGGTAGAGCAGTGGGTCAACCTGCAGAAGAGCATCGACGCCACCCGTGACTATCTGGTTCGTGCTGTACCCCAGGCACAATTCAGCATTGAAGAGGCTGAAAAGATACTGGACCAGCGCACCTATACCCTCGTCTTCTTCGGGGGCACCGGCGTCGGCAAGAGCACCCTGATCAACGCCCTCCTGGGCCGCAACCTGCTGCCCACAGGCGCAGTCACCGCTGTCACCGGCACCATCGTCTATATCGAGCAGGCCGAAGAAGGCGAAGCGGAATCCCTGACACTGAACTTCTGGAACCGCGACGAATTCGCAGCCCGCGTGCGCCGTCTCTGCCAGCTCAGCGAGATTGATACCTTCGACATCACTAACAAGGGCGAGCGCGAGCAGGCTCGTGAAGATATCCAGAACCTGGTCGAAGATGGGCGCGAGAACGCCAAGACCGAACGCGACGAATATCTGGAAATCTTGCTCGACTGCATCAACACCTACGAGGTACACGAGGACCTGTTCCAGAACGGCCCTCCCGCGCCACAATCCCTTCCCCTTGACGACGAGAACTCGTTAAAGCATCTGCGTGAAGACGGCTTCAAAGGCAGCCCACAACAGCGCCAGATCCGTCTTATCCGCTCCGCCACCTTCCGCATTCACCCGCGCCCCGGCGTGCCCAACCTGCTCATGGACGGCCACCTGCGCATTGTGGACGTACCTGGCCTGGGCGCCGGCATGAAGTTGCACGAGGCGATTACGCTGGAAGAGATGAAGCGTGAGGATGCCATGATCGTGTTGGTTACCGACGCCGGCCGCCAGCGTGTGGACGAGATGAAATCTCTTTCCGCCGTTAACTGGATCAAGGAGAACCGCCTTGCCGGACTCAGCGGCAGTGACCTCGACGAAGCCGCTGCCAAGATTTTCCAGGTGGTGAACGGCGCCAACGTACGCCAGGCGTTCGACCGTCTCAACTCCGGCCTGCCCGAAGCCGAGTTGGAAGTAAAGGAAGTCACCCGCTACATTGCCCCCAACTACTGGGAACGCTACTCCAACCGCGGGCACAACCGTCCCTACTTCCTGGTCATGGCCCCCATCGCCCTGTACGTGGAAGATCCCGAGAATGCACCGCAGGAATTCCTGAGCGAGACCGAGCGCGTCCTGAAGGTCTTTAGCGACCAGCTTGGCAACGTCGATAAGAACGACCCGCTCGATCCCGATACAAAAGAAGCCCTGCTCAAATTGAGTGAAATCCCTCTGCTGCGCGAACAGTTGATCGAGTTCATCAAGAATGACCGCGTGCGCAGCCAGTTGCGCGAGGCGGCCACCCGCGTGCGCAACGCCATCCAATCACTGCGCTTCTATTATGAGAAACAGCTCGCCGCGCGCGGTGTACACCCGCCGTTCGATAGCAGTTGGGAATCGATGCAAGAGCGCCGTTACGAAAATGTCTTGCGTCGGCAGCAGAAAGAGCTGCCCCGCGCCTTCCACAACGCGCTGCTGGAACTGAGCCAGCAGTACAACAATGATGAGCGCTTCCGCCAGCTTCTGCGCCCCACCCTCAACGGCGTAAAGGATCTCGTGCAGGACACGGTGCAGCGCGAAATTGAGACACTTCTCGACAGCTACGGCACCGAACACTGGGATGACCGCGACGTCACCTATGACAACCTGATCTGGGGTACCAGCGGCATCGAAGTACCCATCAAGCGCATCCTCTACCAGGTAGAACTGGTGATGCAAGATGCAGTATCTAACTTCATGCCGGAGGTAGCCGGCGTCATCGCCTCCGAGCTGGAGCGTACCCTTGAAGCGCACGACGTCCTGGCCCGCCTACAACGGAGCGAATATGGGCAAGAGTACACCTATGCTCTTCCCGATGCCCCTGGTGAAGCGCTGAGCCTGGAGAGCGCCTATGCTGTGCTCGTCGAGCGCGTAATCGAAAACTTCCGCCACATCTGCCGCCAGGCCACTATGTACGAACTGGTGCGGCCCGAGCGCTCCATTCACCAGAAGCTGCAGGAGAGTGAACAGCAGCTCGCGCTACCAGACAACGATCGTGTGCTGGACGCCATGCTCGATGGGCCTGAGTCCGTGCGCCGCGAATGGGAATCCCGGCTTCAGGCAGCGGCCGAACCAGCATCCGAGCCGGTGGCAGCCGCCGAAAGCGCCGAAAGTGAAGAAGAATTCGCCATTAACATTCTGGATGAGCCGGCTCCCAGCGACCTGGAGATCACGTTCCCCGGCGCCGAGAGCAACGCTACCGCCTACAAAGAAAGTGTCGAAGCAAGCTACGCCGAAAAGCTGGACAACATTGCCCTGAAGGTCAATAAGATTTTCAGCGAGATTGTCAACGACCTGTTCAGCGATGACCAGCTACTACCGCGGTTGCGCCGCCTCTTCTGGCTGGAAGCAACCAAGGCCGAGCGCGACTTCAACAACCACCTGGTCAAGCCCATGCTACGCCAGCACGATCGCAAGCTGTACGACGAAGCGCTGCGCGCAGCTATGGAAGTAGACCTGGAATCGGTATCTGACGTTGAAGAGTTGATGCGCACCTGGGAAGGGCTTCATCGCCTGGAAACTAACGTGAGCGTATAACCCACCATATGGAAGAACGCGTCGCTGGCTGACAGCGTAATAGCAAACATCGATAGCAAACATCGTAGGAGTTACACATGGACGATTTTGGCGCCATTATGAGCATATTCATCTCCCTCTGCATCATCATTCCCCTGATAGCGGTCGTTATCGGCAGCGCAATCTGGGCCTATGGCGATGCTGAGCGGCACGGCAAATCAGGCTGTCTGGTTGCTCTGCTCGTTTTGTTACTGAGCTGGCCTGTCGGACTCATCATCTGGCTGCTGATTCGCCCCGAGAATGAGAAGTTCAAGTAGAATAGCACAGTCACTGCTGAACAGTGAGGCAGTGACTGTGCTCCTTCATGGAGCGCATCATGAATGATACAGCGCTAACTCTGGTACAATCCCTCCAGAATGAAACGCAACTGGCTCGTTTCGCCGCGAACCTGCGCAACTGGCTGCTCGTCGATCCCGACCGCCCTGAACACGCAGTCGATTTTGGCGACTCCCGGGCCAGAGCTTTGCTGCGCACGACGGACGCGGCTGATGATGCCACGCTGAACGACTTTTCACGGCTGGTTGCTACCCCGGCCCACGCCCGCGTTGCGCTCTACGACCTGTTGCATGAGACCGGCCTGGCAGAGCGTGAAGAGGTGCAGGCTCTCGCCGCCATCAGCAGCCCGACCGCAGCCGAAAGCCCGGTTCAGCCAATCGCCTGGCTTTCGCTGGTTATGGCGGCCTACGCTCACCAGCGCGAGTACCCTGTGCTACAGCTCGATCCAGCGTTACCACCCGGACGTTATAGCCCGGCCGGCCACATCGTCTTCCATACTGCCCACTTCCTGCGCCAGCAAATCCAACGTAGTGCCACAGAGCGCGAGCGGATGGCGCAGGCGGTCGCCTACCGGCCGCAGGCAGGGACAGCCGGCCAACCGGGTGCGGCAGAGGAGCGTATCGCGCCCCTGCCGCCGCACTTCCGGCCGCCCATTCCCGTGCGCTACCCGGAAGTGGCTCGCGAGACCCTGCACATTGACCCTGACGAACAGCCACCGCCACCGGCTACGGGAACACCACTGGTGATCACCGAAGATGATCTGTCGCAAGAGCAAGGGCAGGCGCGAGAGCATACGCAGGCGCCCGCGAACCAACCGGACACCGGACAACCGGCCGCCGGACAAACGCCCGAAGGCAACACGCCTCCGGTGCGCATGCCGGAGATTCGCATCACCCGCGACCAGGTTGCGCCCCAGGCGCCGCCCAGCCCGTTGCCCGCTTCTGGCGTCATTATGCCTGCCTCCTCCACCGACACCCGGCCCGGCCTGAGCATGGCCATCCGCCAGGTATTCCGCTCAGAAGAGATGAAGACGACGAAGCTGCGCGTGCATGTCCAGGACCGGCCCGACGGTGAGGGACTGTATGGGCTGCAGGTTCGAATTACGTGCAAAGGCATCAGGAGTTACGTGGCTGGCACCACAGACCGCAATGGAACGTTTGTGGCCGAACTGCCGGTGCGCGCCGCAGAAGGGCTGACCTATGACGTCGAAGTCTCCTGGCCCCGTGAAATGGGCGGCGACACCGAGCGCAAGTCCATTACGCTCCATGCCGACCGTACCGAGTTCACCCTGCCCTTCCACCGCACCCTGGGCACAAATGGATAAGCATCGATGACCGATCCTGAGAACGGCGGCGTGGACGACTGGGTCCAGCTAACCGAAGAAGATATTGAACGGGCAACGCGGCTGACGCGACCGAGTGAAACGACGCCCGAAACCACGCCCGACGTCATTACAGTAACCCTGGATGACGTGCCATCAGAAGGCGAGCCACAGGCAGAACGCGCCGTACTGGCCATAACCGTTGATGATTTGACGCCTGCGGCGCCCCAACCAGAGGCTGAGCCAGACCTTGAGCGCCTGGAGCAGCTGATGTTCCAGCTTGTCAATGTCACGCGCCGCCACCATTTGCCTGGTTGGGTCGGCACCGCCAATCTGACGTGGGACCCCAGGCTGGCTGCTATCGCCCGGCAGCACTCTTCAGATATGCTACGGCGGCAATATGTGGCCCACGTGACGCCCGAAGGCGTGACCGCAGCGCAACGGTTGCGGCAACATAACGTTAGCTACGTCGCCTGCGGTGAAAATATCGGTATAGTCTATGGGCGGGCAGCGCACAGCGAACGGGCCGTCCAGGATATCCACAACGCATTCATGCGCCAGCCGCGAGGACTGACCAATCACCGCGGCAATCTCTTAAATCCCATCTGGACGCATGTAGGTATTGGCATAGCCTATAATCCGGACGGGGCGCTGGTGGCAACCCAAAACTTTATCTCTGCTCCGGCAGCGCGGCTGCGCGGGCAATGAATAGGACACACTTATTGACAACTGAGCAGGCCCATGTCTGACCACTATTCACTATATGCCTTGGGCCTGATAAGACGAGGAAAGACGAACAACTACCTATGGAAGAAACGTTAGTTATTACCGATCCCGATACCGACCGTTATCACACTTTCGGCTACATTAGCTGGTGGCAACAGGAGGTGGTGCGCAACGCCACCGTCCTGGTCGTTGGCGCCGGCGCTTTGGGCAACGAAGTCCTCAAGAACCTGACCCTCATGGGCATTGGCAACCTCATCGTCGCCGACTTCGACACTATCGAGGACTCCAATCTCAGCCGTTCCGTGCTCTTCCGTGAGGGTGACCGCGGCCGGCGCAAGGTAGATGTTGCCGTAGAGCGCCTCAAGGAGCTTAATCCCGATGTCAACGCCAGGGCGTGGCACGGTGACATCAATTATGAGATGGGTCTTGGCGTCTTCCGGCACGTCGACGCCATCATCGGCTGCCTCGATAACCGCGAGGCGCGCCTCTCCATCAACCGTTTCGCCTGGGCCATTGACCGGCCGTGGGTTGATGGCGCCATCCAGGAGCTGATGGGCATCGTGCGCGTCTTTTGGCCCGGCCGCGGCGCTTGCTACGAATGCACTCTCACCGATGCCGACTACCAGGCCATCAACCTGCGCTATTCCTGCCCACTGCTGGCGCGCGAGAATGTGTTGCAGGGCAAAGTGCCCACTACGCCCACCAGCGCCTCCATTGTCGCCGCTTTCCAGACCCAGGAAGCGCTTAAATTGTTGCACGGCATGGAAGTACAGCCGGGCAAGGCTCTCATGATCAACGGCCTGACCAACGACATCTATACCACCGAATATCCCGAAAAAGAGTTCTGCATGAGCCACAGCACCATCAAGCCTATTGTGGAGCTATCAGAAGCCACGGCCACCGGAACCAGCGTTGGCGAGCTGCTAGAGATTGCCCGTGAGAAGCTGGGTCCGGAGGCTGTGTTAGAATTCGACAGCGAAATCGTCACCTACATGACCTGCTCGCAGTGCGGCCATGTAGAGCCTATCTTCCAGCGCATGGCGCGCCTCTACGAGAACGCCACCACCTGCCCCCAATGCGGCGGCCGCTGCGACATGGAAATGACCCACCGCATCAGCGGCGACGAGGAGTACCTGGACCGGCCACTGGCCGGCCTGGACGTCGCTCCGCTGAGCATCATCCGCGCGCGTAACGGGCAGGAAAGGCTCTATCTGGAGCTGACGGGTGACAGGGAAACTTTTTTCGACTTTAACTAGAATGTAAGAATTTCGCAGGTTGAGTACAAGATTGTTGAGAATCTAGGGGCCATTTTTGCAACTCTCAGGCCCGTTTTTACGTAAAAATAAGTGACGCCATATAAGTGGCACGATTGATATACGGAGGCTAAGAAACATGGCAAGCATTAAGGTAATCATCTACGATCCCACTGGCTCCAAGAAGACACCCGTGGAGCTGCCCGAGGATGTTCCCATGCGCCGGCTCATCCCGGCCCTGGTCAACAAGATGGGGCTGCCCACCACACAGGGGGCCAATCCCATCACCTACCGTCTCGACCACCGCGCTTCAGGCAAGAGGCTGGCCGATGACGATTCCTTGAGCGATGCAGGGGTCAAAGAGGATGATATCCTCAGCTTATTCCCGGAAGTAACCGCCGGGTAACTTTGACGAACTGTTTGGCGCTTCCGCTATCAAGTGGGAGGCCACATCTATCACCAAAGGCGTTCTATGTCTTTTGATATCCGTGAAACTCGTCTGAGAAACGATTTTAAGCGGGTGCAGGAACTGGTTGACCGCAGCGAGTTCATCCACATCCTGGCTACGGAAGGTGATCCACCGGAAAGGTATCTGATCCGTTTTACGTGCCAGGGGGTTGAAAAGGTCAACTCCTACGGCCAACCAGTCCTGCGAGACTCGCATGAAGTAACTCTCTACCTTCACGCGGAGTACCCGCTGAAGCAACCGCAGCTCAAGTGGAAGACACCGATCTTCCACCCCAACATCCACTCAACAGGCGCTGTCTGCATTGGCGCCTGGTGGCCGGCCAAGACGCTGGATGAGTTGTTGCTTTCGTTAGGCGAGATGATTCAGTACAAGAATCTCGATCCCGGTGACCCGATGAATTCCCGGGCCGCCGCCTGGGCCGAACGAAACAAGCGGCTCTTCCCTGTGGATCCGCGTCCACTGAAGGGAGAGTCTATCGCCGACCAGATCGTTCTCGGGGCCGAGGAGGAAAGTGATGACCTCGGCATCAAGCTACTCTAGTAGCAACCGGCCGCAAGCGGCAGATTCGCACGGCGAGCAGACGCCACGCCCCGGAAACCGGGCTGACCTGGCACAGCTTCCCCAGCGCGAAGCAACCGGCTCTGGAGACCGGCACGTCCTACACGGTGCGCCGCCGGTCTCCGGCCAGACGCGCGTCCTTCTGCACCAGCAGGCGCTGGTTGAGATTGACGACCATGCTCGCAGCGACCTGCGCCGGGAAGTAGGTGGTGTGCTGTTGGGGCATGCCTTCCGCGAGGGTGACGAAACCGTCGTGGAGGTGAAGGCCGCCCTCCCCGCGTTCAGCAACGATCACGGCCCCGTGCACTTCACTTTCACCGCCGATGCCTGGTCCCAGATCCACCGTGACCGCGCCAGCCGCTATCCGCAGTTGGACATCGTCGGCTGGTTCCACACCCATCCCGGGCTGGGCGTCTTCTATTCGGCCGATGACGTCATCGTCCATTCCGCCGCCTTCGTCATGCCCTGGCACGTGGGTCTGGTGATTGATCCATTGCGCGAGGAAGCCGCCTTCTTCGGCTGGAGCAACGACACTATCAAGCCGCTAAAGGGCTTCCACGAACTTACGGATGAGCCAGAACAGTCCGCATTCCCCTGGCAGGCAGTCGAGAGCGCCGTCTGGGACGAGACCTACGAGGAACACCTCCTCAGGCAACAACGCGCAGAGGTGGACGGCATGGCCTCAACAGAGCTGCCTCCTGTCAGCCCCTGGCTCGGCCTCCTGACCGGTGTGCTGGGCATCATCCTCAGCCTGGGCCTCCTCTTCGGCGGCGTCCTGCCCCTCTATCTGCACAGCACCAGTCTGGAGGGCATCGTCGTCTCGCTGGCGGACAGCAACCTGCAAACGGCTGCCGCTACCGGCCTGGCTACCTGTCCTGATCCCGCGCTGCGTATCTATGCGCCGGCTCCAGGTTCGGATGTGACGGCGGGCACCATTCTAACCATCAGCGGCGTGGCGCAACGTGAAGAGGCCAACAGTTACGCCTTAGAAATACGCCCTGGTGAAGAACTGGAGTGGTGGCCTATCCACTCCTTCAACCGTGACGTGGAATTGGGACGGCTGGCAGAGTGGGACACCACCGGCTACACGCCGGCTCGCTATCAATTGCGGTTGGTGGCCCTTAACAACCAGGGGCGACCGCTGGCAGGCGCAACGCCCTGTATCATAACGTTTGACCTGATGGCTGCCGGTACAAATGCAAATCCGCAGTCTTAAGTATGAACCACACCATGATGGATATGATGATCATAAACCGTTCGCGATGTGGTCGCGAAGCGTCGAAGGAACGTAACAATGTCTGACGCAAGAGAAATCAGCTATGCCGCCCTGATCACCATTGAACTGCCCGGAATGCGCTATCCGGCAACGGTGACCGTTTCTCTGCGCCCGCCCGACGCCATCGAAGTAGCGCCGGGGCAGGTTAAGGCATTACGTGACTGTACGCTGTCCGAATTGGAGGCGTTCGCTGAAGCCCTGGAAGCCGACATCTGGGAGAAGCATAGTTCGGCCATCCTGGGCGAGCTGGCGGCTACTGAATCACAGCTAAAGATTACTGTGCTGGACGAAAGCGGAAGCCCCCTGGCCCTGGATAGAGACCACGTCCTCGAACATGCCATTACGCTTCACCACGAAGTGCAGCAGCCCCCTGCCAGCCAGGAAACGGAAGCAACGCCGGACGAAGCAACGACTGGCGAAGCAACGCCAAGTGAACCATCGCCACAGGCAGCACAGGCTGAAACAGAAACGACTGAGACGGCAACAGAAACCGTGCCTGGACCAGAGCCAACGGCTGCGCCTGAGCCGGAAGCAGCGGAAGAGGAAGCAAAAGCAGTTGAAGAGGCAGGAGAGCCTGCCACAGCAACTGAGGAAGCGACCGCGCCAGGCGAGCAGGAAGAAGAAGTAACTACAACTGCAGAGCCAGCAGCGCCGGCAACCGAGGCAGTGACAGAAGAAGTAGAAGCGGAACCGGTTGCTGAAGATGAGACAGCAGTCGAAGAGGCAGTAGAGCCGCCGGCTCCTGCTCCTACCCGTCCGCGCATCGCCGGGTTGCGCCGCCCGCTGGGCCATTCCACGTCGGCAGCGGTTGACATTCTGATCAACGAAGATGCCTTCCGCGATGCTCAGGCCCACGCCCTCTCCAGCCCGGACCGCGAGGTAGCCGGTATGCTCATT
The DNA here is from genome assembly GCA_964602995.1 of uncultured Ardenticatenaceae bacterium. Lineage (GTDB taxonomy): Bacteria > Chloroflexota > Anaerolineae > Promineifilales > Promineifilaceae > JAAYYY01. The sequence continues at coordinate 37,582 of CAZRTM010000023.1, forward strand.
GGCCCGCGTCCTGAAAAGCAACCCGACGGGCGTTACGTTGTCCACGTCTCAGACATCATCATTGCCAAACATACGCGAATGCACGGCGCCAGTGTCACCTATACGCCGGAAAGCTGGCGCTATGTCACCGACAAATTGATAGAGCGCTATCCCAACGAAGAAGCCGTGATTGTCGGCTGGTACCACACGCACCCTGGCTTCGGCATTTTCTTGTCTGGAATGGACCTCTTTATTCACCAGAACTTCTTTACACAGAAGTGGCATATTGCTCTCGTGTTGGATCCGCTGGCGCGCAAGAGTGGCTTTTTCTGTTGGAACCGGAACCAGAGTGAGGTGCAGGCCTATGACTTTCCCTGGCCTCAATGGGCACGAGACCGCTGGTAAAGACAGTGCGGGCAACCGAAATGACGGCTTACGAAGAATTAGCGCCATCCACTGCCAGAACAGCTCCTGCTTGTGGTAAAATAGGAGCAGCATACCTTATCGCGTCCTGGACGCACTGTGGTCAACTATGAGCGAGAATGAGGAATTCATTCGCATAACCGAAGAAGATATCGCTGAGGCCAATCAGCTGAGTCTGCGCTGCCCCATGTGTGCCAGCTCAGTGGAGCGACACGCAGCCAACGGTGAAATGGCCCCCATCTATTGCATAGAGTGCGAGACCCTCTATCATCTGGCATGCTGGGAGCAAAACGGGGGCAAGTGCGCCGTACTCGGTTGTTCAGGCAATGCTTACAGGCGTGTGGGCGAGCTGGATCTCGGTCCGGTGCTGACCATCGAACGTTCCGACATCCCGCGCCACGCTCCGCAACCGCGGGTGACCCCCAACGGACGCACCAAGCGACTGAAAGAAAGCGAACGGCGCATGCAGCGCGAAATGAAGCGCCGCACTTTCTGGCGTGATTTGTGGGAGGGTCTCCTCCGCGCCATCAAGATATGGCCATCCGACCCATCTTAATCGACAAACAATCGCCTTTCCTGGGCGAGGCCTGCGCCCTGTGCAAAGAACCGTTTGCGCCGGGCCAGGATATCATCATCTGCCCCGAAGATGCTACCCGGCATCACGTCCACTGCTGGCGCATGAACAACAACCGTTGTTCCGCATATGGTTGTGGTGGTCATGGCCGGCCCATTCTCCGCACGCCCTACGTCGAGACCTATGCCGAAGGGGAAGATGGTGAGGTGCTGGAAGCCGAAGTTGTGCAGCCTGACGATGGACCGGATTCTAAAGTCCGCACCCTCCCCAGCGGCGGCATTAGCTGCGCCCAGAGCTGCCTGATCCTCGCCATCGCGCTCTCCATTCTTATCTTCGCCGTCAGTTGTTTCGGCCTCTGGGCCATTCTCGATTACATCCTGATCGAAATCCTCAACTGGCAATACCGGCCCCCTCTCTCGGCGCTCCATTCGCTGGAAATAGCCATACAGCACATGGCCCCGCTGGCCACCTATCTCCTCGTCTAAATCTGCCCTTTTTGTCTAAACCGGATACAATCAGCGTCCGAGATGCCCCAGTGGCGTCGCTTGTCACCAACTGGGTGGTCTGCCAGTCGGCCCCCCAACAATCCAATGGAGAGAAAGATGGGTTCCAAATACGACGCGCTCCTGGAAAAGGTGCACGAAATCCACGACATCAATAAAGCTAACCAGCTATTGAGCTGGGACCGCAATGTGATCATGCCCAAGGCCGGCGACGAAATGCGCATCAAGCAGATGACGACGTTACGCCGGCTGTCACACAGCATGTTCACCTCTGACGAAATGGGCGAGTTGATTGAAGACGCGGCTGACGAGCTTGAAGGCGCACCGTACGAGAGCAATGAGGCCAGCCTCATCCGCCTGCTGCGCCGCCAGTACGACGACGCGCGTAGGCTGCCGCTCGACTTTGTGTCGCGCAACTCGGAAATTAGCGGCAAAGCGCGCAGTGTGTGGGTAGAAGCTCGCGAAAACGACGACTTCCAGTCGTTCGCCCCCTGGTTGGAGCAAATCGTCGACCTCGGCCGCGAGCTGGCCGAGTTATACGGCTACGAAGATGAGCTGTACGATGCCCTGCTGGATAAGTTCGAACGAGGCGCCAGCACCGCCGACGTCAGGGCCATCTTCAACGCCGCCAAAGAAGAAACGCTACCCCTGCTGCAGGCCATTCGGGAGTCAGGTGTTGAGGTCGACGATAGCATTTTGCACCAGCCTTACGACATCGAAAAGCAAAAGGAATTTGCCCACTACATCGCCAAAGCCGCAGGGTATGATTTCGACCGTGGCCATCTGGGCACCACCGTTCATCCTTTTGCCACCAGCTTCTCGCGTAATGACGCCCGCATTACCACTCGCTGGTACCCTGACTTCATCAGCCCCTCGCTCTTTGGCACTCTCCACGAGTCAGGTCATGCCATCTATGAGCAAGAAACCCATCCAGATCTGGCGCGCACCCCATTGGCGCGCGGCGCATCCTCCGGCATTCACGAATCACAGTCGCGCATGATGGAAAACGTCGTCGGCCGCAGCCGCGGTTTCTGGCACGCCCACTTCCCGCGTCTGCAAGAGCTGTTCCCCGACCAACTGAGAAACGCCACGGCCGAGGATTTCTACAAGGCAGTAAACAAAGTGCAGCCTTCCCTCATTCGCGTCGAAGCCGATGAGTTAACCTACAATTTCCACATCTTCCTGCGCTTCGAGCTGGAACAGGCGCTTCTGAACGACGACCTGAAGGTGAGCGACCTGCCCACGGCCTGGAACGACAAGCTCAACTCGCTGCTTGGCGTAACACCGCCCAATGACCGCGAAGGCGTCTTGCAAGACATCCACTGGACCTGGCCCAGCTTCGGCTACTTCCCCACCTACGCCCTGGGCAACCTCTATGCCGCCCAATTATTCGCCGCTGCCTGCGAAGAGGCGCCGGCAATCGAGGCTGAGATTGAAGCGGGCAAGACCGACGCCTTGCTCTCCTGGCTACGCAGCAACGTGCACCAGCATGGGCGCAAATTTGAACCGGCTGAACTGGTCAAAATGGCAACAGGGAAACCGCTAAGCCACGAGCCATTCGTGGCCTATGCAAAACGGAAATTTAGCGACGTTTACAGCCTCTAGTAAGCAACGCTATCAGCGAGAGGCGCCGTGATGATTGTCGTTAGACTGATCGCTGCCAGGCGCCTCTCCATCATCCATGACCGGGAATTCCACACGGGCACGGGCCA
>CAZRTM010000024.1:0-29319 GCA_964602995.1 uncultured Ardenticatenaceae bacterium
CTAACGCAACCGCTCCGGATAGTGGACGAGGAGCAGTGAAGCTTTAGTTTGAGCCGCTACGCGTTCGGGGATATAGCCGAGGCTGGAGCGGTAGAAGCGGGGGGAGCCTGTTGTGGTGATTAGGGCGAGGTCGCTGGATTCCAGGCGGGAAACCACGTTTTCAACTTCTACGCGCTCGATGACGACCTCGTTGGCATGGTCTTTCTTCTTCTGATTGGCAAGAATTTCTTCAAGCTGGGAGCCGTAGCGACGCGCTACCAGGATGATAAGGGGTACGTTGATGGAGCGAGCGATTGCGCTGGCCATTTCTACTGTCTTGGGTAGTAGCGCCTGAACGAGGCTGTTCGCGGGGATTACGAGGACGACGCGTTGCATGGCGTTGATAGACATTGTCAGACGGCCAACCAGAACCGGCGTCGTGGACTTCCAGATTACTTCGTCAAGTATTGTGCCGAAGATGCTTTCGCGAAATGTTGCCTTTCCACGCCAGCCCATGACAATCAGGGTGGTCCTGTTTTCAAGCGCTGCATTCAGTATGCCCTCGGAAATGGAGGAATCGACGCGGTGGACCGGCTCGATAGTGATTTCCTCTCCATTTTCTAGATAATCGCTTTCCAATGTCTGTCGCTCTCCCTGGAGATCGAGTGGCTGATTATCCTGTTTGAGGGTTACCCGTAATGGAAAAAGCGTGCCTTCGACCGTGCTCGCCAGGATGCTGGCCAGAGCAATCAGGTGTTGTTGCGTCGTGGGATTGGCTACCGGCACCAGAATTCGTTCGAATAAAGAAGTGTCAACCGGTTCCTCTCTGCTTACTTTAAGACGCGCTCCAAATCGTTGCACCAGCAGGGGGGAAGTGAGCGTTGTAACCAGAACCGTCAGGATGGCGCCGTTGAAAAACTCATCGCTGAGCAAACCGATTTCAACGCCAATCAGGACGGTCGCCAGGGTGGCTGCTGCCTGGGCCTGGGACAGTCCCCACATTACCATCACTTCATCCTTCCCGTAGTGGAAGATTCGGCCCATCAACCAGGAAGCAGCATACTTGCCAGCATAGACAATGACGGTGAGCGTTGCCCCAATGAGCAAAGTGCGCTGGTTGGTCACAACGGCAAGGGGATCGATTACCATTCCGATATACATCAGAAAAATTGGCACGAAGAGCGCTTCGCCAAGGAAAAGCACACGCCCTGTGACAGGGCTGTGTTCCGGAAGGGTGGCATTGACAGCCAGGCCAACTATAAAGGCGCCGACAATGGCATGCATGCCAATCAGTTCTGCCAGGAGTGCGGCTATGAAAAGGACGACCAGGACAAACTGAAACTCAACCGAAGGCCCACTGTAATGACGAAAGAAGAATTTTCCCAAGCGCGGGACGCCGAAAAGAATCAGTACGATGTAAAGGACCATCAAGAGGAGTAATTGAAGGACAAAAGCGGCTGAAGCCCCTCGAGTGGCGCTTCCAGCAATGATGGCCAGTACGAGTAATGCACCAACATCACTGAATACAGTAGCGCCGATTGTGACTGAAACTGCCTCATTGCGCAGGATGCCGAGGCGGCTCAGGATTGGAAACGAAACCAGAGTGTGGGAGGAAAGGACGGAACCCATCAGTATAGAAGAGAGCCAATCCAATCCGAATATACGGGCGACAGCGATGCCGGGAACGAGGGGAATGGTGAAAATGAGCAATCCGAAGACAATTGCTTTGTTACGAACCTGGCTAAACTGGCGCTGGTCAATTTCCAGACCGGCATTGAACATCAAATAGATGAGGCCTACCGTCGATAGAAGCTCGATCGATGGGCCAATCTCAAGCAGACCCAGAACGTTAGGGCCGATAAAGATGCCGCCGACGATCAGGCCTATAATTCCAGGCAGGCGCAGGCGCTCAATGAGCAGGGGGCTGATGAGAACCACGGCTATGATGATGAGGAAAATGCCTACTGGTTCTTCAAGGATGTGTTCGAGCATGTGCGCTGGCCTCGTTCATGACCTGTGCAAGTTTGCAGTCTGAGCCAATGAGTGTCGGTCCCAGTCTGGTTCTTTCGCAGGCCATGCATAGATTAGCGACAGGAACTTGCGAAGCATATCACATCCTTTTTAATGAGCAATTGGCTTTATTGAGCGAGCGAGGACATATTCCGGCTGCCTAATACCCCGCTGTTCCCGTTCCCACATTTCCCATATAATCGCTTCACAATCGACAATGCAAAGCAGCTGAGTTTGTAAAAGAGAAAAATGATAGATTTTTGTGGTATCAAAATTGGACACGCTACGAATGCAGAGTATCACACAGGCTGTACGGTTTTTCTTTGCCCAGAGCGTACGATAGGAAGTGTGGATGTGCGCGGGCCGGCGCCTGGGAGCCGGGAGTCGGCCTTGCTGGCTTTGGATAAGCCGATTGAGTATGTGAATGCGGTTGTGCTGACGGGCGGTAGCGCCTTTGGTCTGGCAACGGCCGATGGCGTGATGCGTTATTTGGGCGAGCAAGGGATTGGGCACTTCACGCCGATCCGGCCGATTCCCATTGTGCCGGCAGCGGTCGTCTATGACCTGTTCATGGGGGGCGGAGAGGTGCTGCCGGATGCGGATATGGGCTATGCCGCTGCTCTGGCTGCGGCTGAGGGAGGCACCGTGGCGCAGGGGAATGTGGGCGCTGGCGCCGGTGTGACTGTCGGCAAGTGGGGCGGCTTTGGCGCCAGCATGAAGGGTGGATTTGGCATGGCGTCCGTTCGTGAGGGTGATCTGTTGGTTTGTGCGGCCGCGGTAGTGAATAGCGTGGGGGATGTTGTTAATGAAGATGGATCGGTTCTGGCGGGGGCGCGCACGACGGACGGACAGTGGATGGTCGAAAATGATCCTTACCGGCGCATGCCAGAACGCTCGCCTGCTAACCTGGGCACAAACACGACGCTGGTTGTCGTGGCTACCAACGCGCCGCTGAATAAGATCGGGGCCAACCGGCTGGCGCAGCGGGCACACGATGGCATGGCGCTTGCGATCCGGCCGGCGCACACGACTCATGACGGAGATACCATCTTTGCGCTGGCGACGGGGACCATAGAGACGGCCCCATTCGATTTGGTCTCGAACATGGCGGTGGAGGTTGTGGGTGAGGCTATTCGCAATGGTGTGCGCTATGCTACCGCGGTTGGTGGATTCCCAGGTCTGGCAGGAGATGGCCAGGTGAGCCATGGTTGACGTGAATAGTTTCATAGTGCGCGGTGATGAGCGGCCGGTTGTCGGAGATGGTGCTGTCAGCAACCCGCTGCCCCGGAAGACGATGGAGACGCTGGCCATCCATACCAGTTACTATGAAGTTGGGCGTGGGCGCAGCCGGCCTTTCTTGCTGCTGCACGGCATGTCCTCTTCGGGCGACTGTTTCCGCGAGCTGATGCTCGAGCTGGGCCATGAGACGTGGATGATTGCGCCTGATATACCGGGCTTCGGCTATAGTGAGGATACCAGCCCGTATATCTTTCCCCACCTGGTGGAATGGCTCGCATCCTTTATTACGGGGCTGGGCGTGCGCCCTGTACACCTGGCGGGCCATTCGTTTGGCGGCGCTCTGGCAGTTGCCTTCACACTTGCCTATCCGGATGATGTGACCGATCTCACGCTTCTGGCTCCTTCTGTGCTGCAGCCGGGAAAATATCCTGAGTGGCTGCGCTCTTTTTCGAAATCGAGCGTGGCGGAGAAGATGTTGGAGGTGGGGGTGACGGCCTCGCGCGTTCTGCTGCAGCGACAGATTCGGGCAGCCTTTTATGATCCCTCACGCTATGATGAGGTGCTATGGCAGAGACGGTTACACGATTATGAACGAGCGCGTGCTTCCGCGTCGGTCCTGCGTGCTTTGGCCATGCATGATTTCCGCTCCTCGCTAGACAGGCTGCAGCAACCGTCGTGTGTGATTTGGGGGAAGCAGGATCCTGTGCTGGACCCGGATGACGCTCCGCAGTTGTTGAAACTGACTCCGGCGGCAGAGAGCACGCTGTATATGCTAGATGAGTGTGGTCATGTGCCACAGATTGAACAACAGGCAGAAGTTGTTAAGATCGTGCGTGGATTTATCGGTTCAGGATGATGGTTGTGGGGATCCTTCACTCCGAAGACTCCGTTCAGGATGACGGGGGAATGGGATTCCGTTCGGGATAACGGGAGGATGGGATTCCGTTGAGGATGACAGAGGATGGAATTCCATTCAGGGTGACGGTTGTGGGGATCCTTGACTCCGAAGACTCCGTTCAGGATGACGGGGGATGGGATTCTGTTCAGGATGACGGGGGGATGGGATTCCGTCTAGGATGATGTGTCAAGATGGCGTGTCAAGATGACGTGTATAGTAGGGAAGTTGATCGATGAGAGATGAAGGTCAGAAGCAGAAGGTTATTGCGGTTTTTGGTAGCTCACAGCCGAAGCCAGGCAGTGCGGCATATGAGCAGGCGAAGGAAGTGGGCCAGCATCTGGCGCAGGCGGGCTTTGCCGTGGCAACTGGTGGTTATGCGGGAACAATGGCAGCCGTGAGCCAGGGAGCGGCAAGCGCGGGTGGCCATGTGGTTGGCGTCGGTTGCACTCGTATTGAGCAATTTCGGCCGGGCGGTCTGAATGAATGGGTTGTGGAGCCGGTCTACTACGATACGCTGCAGGAGCGGCTGCTGCACCTGGTTACAAACAATGACGGTATGATTGCTCTACCCGGCGGTATTGGTACGCTGTCTGAACTGTCTTTGGCCTGGAGCCTGTTGCAGGTGCGTGAGATTGAAGCGCGTCCGCTGGTTCTGCTGGGTGATATCTGGCGCCGGACGATGGAAGCGTTTATTCATACGGATTACGTACATCCCGAACATACGGATTTGCTGTATTTTGCTTCGACGCCAGCAGAGGCCGTACAAATTATTGGTAAACATTATCCATGAGCGACCTCTATTTTCTGAAGTTGGGCGGCTCCTTACTGACTGATAAGAAGGGGGTGGAGGCGCTGCGGCCGCAAGTTCTGGTCCGGCTGGGACAGGAAATTCGCATAGCGATGAGGGAGCGGCCCGAGCTACGCCTGGTTATCGGACACGGTAGCGGCTCCTTTGGGCACGTGGCAGCGGCGCGCTATGGCACACGGGAAGGGGTGCGCGATGGGGTAGGATGGCGCGGTTTTGCCGAAGTCAGCGCTGCGGCGGCGCGGCTGAACCGGCTCGTTCGCGAAACGTTGCTGGCGGCCGACGTGCCGGTTCTTTCGTTGCAGCCCTCGGCATCGGCCATCTGTCAGGACGGCACGTTGTCAGAGCTGGCCATAGAGCCGGTGAGACGCGCGGTGGAGGCGGGGTTGATTCCGTTGCTGTATGGGGATGTGGCCTTTGATGAGGTGCGGGGCGGCACCATCATCTCCACGGAGCAGATCTTAAGTTACCTGGCGACCGCTTTGAAGCCGTCCTGGTTGCTGCTCGCGGGAGATACAAGTGGTGTTTATGACAGCGACGAGCAGGTGTTACCATCGATTACCAGGCAGAACTTGCCGGCGGTTGAGGCCGCTTTGCGTGGTTCTGGTGGAACTGATGTGACGGGGGGGATGGCCAGCAAGGTGCAGCAGATGGTGGAGCTGGTAGAGAAGCAGGATGAGCTGGCCGTTTCTATTTTCTCGGGAATGGAAGAAGGCCGTTTGCAGCAGGCATTGCTGAACCCTGCAGAGGGCGTGGGCACGATTATCCGACGTTAGGCGAAGCAGGGGCGCCACACCATCGTGGCGCCCCTGGTCAATAATCAACTAAGTTGGACCTATCGCTCGGGCCGGTCTCCTGACCGTGCCCGCCTGCTCTCATGTAGGCAGGTGGCGCGGTCGGGAGACCGGCCACAGCACTCATCTGAAATGAAACACACCCTTTACTCGGTAACGATAAGGCCAGTGAAACCGAGGGGGACGAGCTGGAAGAAGCTGTTGCCGGGTGCGAGGGGCAAGATATTTCCTTCCAGGTCGTAGAAAGTGAGCATGTCACCCGGATCCTCGCGCCGCCAGCGCCCATCAAAGCGCTGGCCATTGCGGAAGATGGAGACGGGTCCTTCGCCCCAGACTTGAATCTGGATGGAGTAATGCCCGCCGGCGACCATGTCTTCCAGGATGGTTGTATCTTCGTGGTGCGCAGCCAGGACAATCACGTTTCTAAAGGAGAGCTGCTGCCCGGTGTTGGCATCCACGTGCGCTATGCCTTCCGTTGAGCGGCGATACCGTTCGGAGACGGGGTCGTACTGCCAGTAGGCGTTCGTTCCGATATAACGGACCTCAATGCTGCTGGCAGGTGTGCCGCCCTGGGGTACTTCGGGATGGAAGGACATGTTGGTCTGGAATTGCGGCGGTGTATTTTGCCCTCGTTCATCAAGAATGGCCCGTAGGCGAGGGGTATCGGTGAACAGGGTATGTTCAACCGCTTTGTTTGGATCGGGTACGCGATAAAACCCGCCGTGGCCGAAGTCGGGCGAAATGATACGGTCGAAAAACGGGCTATCGCGCAGCATCAGGCGCACAGGACCGCTGGCGCCGCTGTAGGCAAAGGCGGCATCGTACATACGCGGAATTTCCAGGTCAATCAGACGCCCCGAGCGAATAGAGCCGACCGGATTGGCATCCTGGCTGTAGAAAACGGCCGTGAAGCGGGTAACGCCGCCTTCGGCATAATGTTCAAATATAAGGTCGGCGTTGTTCAGGCCGGATTGGGGGCGGACGACAGGGGGATAGTTGGATATCTTGACCGCTATCGGGCGGCGATTCAATACGGACGGATCGGCGACGGTCTCGCCAGTCAGTGGATTTACGTTCTCTGGGAAGTTGTCTGGCCCGATCAGGCCGGGAATGGCGGCTGTTGGTTCCGGTTCGTTCTCCGGAGCGCTGGCCTCGGTGGCAGCCGGCGTGCTGACCAGCGGTTGTGGAATCGGGCTGGCTTCGGTTTGGGGCGCAGGTTGGGCTGGTTCCTCGCTCACAGGGTTGGTGGCGACGGGCGCCTGGGCGTCAGTGGCTGCGGCGGGTGGAGCGGTCGAATCGGCGGCCTGGGGATGTGCGCCACAGGCCACGATCAGTAGCATCAGGATAAATGGCGCAGTGCGCGCCAATAGAGTCGGCAATTTCATTGCTTCAGCTTTCCTTTTCTTTGTCAATACCGCAGGGATTTTCCAGGAAGTTGCAAATATGGCAAATTAGGAGCCGTTAATAAGTGCGCCGTTGCCAATAATCCTTGGGAGCCAGGCTGGCCACATCATCTTCAGAGCGCAGGAATTCCAGGATGAGGCGGTTGAATTTGGCCTTTTCCTCCAACATGGGGAAGTGGGAACAGGCATCAAACGTCACATAGGCTCGATTGCTTGCTGGCCGGATGAAACCTTCAAGATCTCCGTTTGGCTGCTCTACAATGGGATCGTGGTTGCCAAAAATGAGTAAGAGGGGGCAGGTAATCTGGCTCAGCTCAGGAGTGAAGTTGGCCTGACTGAATTCGCCGGCCAGGCTGTTCAGGGCGGCCGGATCGGTCTTGCGCATCTCGCCTTCGACCTCGGGATGTTTCTCTGCGCGGGCAAAGACGCGCTCAGCCAACGCGTTGGTATCACCCTGGGCCAACGGGGCGGTCAGGTGGCGGCCGGTCAGAGGCAGGGACACAGTTGCCACACGGGACACATACTGCGGATGTTCAGCAGCGTAGCGCACGGCTACGGCGGCGCCTAAGGAGTGACCGATAAGGGCTACGGGAGTGGCCACACCCAGGCGGTCGATAAAACTGTTGAGGAGTGAAACGTAGTTAGAGAGGGAGTACTTGTCTACAGCTTTGCTGCTGTCGCCGAAGCCCCACAGGTCAAGGGCAAAGGTGCGATAGTGGGCAGAAAGCCCTTGCATGGAAGGCCACCAGTAGCGCCACGAACCCAACCAGCCATGGATGAAAATAAGCGGCTGGCCCCGCCCTACGGCTTCGTAGTGTATCAGATTGCTTCCGACAGTGGTGATGCTCATGTCGTTGGTCGGATTGCCTCTGTAATTGAGTTAAATCTTAAACTTATTCGCCAAGTAAATCCTTAATGCGGCGAGCCAGTACATCAGGCGCAAAAGGTTTAAGAATATATTGGGTGGCGCCGGCTTCCATACCGGCCTGAATCTCTGCTTCCTGGCCTTTAGCGGAGAGGAAAATAATGGGTATGTTGCGCGTGGCGTCCATCTGGCGCAGCACCCGGCAGGCTTCATAGCCGGTCATACGGGGCATGCGCACGTCCATGAGGATCAGGTCGAATTCCTCGTTGCGAGCTTTATCCACGGCCTGGGCGCCATCGACGGCGCTGACGACATCGTGTCCGTTGAACTGTAAAGTTAATGCCACCAGCTCGCGAATATCTTGATCATCTTCTGCAATTAGTATCTTAGCCATGATTGTTCTCTTTTGCCATTGCCGCCCAGCAGCCTGCCGCAAATGGCGGCGAACAGGCCATTGTGTGGGCTACTCAGCAACTACTTTCTCCTCAACGTAGGGCAGGCTAAATGTAAAAGTACTGCCGGCGCCGAGCTTGCTTTTCAATGAAAGGGCGCCGCCGTGCATTTCTACCAGATTGCTGACGATAGCCAGCCCCAGGCCAGTGCCTGGGATTTCCTGGACATCCTCATCCTCAACGCGATAGAAGCGTTCAAATATCTTTCTCTGGTTTTCCTTGCTGATACCTATACCGCTATCTTTGACGCTGATGTTGACAAATTGATCGTCAATAGCAGCGCTGACCTCAATAGATCCGCCGTCGGGTGTGTAATTGAGTGCATTATCGACGAGATTGGTCAGGACGCGGGTAATTTTTTCATGGTCGACGCTGATGCAGGGCAGGGAGTCTGGCGCATTGGTAGTCACCTGAACCTCTCGTCGCTCATGCTGGATTCGGCCTCGCAGGTGACCATTTACGACTTCGCCGATAAGCTCGGAGACATTTACTGCCTGCAGGTTGAGGCGCGTCTTGCCCGTTTCAATGCGCGAAATATCGAGAAGGTCATCGACCAGAATTTGCAGACGATGTGCATTCTTTTTGATGACCTCAAGAAAATGGGATTGGGAAGAGGTAAATTCACCTGCTGCTCCCATCAGCATAAGATCGACGTAGCCTTTAATCGAGGTCATTGGCGTGCGCAGCTCGTGTGAGACTGTGGAGACGAACTCACTCTTCATACGATCCACTTCAACCTCGCGTGTAATGTCGCGGAAGATGGAGATGGCGCCGGAGTAGGTGTTGTTGGCAAAGACAGGCGAGACGTGGGCGCTGATGACCCTGTCTTCAATCTCTATCTGGTCGCGGAAGACGATGTGCTGCTCCAGGTCACCGGCTAATGAGGCCCATTCGCCGATTGTTTCGACCCAGCGGTCCGCTTCTTCACCGTAGACGCCCTTGAGATCGTTAACATTTCTGCCCACAAGCAGCTCGCGCGAGACCCCCAGAATCTGGGTAGCGGGCACGTTGGCCACAATGATGGTGCCGTCGGGTTCGGCCACGAGAATGCCGTCGGCAATACTCTCCAGGATGGCCTGGACCTTGGCTACTTCTTCGGCCAGGGCGCGAGTGCGCTGGGCAACTCGCTGGTCCAGCTCTTCGACAAGTCGTTGGGTCTCGGCAAATAGTTTCTCGCTCTCGATGACGGACGTGGCGAACTGCGCGTATAGGTCCACGGTCTGCAGTGCGTTCTCGTCAGGCAGACGACCACTTTCGGGCTGGGCCAACGCCAACAACCCCTGGGCGTTCTGTTCGCGGTCGTATAGGGGGCGATAGAGCATGGCGCCGTCGTGCCAGGCGCCCATCTGGTCGTGTCTGATCGGGGGATGCGGCAGGTGATTCTCGCTTTCTGCGCCGTGCATATGTTGGTCGCCGGGGACGTAGTAGCAGTTGCCACGACGATAGTCCTGAAAATTGGGGTCGGCAAAGCGGCGTTTCCAGATGGCGGAAGGAAGCAGTTTGTTCTCGGCCGGCTCTTCATCCCCATTGAATAGCCCACCTGTGACAATCTTCGCCGGGCTGAATTCGTCGTCGTGGAGGAGCAGAGTGACCTGCTGCCAGCCTGCGATCTGTAGCCCATCCAAAATTAGCTGCAGCTTGCGGTCGAAATCTGGTTCGCGTAGCGATTGTTGTGATACGTTGTGGAGCTGCTGGAGCTGAAGTGCGTAATCCCACATATTGTGGAAAAGCTGGACATTTTCGATAGAACTTGCTGCCTGGTTGGCAAACATTTCCAGCACACGCGCCGTGCTGAGGTCAGGGCGCTTACCGTCGCTGGGGGCATCGAGGCTGATGAGAGCCAGGGGCTTGCCCTTTGAGTCCGGGAGGGGGATGAAGAAAAGATCGCCTTCGGTCCACACTCGCTCTGCCACACGGCTGCCAGAACCAGCAACCTCAGCAGGATAGATGTCTGAAAGCTCATGAACGGCAAGGGTGCGCCTGATCGCTTCGGCTCGGCCAGAAGGCACAAAGTAGGCGCCACCCAGTTTGAATTCCTCGCGCATCAGGGGTTGTATGGCGGTCCAGGATTGGCGTTTTTGCTGGATCTCATGCAGACGGTCCAGGGGGATTCCCGCGGCCGTCACTCGCCGCAACCATGTCTCGTGCCCCTCCTGTTCGACCAGGCTGAGCAGCACCACATTGAAGCCTACGCCTTCCTGTATGCCATAAACAAGCTCTTCGTAGACCTCTTCCAGCTTGCGATCACTGTGGAAGACGCGACTTGATTCCAGGAAATGCTCAATCTGCTGGGTCCGCTTTTGAAGGAGGGTATTTCTTTCCTTCAGCTCAGTGAAGCGCTGGGCATTGCCGAGGGCGATTGCTGCGTGATTGCAAAGCGCCCCGACGAAGATGAGAGTCTCTTTGTCAAAGGCGTCTGGCTGGCCAGCAAAGAGGTGTAGCAGGCCGGCGACCATGCCCTCGAAGAGGATAGGGGCCACAAGTACGCTTGTCAGCCGGTCTCCAGCATTTTCACCCAACTGGTTGGAAATGACGGCTTCCTGAGTGGCCAGCACCCTGGCATCCAGGTCAGGTGTGGCGACGGTATATTCCCTGGTCAGGATGGTGTTAAGCTGTCCGCTCTTTTCATCGTACAGGGCAATTTGCCCGCTGCAGGCGAGCGAATTCTGGAGGGCTTCGTCCAGGACGGCCTGAAAGACGTCCTCGAGGAGGAGGGTGGAACTCAGGCGCGAGCTGACTCGCGCCAGAGCGTACAGTTGTCGTGCGGCGACGTTGCTCCCGGCTGTTGTTTCTTCGTTGCTCCTTACCTCAGTTGTGGAGATAAGTTCCTGTTTCATTGGCAGCCAGTTCTCTCGTAAGGGTATTAGCGTTCGACAAAAGCGTGTGCTGCTATGTCTGCTTCCACACGGTGGGATATGAATAGTGATTTATGGTTTATGATTCGTGATGGTTCGCCTGTGCTTTTTGCAACCGTCGCATTTCGGCTGCCGCTTCAGTAATTTCACGAATATCGGCGAATTGATCCTCGGATGATACGGTTCCGAAAGACAAACTCATGAGCGGGCCTATCGTTCCATCTGGTAAGGCAATTCCACCACGCTCGGTGTCAAGGAAGTTGTAGTGCGGGCCGACCTCGTCGGCAAAGCGACTTGCCAGCTCGCGCGTCATGGCCTCGGGATTGTCAGAGTAGGTAACAACGGTAAAGGTGTCGCTACTGGCATGGCCCACGAAGTCGTCGTCGGTGCCCAAATCGTCGACTACCTCGTTAATAAGCAACGCCGTAAAGCGCAGAACTTCGTCGCCGGCAACAAAGCCATAGACGTCGGTGAACAGATCCAGGTGGTCGATGCCGGCGAGGATGAAGGCCCAATTGTCCTGGCGCATCAAGCTGCGCAACTGTTCTTCAATCAGCCGGCCGCTGGGCAAACCGGTGCGCGGGTCGGTCATGTTCAGCCGCTGGTGTGCGCGAATGGCGCTCTGAATGCGGAGCTTAAGCTCTTCGATATCGAACGGCTTGGTGATGTAATCGTCAGCGCCCAATTCCAGGCCGGCGATCTTGTCGCTACGCTCGTCTTTTTGGGTCAGGAAGATGATTGGAATGTGGCTGGTGCGGGTCGTCGTCCTGAGGTGCTCACAGACGGCGTAGCCATCCATGTCAGGTAACATGATATCCAGCACAATGAGATCGGGAAGCTGCTTGCGGCATATTTCCAGTGCCTCTCCTCCCCGCACTGCCACGTCTACCTGGTAGCCGTGTCCCGTGAAGTAGATGCGCAGCATGTTGGAGATATCGGAATCATCTTCAACAACCAGAATTCGACCACTAGTCATAATGCTCTTCCTTAAATAACTATGCAGTAGCAGCGGCAGACTGCCGGCTTACGCCTACTCCCGCCATACTGAGGCGCCGGTGCTTACGCACGGCGCTTATTTCTTCCTCTGTAACTGGCCTTTCAAAACTGCGGAATCCGCCCAGGCGGAATCCATGAGCAGTCGCAATGCTTTCAATAGTCCGCACCTGCGCCAGCTCAATCTCTTTGCCCAGCGTATATGACTCGTAGCGCCTTTCTAAAGCCAGCGCCATGGTCTCGGCCATACAAGCATAGGCCATACCCGGAGGAAAGCCAAAATTGAAGCCAAAATCGACTGGACCGGGAACGGCGACCATACCTCCTTCAATGACCAGCACGTCAGGGCGGCTCTGTGCAACCTGGTGTGAAACGTCCCGAGGCCGCGCCACATCACACACGACGGCACCCGGTTGTAGATGATGTGGCTCAATGACGGCATCCAGGGCACTGGTGACGGTGACAATGAGCTGCGCCTCGCGCAGACGTTCCATGCGACTGGTTGCCAGTATATCGCAGTTACTCCCCTGGCGCAGACTGGCGGCAAGGGAATCGAGCCGCTGTCTGTCACGGCCAAGGAGGAGGAGCTTGCCGGCCTCTGGCGCTAACAACTGGGCGCATACCCGGCCGATGGCGCCATAGGCGCCGACGACGGCCACGGTGGCCTCGTTCGTCTTGATGTCCAACCGTGCCGCCGCATCGCGTATGGCCTGGGCGGCGACAGCGATGGTATAGCTGTCACCGGTGGTTACGGGAATGGATAGATTTTGGGCTACAGTGATTCCACCATCGCCGGCAACCGATGTGAACGCGCCGAGGCCCAGGATACGGGCGCCAAGTTTTTCTGCCAGCCGGCCTGTCTGAATGATTTTGTGATAGACAATGGCTGGCGGCAGCTTCAGCATCAATTTCGGCGTAAGGGGGCAGGCCAACAGCCAGCCTCTGGCGCTTGTTCCACTCTGTTCGGAATGTATGCCGGTGATTTCGGAGAGATAGACCGGTGGGTAGACGATGGAGAGTAGCTCGATGAGCCAGAGAGGAAGTTTGCCCAGGGTGGGATACTTGCGGCTTACATCGCGGCGGGGATCGATGGGGTGAATGATAAAGGCAAAAGTCTCTTCTCTCATCCCCATTCCACTAACTCCTGACGTGGGTAAAGACGAGGATATGGGTATTTATCCTCAAATAAAAAGTGGTCGCTGTCTTCATAGGTAATGTTTTTATTGATGATCTGCCGGCCCTCAGAGGCCAGCATGACGACATCGGATTCGACCGTACGGGCCGGGTAAATGATCAGGCCAGAGCTGAGCCGGCAATTGTGCCCTACGCAACCACCCAGCACCAGAAAGTTCGTCTCGCGCAATTCGTCGTTCATCAACACTTTGAGTGGGGCTGGGAGGATGTTGAAGTCGGTGAATGTTGTTCCGGCGCCGATGAATGTGTCGCGGCCTACGACACAGAGCTGGAGGCAGGTGTTCTGGGCTACCATCGTGTTCTCCATGAGCGTGGTCATGAAGAGGGAGGCGCGAAAGGGGAGGAAGCAGCCGTCGCCGACAACGCTGAGCATGAGCTGGCAACCCTGTGAGATGGTCACGTTATTGCCGATGATGCAGTTGTCGATGACTGAACCGGCGCCGATGGTTACATTGTCGCCGATGACAGCCGGCCCATGGATGCGGGCCGAGGGATCGATGTTTGCGTTGCGGCCGATTTGCACCAGCTCGGAACTTTCCAGCGCCTGCTTTTGTTCAAGCAGCGATTTGAGCAGAATTTTTACTTTGTAGCGCCAGTCGGCGTTGATGCGGTCTTCCTGGTTTACACCACGGGAGAAGACACCGAACAAAATGTCGGCGACGAAGAGATGGATCCAGCTTTCGATGATAATGAATGGCTTGCGCGGTAGCTGGTAGGTCAGGTCTCCGAACTCGGTGGCCATGTAAGGGGGTATATGATAGTAGCCACGTTCGCGCGCCTCGGTGTCAATGACCAGGGGACGAGCTTCTGCACGCTCACTAAGGCCCCGTGGCAGGTACCACATATCGGCCAGCAGCAAGTTCCCTTCTTCTACAAACGAAGTGCTGAGGGGCTTGACATAGTGGGCAATGGCCGGATCATCTTCGCGGAAAGCGAGGCGGACTGGCCGGCGTGCGCTGCGCGCCCGTTCCAGAAATTCGACGAATAGCAGCTCGTTGAAGAAAAGGTTGTCGCGGTGGACAAGCGTTTCAACCTGTTCGTGACCTTCCAGGCGCTGTCCTAGCTCCCAGGAGGGATATTCGCGCTCCTCGTCGGTGTAGGGTGCAATGATATCCCGCTGCCATAGCCACAGCGGTTTGTTCTGGACCCGCAACTCCCGGGCCGGTTCGTTAAAGGGGTGAATGTGGGTTTGCGACTGTAGGATGACTCGGCGCATTTTGGTTGAAAGAAACCGCCCACACTGGGGTGAGGCGGCCATTGGCTAAGTTGCAAATGCGGACAATTGTTCTCAGGCGTGACTATCTTCGCCATTATCACTTAAAAAGTTCATGATGGCTGTAAGAAATTTGTCCGGTTCATCACTCATGGGGAAGTGCCTGGAGGAGGATAGTATTGTAACCTGTGCTCCCTGGACATATTCTTGGAGGAGCTTTGCATTGCGGGGAGAGACAATATTATCGTTTGCGCCATAGATGCCGAGCGCAGGAATGTGGAGCTCGCCAAGCTCTGTTCGTAAATCGGTCTGGCGCAAGTCGCCGATGCTGCGGAAGAACGATTCAAGCGTGGTACGCTGAACGTCGCGGAAGATCATGGTCTGCACTTCCTTCGAATCGCGGGCCAGCAGGATACGCATGACCATTTTTAGCAGGACGGGGTAACGCCAGACGAGGTCGGCGATGACGCCATAGCCGGCCAGTTTGAGAAAGGGATTGAGAGACGAGCCGACGATGGGGGAACCGACAACGGCTACCTTCACAACGCGATCCGGATTCTCCAGGGCCATCTGCAGCGCCACGGTTCCTCCCATGGAGTGGCCAAAGATAGGCGCCTCCAGAATGCCCAGGGTGTCCATGAACTGGCGCACCATCTGTACGTAGCTGGCAATGCGGAAGGTTAGTTCGTCAGCGCTCTCCTGCCCCTTGGCAGAGTCTCCGAAGCCCCAGAAGTCAAGGGCATAGACGCGATACTGGCCACTGGTGCCCAGGGCAATCATGGCATCGCGCCAGACATCCCAGGAGTTTATCCAGCCATGGAGGAGAATGATTGGTTGCCCACGACCTATCGTCTCATAATGGAGAATTCCCTGCTGGGTAACGATGGAACTCACGTCTGCCTCGACTTGGCAAGTCGGGGAGCATCACAACTTCTCAGATTGCGGATCAGGCGGCACGTTCCTCTTCATCCATTCGCTCTAGAACAGAATAGAGTAGTTCCAGGAGAACGTTTTTCACACTCTCTTTTTCAAAGGCCACGCAGGGAAGCACTTTGGTATCCTGCCCCAGGCGCAGGATGATGCGCAGATCATCTGGCTCCCAGGCATCTTCATGATCCTGTTTGTTGGCTGCCACGACAAAGGGAGTAGCGGAATAGCTCTCAAATGTTTCCAGGATGCGTTTGGCTTCGCGGAATGTTTCGGGCCGAGTGCTGTCGACGATAACGATGAAGCCGAGCATGCCCTCCGACAGAATTTCCCACATGAAGTCAAAGCGCCGCTGGCCTGGGGTGCCAAACAGATAGAGGACAAGATCGTGGCCCACCGTAATGCGGCCGAAGTCCATCGCGACCGTTGTTGTTTCCTTTATCTGTTCTGCGGCGCTGGTGATGCGCCTCTCGGTGGAGACGACATCTATTTCACTGACAGCACTAATGAACTGGGTTTTTCCGGCGGAGAAAGGGCCGGTGACTACCATCTTTACTGCTTGCATAGACAACCTGTTGCGACTGGAGTTGTAAGCCGTGATGACATCGGGGCCTGGTTTGCTTAGAGACTACGGATTCGTTCGATGAGGCGGTGTACCACAGAGCGCTTAATGGCAGGTGATTGATGCTGCATCGTCCTCTGCGAGCCACGGTCGTTACTGCCTGTTGAAGCTCTTGCCGTTGTGCTGACAGCCTCGGGGCGATGGGAGCGCTCTGCATACTCGACAATACCTGCCTGTAGAAGCCCGTAAACAATGCGCCGAATCTGGAAATCGCTCAGATTGTTGGCTCTGGCTATCTGCTCTAGTGTATTGCGCGGATTGACAAATGAGACGACGCGCCACTCTTCGACAGTCAGATTAACATTGCGCAGACGCGCATCGGGCCGGTCGGTGAAGCGCAGCGTCACGTTCAGGTCGGGCAGCTCATCTTGCAGCCGCTCCCACTCCTTGAGGCGTCTACTTCCCTCCATAATGACGCTTTCAAGGTCAATGGGAATGGTGATCCGTTCTGGCGGCGGCAGCAGATTGGCGTCGAATAGAAAGAGACCATCGGCCCACGTGAAGAGCTTGTAGGCAACATCCAACACGTGTTGGCGGACACTCTGGATGATGTCGCTCTGAGTGACGTAGCCAGCCTGGATCAGGAGGTGGCCTAGCTGTTTGTCGCTGGTTCCCTGGGCACGGCTCTCGATAATCTGTAACTGCTTCTCGTTTAACTTTCCAGCGCGGTAAAGGATCCGCGCCAGGTTGCTCCCATCTTCGCCCATGGTGGCATAGATCAGCTTGCCTTCGCGGAACGACATCCTGGCAGCGTGGGAACCCTCAATGGTCAGTGTTCCTGTCTTGCGGGCTAGGTTAATAAGGTTAAGCAGTTGCGTAGTGGAAAAGTCACGCAGGTTGCCTTTAAGGGCCATAATGTCTGTTCCTGCAGCGTTGTACGGTATTGACGGCGAAAAAAAACGGTCCCAGCCGCCTGGCATCGAAACGCACTGTGATTGAGTGCTTTGGGAGCGAATTATACCTTTAGCCAGAGGGGGCGTCAATGGGGCATTATGTCACATTGGTCTAGGATTTTTGGGCTAACAGTTTTTGTTGGTCTCGAGCGGGCTGTGGTATAATAGTCAAATTGTAACCTAAGCAGATTTGCTCAGGGGCGGTGGCGAAATGGTAGACGCAGCGGACTTAAAATCCGCCGGTGGCGACACCGTGTGGGTTCGAATCCCACCCGCCCTATATTTGTGGCCCGCATTTCGGGCCATTTTTTGTTGTCTTCCTCGACGCAACGCGAGGTGCTTGTTCCGAACAGTGGCATGGTCCTCTATGTTATTAGATGAAATACAGGCGGTCTGCACTGATTGGGAGCGGCAGCATGGAGAGCCGGTATGGAGTGAGGGGGATCAGTTAGTTGTTGGGGTCTCTGGTGGTCCTGATTCGCTCGCTCTGCTGCATGCTCTGATTTTCGGTGCGCTCCAACCTCGCGAATACATCACTGTGGGCCATTTCAATCACCGTTTGCGTGAGAGCGCGGAGCGGGAGGCCACGTTCGTACGCCGGATTTGCGCCGAGTGGGGCGTCCGTTGCGTTGTCGGGGAGAAGGATGTGGGAGCGTGGGCACGGTCTGAAGGTTACTCCATTGAGGAAGCGGGACGCCTGGCGCGCTATCGGTTTTTAGGCGAGTTGGCGGAAAATGCCGGTTCGACGCGCGTTTTAGTGGGCCATACGGCTGATGACCAGGTTGAGACAGTCCTGATGCACTTTGTGCGGGGCGCAGGGCTGGATGGTTTGCGCGGAATGCAACTGGTGTCGCCGATGCCGGGAAAGGGGGCAATCAATCTGGTGCGGCCGCTACTTGCTACTTCACGGGACGAGGTCGAGGCCTATTGCCGCCGCCACAACCTGACGCCGGTCTGGGATGCTTCCAATGAAGACCAGACTTTTTTCCGCAACCGGCTGCGCCATGAGCTGTTGCCTTTGCTGGCAGAGTATAATCCGCAAATTAAGGAGCGCATTCTGAATCTGGCCGAGGTAACGCGTGGCGCGGTGGCGTTACTCGAAGCGCTTGAGCAAGAGGCGTGGGAGGCGTTGCTTGAGGCGCAAGGAGTGGGCTGGCTGCGTGTGAATCTGGCTCGTTGGCGCGCGCTCCCTCTTGCTCTGAGGCGGCGCACATTGCGTTATGCCATACACCTCTTGCATCGTTCCTTACGTGACCTGAGTTTTCGCACGGTGGAAGCGGCGCGAAGGATTGCCGAAGAAGGCGACGCCGGGTCTGTGGCCACTCTTCCGGGTGATATGGAACTCCTGGTAGAATATGATACATGGCGGCTGGCGTTGCCAACGGCCACTGTGCCACCGTCGGGTCCTCAGCTTGATGCGGCAGAGGCGCAGCCTTTGGCCGTGCCGGGAACGATGGCGCTGGCGAATGGGTGGCGGCTTGAGAGCGCCTATGTTGAGGAGCAGCCTCCGCAGCAGGTCGATTACCGGCAGCAGAACCCGTGGCGGGTGTGTCTGGATGCCGAGCGGGCGGGATCGTTAGTCGTTCGTGGACGGCGTGAGGGTGAACGGTTCCAGCCGTTGGGCCTGGAAGGCCATTCGGTGCGGGTTTCGGAGTTCATGATTAATCAGAAGATCCCTGCAGAGCTGCGAGCGCGATGGCCAATTATTGCCAACGAAGAACACGTTTTATGGATTGTGGGCCAGCGGATTGATGAGCGGGCAAAGGTGACAGCGGCGACACGTCAGATCTTGTTATTGCACTGTTTTCGCGAATCATCCACGGTTGGCGATTTAGACGATTTACTCGAGTAATTGACGGCGAAACAGAGGGGTTTTTTTGGAATATGAGCGAACGCGGCTAAAATTAACACGTTTGGTCTAATTGATTTTATGACTGTACTTCATGTGAGCCATTGACAATATGCCAATTCGAGTACCCCTTCTCTTCCACTTTAATCAGCACCTGAACGAACATGCCATGACGGCAAGCCTGGCCTGTTACAGAGGTTTGCTACGGGTCTTGCGGTCCCATTCGACGATACCGGTCAACATTCACATTTCTGGAACACTGATCAACGCACTACAGTGGTTGGACCCTGAGCCATTACAGTTGATCTGGGAGGGCTTACGGGCCGGGCAGTTTGAGCTGCTTGGTTCGACCTATGCTCAGAATGTGCCTTATGCCTCTGATGATTGGGACAATGCGCGGCAGATTGAGCTTCACCAAAAGGTGTTGCACGATACGTTTGGCGTGACGCCAGTCACCTTCTGGAATCCGGAGCGCACGTGGCGGCAATCGTTACTGCCTATTATCGCGGATGCGGGATATCGCTTTACGCTGATTGAGGACCACATTCTGGCGAAGGCGCGATTAGCAGAACCGGTCGTCGTCACCAGCCAGGTTGGCGCGCATATCTTGACCGTGCTCTATGATGACCATCTGCTGCGTAATCTTTTCAACTTTGCCGTCTGGTTTGGGCGGCCAGGCCAATTGCAAACCTACCTGATTAACCGGGCAGAGCACCCTAACTCCAGCGAGCACTGCCTGACTTATGCCGAAGATGCGGAGGCAATGGGGTTATGGGGCTGGCAGGAAGGCGTTGTGCCCAACCAGACGTGGCACCGCCTGGATCAGATCCTGGGCTTGCTGGAGGCGTTGCCAGAGATTGAGCTGATCCATTTGACCAATGCGCCGGCCTCGGCCGGCAACCTCAGTCCAATTCCTGAGGGGAGCGCTGACTGGATGGACTGGTCGCTTGAAGATCCTGACCGTCCTTATCATGAACCGGGTTATGAAAACTGGTTCGAGTTTAATGAGAAGTCACCCAAGCTGGCTACGTTCCGCAAGTTTTACGCGGGGATCCGTGGCGATTTGCAGAAGCTTGAGAGCAAGTTTGAGAAGAAGAGCCGTAAGAATAAGGCGGCGCGCACCTTATTTGACGCCGCACTCCACAACTATCTGGAGCACCAGTATGAGTTTGGCTGCATTGGTATCGGTGGCGACAGTTATCGTGGTTGGAAGGGAGCGGTAGCTTCGAATGTGTTAATGCGGGCTTCGGAGTGGTCACTGGATCCTGAACCGTTCGTGACTGTAGAAGATATTAATGCCGACGATAAAGAGGAAGCGATCATTTCGGATGGTGAAAATCTTATCGTCCTGACGCCAGCGGGTGGGCGGCTGCTCTACTGGTTCGACCTCTCAACGGGGCGACAGTACGTTGGCAACCAACTGGCCGTCATCCCGGCGCCTTTCGAGGGAGATTCAGCGCTCCCTGATTATGAGCCGCTGCCCTACAAGTTCTGGCTGCCGGAAGACGCGCGCCCGCAACCGATTGTGTCTGGGGCGCGTTTGACGGCGGAAGCAGCGCCCACGAGGCTCGGCACGTATATTCCGAGTTGGATCTGGGATGGAGAGCGGGAACCGTTCGAGCTACTGACGAAGGAGATCCGTACTCCCGGAGAACATTGGCTGTTACCGGCACAGCGCCGTGGATTTGTCGATCATATTTCGGTAAATAGCCGCGCTGAGGGGCCGGGCGACTGGCTTGAGATGAGCCAGGATGGAGAGGCGTTTGTCTTCCAGCGACAGGTCAGCGACGATATCGCTCTGGAGAAACGGTACGAGATTCAGGATGGGCAGATAGTGGTGACCTACCGCTGGAAAAACGGTGGCTCTGAAGCCGCCGCGCTCTCCTGGGAAGTGATTACGGAGCTGACGCCAGACTATGCAAGCATGGTGCAGAAAGGGCGTAAGGTCCTCAAGTTCGTCGAGGATTCTGAAAGCCCTGGCGTGCGCAATACCTCAGCCAAAGAAGAAGTTCGCATCCATGCCGGCGAGCAACCAGCCAGCGTGAGCTATCGCGAAGCGCTGTTGGGGCTTGAGATTGCGCTGGCGTTCCGGCTGGAAATCGGCAGCGGGGACAATGAGGAAGTTGTGCTGCGCATGAGCCGCGGCCCGGCAAGCAGAAATTGAGCAACGGCAAAGTTACCTGAGCATAAGCGATGAGACGGCAAACGGCGAAACGACTGGCGTTGTTATTGCCGCTTCTCGCTGTCACGCTGGCGTGCTCTCTGACAGGTGTGGGTGCGCCAGCGGTAACCGAGACGCCGGCTATGGTGGCGCAGGCGCCAACGGTCACCATAGAAGAGGCGGCGCAGGGGGAGACTCCACAGGCAACGCCAACTCGCCTTTCAGACGAGTTCATGGAGCCGTTGGATGTTGAGGAGCAGTTGGTTACTAACCTTTATGAGCGGGTTGGGCCGGCTGTTGTGCATATTACGACACGAGTCACTAACCTGAATTTCTTTTTTGGCCCCATGCCCAGCGAGGGCACGGGGTCGGGCTTCATCCTCGACAGTGAAGGGCACATTGTAACGAATTACCACGTGATAGAAGGGGCCGATAGCATCAACGTGACGCTCTCCGATGAGACGACGGTGCCCGCGACGGTGGTGGGTGTGGATCCGCCAAACGACCTTGCCCTGTTGAAGATAGAGGCAGCGCCAGAGCAGCTAATTCCGGTTGAGCTGGGAGAGTCAGAGACACTGCGTGTTGGGCAACGAGCAATTGCCATAGGCAACCCCTTTGGCCTGGAGCGCACGCTGACGGCTGGCGTGATCAGCGCTCTGGGCCGCCCCATGCAGACAGGGGACAATTCGGTTATCTACAATGTGGTGCAGACAGATGCCGCTATTAATCCGGGCAATTCGGGAGGGCCGCTGCTAGATTCTCGCGGCCGGGTCATTGGCGTCAATACGGCCATCTGGGAAGGGGGCGAAGGGATTGGTTTTGCCGTGCCCGTGGACACGGTGAAGCGGGTGCTTCCAGAGCTTATTGAGCGCGGCTACTACCCGCATCCCTGGCTCGGTTTCCTGGGGTATGACATTACGCGCGGGCTGGCGCAGGCGTTGGAGCTGCCGGTTGAGCACGGCATTCTGGTTGCGCAGCTATACAGGGGTGGACCGGCGAGCGAGGCAGGCTTACGAGGTGCGCAGCGGGAGATGATTGTGCGCAACCGGCGCTTGCTGGTCGGAGGAGATATTGTCGTGGGCATTGACGACCGGCCGGTGGAAGATTGGCAGGACTTGCAGGAGTATCTGGAGCTTCATACTCGGGTTGGAGACATTGTCACCCTGCACATTCTGCGCGATGGAGCGGAGATGACCTTATCGCTCAACGTAGCCGAGGAGCCGTAAGCAGGTAATCCTTGAGGTTATGCCGGTAACTCTTGTTCCACCGCGGTGGCCAGCCGTTCTACCATCTGGTCTAGCTGCCTCTCAGTGGCAATGAGGGGAGGTCCCAGCATAAGCAGGTCTCCATCACGCCCATCGGCGCAGCCCTGTGAGTAGTAGGCGATGAGGCCCAGGTCGAAGGCGCGTTGCCAGATGCGCCAGGCTATCTGTTCCTCAGCCGGAAAGGGAGATTTACTATCGCGGTCGGCAACCATCTCTATGGCCCAGAAGAACCCCTGACCGCGAATGTCGCCAACGTGGGGATGGCCGACCAGTGCGTCGCGCAATCTGGCGCCTATTCCCTCACCAGCGGTGGCTGCATGATGAACCAACTGTTCATCGCGCATGATGCGCAAGGTAGCCAGACCTGCTGCGGCGCCGACGGCGTGGTGGCTGAAGGTGCCGCCGTGATTGAAATCACCCAGTTTCTCCTGAATCAGGTCAACATCTGAACCTTTAGCAGCAATGGCACCCAGCGGGAAGTAACCACCTGCGATGCCTTTGGAGGCAACCAGAATGTCGGTTACGACGTCCCACTGGTTGATGGCCCACCAGTGACCACAGCGACCCATTCCAGACAATACTTCATCGGTGATGAGCAGGACGCCATAGCGGTCACATATTTCGCGGATAGCGGGCCAGTAATCGGGCGGCGGTACCACGGCGCCCAGGCTTGCACCGCTGACTGGCTCGGCGATAAAGGCGGCGACGTTTTCAGGACCGTGGGCCTCGATTGCTTCCTCTAAATGGGATGCCAGCTCTTCACCGCTGGCAGGATGGCGATAGGGGTAGGGAGGCGCGATATGTGGCATATCGTGCAGCATGTTGAGGTAGGGAGCGCGCAATCCCTGGCGACCGCTGACGCTCAGAGCACCAAGCGTTGTTCCATGATAGCTCTGCCAGCGCGAGATAATGAGATGGCGCTCTGGATAGCCACGCGCCATCTGAATTTGTCGCGCCAGTTTGACGGCTCCTTCGACTACTTCTGAACCGCTGCTGAGGAAGAACAGACGGGGGTCAGGGAGCGGCAGAGTGGTTGCGAGTTCGCGGGCGTAGGTTTCGAGCGGCGCGCTGGTGAACATGATGGCGTGGACATAAGCCGCAGATTGTGCCTGCTCGGCCATGGCCTGTACGATTTCTGAGCGGCCGTGCCCGACGTTGACGACGAGGGGGCCGCCAGAGCCGTCCAGGTATTGCTTGCCGTCCTTATCGAACAGGTAAACGCCATGCCCATGCGAAATCATTGGACGCTGGTGGGCTAATTTGCGATAGAATACGTTGCCGGTGGGGTGTGCGTAGGGCATGGTATGAGTGAGGGGCGGCTACCTTTAACGGTAAAGTCCCCTGGGATCCAGATCTTCGCGGATTATCTTGAGTTCTTCTTCTGTCGGGGGCGCCATTTCGCGTAGTGAAGGGGAGATACGTAGGTCCCAGCCCACTTCAGCCTGTATAGCTTCCACAGTTTCGCCGGGCGCCAACTCTATCAGGGTCATTTCGCGCTCATCGTTGTCGAAGTCAAACAGCGCCCGGTCGGTAATCACTAGCTTCGGTCCGTCGCCCGCATAGCCTGCTTCTGCGCGAGCTGTGCCTCCGCTGAGGTGTCCGGGGCTGGTCAGAAAATCTAGCTCCTCCACGAAGGCGCGGCGATGAAGGCGCATAATCATGAGGATTGAGCGGGCGTTGATGGCAATTTCGCAGGCGCCGCCGGAGCCGGGCAGGCGGACCTTTGGATTCGCATAGTCACCAATCACAGTAGTATTCAAGTTGCCAAAGCGATCAATCTGCGCGCCGCCAAGCAAGGCCACGTCGATGAGACCGCGTTGCAAGTAGAACATGAAGAGGTCGGCCATGCTGCAGGCGAGTGTGGCTCCTGTGAAGAGAGTGGGGTCGCCAATGGAAAGGGGAAGGCGGTTCGGACGGGCGCCGAACACGCCGCTCTCGTAGACCAGCTCTAATTGCGGCGAGTGGCTGCGGCGGGCCAGATTACAGGCGATGTTGGGAAGGCCAACGCCTACGAAGATAACGCGATTGCCTTCAAGCGCGCGTGCGGCGCTAACGATCATCAGTTCGGAAGGAGTGTAATTCATCGGTTCTGTCAGGGTATTTATTCAGGGCTAATCAAGAGCCATCGCTTCTAATTGCGAGGGCAGGAGTTGTTCGGTGAGTAGTCGATTGAAAAGGGCCTCTTTGCCAGCGGAGCTTGCAGCTGCGGCGCGCTCCAGCAAATCATAGCCC
This sequence comes from uncultured Ardenticatenaceae bacterium, assembly GCA_964602995.1. Taxonomy (GTDB): domain Bacteria; phylum Chloroflexota; class Anaerolineae; order Promineifilales; family Promineifilaceae; genus JAAYYY01. Next base: position 24,650 of record CAZRTM010000024.1, read on the forward strand.
CAGGTGTACGTGAAGACGTAGGAACGGTAAAGCGGGTCAGTAATGAACTCGAAGCTCTTCTCAGCCCGTTGCGGGGTGGAGAGGGTGTAGGTCTGTATGTAGTCGATGGTCTGTTCGCGAGTCAATTGGCCCGTATGGAAGAGGATAGCGGCGTTGCCACTGACATAGCGTAGTCCTTTGCTGGCTTTTGAAATGCCACGCATTTGTGCCGCCGGATCACCCGCTATCTGGGTTTGTGGCAGCAGTACCTCCTCGTTCCAGACGTGATGATCCTGGGATGGATCATTGCTGGGGAAGATGATCTCCAGGGCTGTGGTGGCAATGCCTTCGGCGATGACGGCGCTGGGGGAGTGCAGGAGAAAGATGGCCTGTTCGCCATAGCCTTTCTCCTTGTACAACTTCTGCTCCTTGAGCTGGTGTTCAGTATGGTGACCGGGATACCCTTCGTGGGCAAACAGGTTGAGCAGGCCCAGCACTGAAACGGGCACGTCGTTGTTGAATTCGATCAGTGAATGGGCATTGCCCAGAAACCAGTTGTAGGCGGTCCAGGGCTGGTTCTCCGTCACCTGAATCTCTAACGACTCACCGGGAACAAGATCGACCACCTTTGCCGTGCGTCTGCGCGTCTCCTCCCTGGTAAGCTCAATGAGAGGCAGCGCCTGGTTCATGGACATTTCGTATTTTCCACGCCAGGTCGTGAGGCGCGGGCCGAGAGGGCCGGCGCCGGGCAGTAGCTCGTCTAATTCGCGGTGGGCCTGCTCGAAGATAGCTTCTTCAACTGGCCGGGGCTGGATATCGTAGAGGAGGGCGACTTCGTCGAGGTAGTCCAATTCTTCCCCGTTGAGGATGCGCAGAGTGCCCGCGATGGCGCGTAAAGCAGCCTGTAGGTAGGCAGCGCGGTCGGCGTTGGCATCCGGCACATCACTGCGCAACCTTTGCAGTTCATCCAGCAGCTCTTGTGGCGATCTGGGCGGGGTGTCTTTCACTTCCTGGCGCAGCTCGGGCGGCCCAATGTAGGCGTCTACGTAGCCAGGGATATGTTTTTCAATTTCCAGCGCCAGTTGAATGTAGCGGCGGTCAAAGTCAGTTAGTTGAGCCACGGCAAGTCCTTTAACGATTGCGGCGGCTCATGAAGATGGAGCCGAAGAGACCGGGTCCCATCCGCTGTTGTGTTGACATACGCAGCAAGAGACCGGCGAGGCCAAGGCTAAGATAAACTTGAGCGCCGGCGCGCACCGCATCGCTTTCTGTGAGAAAAACGGGAATCATGCCAACCACGAAGATGAGGAAAAAGGCCATCAGTAGAATTTGTGCCATCCGTGTCTGCCCTGTTAAGGCGACCAGGTTGACAGCGTGGTAGAGGAACCAGCCAATGGCGAAGAAGCCAACAGCAGCCGGAACCAACCAGGGAATCTCAGCGGGGAGATCGGTTTCTGAGGACGCTGCAATCAGCGTGGTAATGCCGGCGTATAGCCAGAATAGGGCCAGCAGGCCGTACAGTACACCGCTGACGTTGGCGCCGGCCTGGGGGGCTGCCTGTTGCTGTGGCTGATTTTGCTTGCGGCGGTTCGCTCGTTTTTTCTTGGCCATCCCGTCCTCTTTAAGCGTAGCGGCCGTAGTTGACCGGCTCTGCCATCATTTCACCCGGCTGGAGCTGTTCCAGGCGTTCTCTTCCAAGCTTTTCCAGATATTCCTGGCGGTTGGCAACGCCGTAAACCCATTCATCCAGCCACGCCTGCGTTAGCTGCTCATCGCGCGAGATTTTGTCCCATTCCAGGTAAAAGTGGTTGTCGCGGTCGTAGTAGCCCTGCACGTAGCTGGGGTGCGCGCCGTACGGTTCATGAACCACAGCGTCTACAATGAGGCCGGGTATCAAGGTGCGGTTGGGGTCGCGGCGGATTGTTTCTTCATCCACGATTTCTTCGGCGACGACAACCACGTGTTGAGAGGCAAAGGCGGCCTCTTTCTGCACACCGAGAAGGCCCCAGAGCTGAGTGTTGCCCTGCGCGTCACAGCGTTGGGCATGGATGAAGGCAACGTCTGGCCTCAGCGGCGGCACAACGGCGATTTCGCCATCGCCATAGGGGCTATCTACAAATTGGATGCGTGAGTTGGCGCGTGGTAAATCGGTGCCTGTGTAGCTGCGCAACGGGAAGAAGGGCAGGTTGCTGGCACCGGCTGTATAACGGCCAACCATACCAAAGTGAGAGTACTCCTCCAGCTCAAGCGGTTTGGGGATGCTCTTTTCCACGGCGCGGCGTATGCAGTGCAGGCTGCCCACGCCGGGGTTACCCAGGTAGCTAAATACAAGCCTGTCCGCCGTTCCGGCAGCGATCATCTGATCGTAGATTAGGTCGGGGGTCAGGCGGCAGAGGGTTAGGTTTTGCTTGCGTTGGCGGATGATTTCATGCGCGGCCGCGAAGCCAATAAAGGCGGTAAAGCCCTCTATGGCCACGGTGCTACCGTCGGCCACAAAGCGCTTTACCGCCTCTTCCATTGTCAGGATTTTATCGTGAGTCTGCATATGTTGTAAGGCTAGTCGACGACAGTCTGGCTTTGCTCGTGCATGTATTGCTGGACGTAGTAACGACCGCCACCGGCCTTGCCTGTGGAACCGCTCCCTTTCCAACCGCCGAATGGTTGGTAGCCGGGCCAGGCGCCCGTGGTGGCGCCAGCTTCACGGTTGACGTAGACCACGCCGGCTTCGATGTTGTCCAGGAACCAATCCACTTCGCTGTCGTCCTCGCTGTAGAAGCCAGCGGTCAGACCATAGTCGACGTCGTTGGCCTTTTCCATCGCTTCGTCCAGGCTGTCGACGGCATTAAGGGTGACGATGGGCAGGAACATTTCGTGTTTCCAGAGAGGATGGTCGTGGGGCAGGTTGTCTACGATGGTAGGCGCCACGTAGTAACCGTTGCCCTGTTCCAGAACGGTGCCGCCGTAAAGGATGTCGCCGTTTTCGCCCAGATCCTTGACATACTTTTTATAGTCATCGTATGCGCTTTTATTGATAACCGGACCCATCCAGTTATCCTTCTGCGATGGATCACCTACCTGAATCTGCTTCGTCAGATTGACCAGCTTATCGGTGAATTCATCCTTGACATCACGGTGGATATAGACGCGGGAGTTTGCGGAGCATTTCTGACCCTGCAGGCCAAATGCAGAACGCATGACGCCAGTTGCGGCTTCGTCGAGATCGGCCTTGTTGCTGATGATAGAGGGATTCTTGCCGCCCATCTCGGCAATGCAGGGGCGAGGATATTTGCCCTGGGCAAACTTGCGGTAGATGCTCATGCCAACTTCATAGCTGCCGGTGAAGGTGATGCCGTCGATATCAGGATGGTCGACGATGGTCTGGCCCACGGTGCGACCGCCGCCGGTGACAAAGTTGAAGACGCCGTCGGGCAGGCCAGCCTCGCGGAAGCATTCCGTCAGCAACCAGCCACTGTAGGCCGTGTCGCTGGCCGGCTTGAAGACGACGGTATTCCCCGCTACCAGCGCGCCACCACTGGGGCCGCCGGCCAGAGCAAAGGGGAAGTTGAAGGGGGAGATAACGGCCCAGACGCCGTACGGTTTGAGAACACTGCGGTTGCGGTGTCTGTCGCTTTCGGCCGCCATTTGCACCTGGAAGCCGTTGTTCTCTTCCATCTGGTCGCAGTAGTAGCGAATGAGATCAGCGGTTTCTTCGACGTCGCCCAGCGCTTCCAGGCGGTTCTTGCCGACTTCGAGGCTCATGACAGCGGCGATGTCGAAGAGGCGGTCGCTGATGATATCTGCCGCTTTGCGCATCAGGGCCACGCGTTCCTGCCAGGGAGTGCGCATCCATTGCGGGGATGCAGCCTTTGCTGCGGCGACGGCGTCGCGTGCGTCCTGTTCCGTGCCTTCCTGGAAATGGGCCATGACTATATCAAGGTCCACAGGGCTGACCTTGGCAAATGTTTTGGCAGCCTCTCGTTCTTTGCCGTTAATGAACATGGGGAACGTCTTGCCAAACTCTGACTTAGCCTTTTCCACCGCCTCGTCAAACATATCGTGAAGTTTGGGGCTGGGGCTAGAAAGAGTTGCGTACGTAACCTTAAAATCACGCTTGGACATAAACCTGGCCTCCTCAAGCGAAAATAAGTGGGTGTCTGTAGTTACAAGTGGAAGTGGCCCAAATGGTCTGGGTCCTCCTGGCGCAATTATACTGTAAAGACAGTTGCTGCCAATCTAAAAGGGGGATGATTGAAGATGACAAAAGCCGGTTGGTCGAGCTGCTGCCAAAAGGTGAAAGGGTCCTGGCCCGTATGGTGAGCGACAAAGAGGCTGAGGACGGTGCCATGTGTGACGATAATCAGGTTGCCCTCGGGGTAGCGCTTGAGCACGTTGTTAATCCCACGCTGGAACCGCTGTAGCGCCTGTGCCGCAGTTTCATTACCAAACACTAACCGCTCGGGCTGGTTGAAGAAAGTATGTATGGTGTCTAAGAACTGCTCGTCTGGGAGAAAAGGAGCGTCGGTGCGTTCATGTTCGTGTAGTAATGTTTCGTAGTCTATCGGTATAGCAAACGCGGTTGCCAGAGCTTCGGCCGTTTGCTGTGCCTTTACTTCATTGCTGGTTATGACAGTGTCTGGTTGATGATCTTGTAGAGCAACGGCCAGCGATTGGCAACGCTGCCTGCCTTCATC
>CAZRTM010000024.1:29419-39915 GCA_964602995.1 uncultured Ardenticatenaceae bacterium
CAATATACAACAAGCAATATAGAAAAAGGGCGACTGTCTTAGACAATGTGACAGCCGCCCTGCAGATTCTTCGGCGTTCGCCTCAGAATGACGGTTATGGGGTATTGCGCCCCGTCGTCACCCTGGCGTGCCATCCGTCATCCTGAGCGGAGTCTGCGGAGCGAAGGATCTCGGCCCCAACAGGCGCGAGATTCTTCGGCATTCGCCTCAGAATGACGGCAACAGGCCCCTCAGAATGACGGGTGGTTCAGGGGATCAGCTTATAAGCGTCTCTACCCAATCCAGTGATTGCTGTGCCGGATAGAAGTTAGCATTAACCTTTAACGCTTCCCTATAGGCATCGCGGGCGCCGATGAGATCGCCTTGAGAGGCCAAGGCATGTCCTCGATACCAGTGGATTTCCTCAACCCAGCGACCGCCGGATGTGTTAAGCAAGGCGCCGGTCAGCTCAAGGACGTCATCGATACGGCCTACACGCCAGTAGGCCATCAAAGGCCGGTGTTCGTAGTAAAGCGTGCGCGGGGGCATACCAATCTCACGGGCCTGGTCAAATGCGATAGCAGCCTGCTGGTAATACTCGGTATTGCCAGTCTCCTGCCCCAACCACGTCAGGCTAACGCCGAGGTTGAAATGTGTGAAAACGTTCTCTGGATCGGCGGCGATTTCCTGGCGTGCCAGATCAGCCGTGTATTCCCACATTGCGACCCGGTCTTTCAATATGTCGGGCATGATAGACAATATCAGCTCTTCATCCTGCGGCGGGTAGATGACATAAAATGTGTAGTTAAAGTGCTGCCACCACTTATTGAACTCTTCGTAGGTGTCGATACGTGGACTCCCATCGAAGGGACCCAGATAGGTGTCGCGGCTGTAGAAGACTCCGTCGGTATCATCGTAGCCATAGACCGTTAGATAGTGACCATACCAGCCCTCTGCACCCTGCTGCGGTTCATAGCCCTTTTCAATGACGACGGGGAAGCCAGCGGCGATGAATTGCTTGAGCAACTCCATGTTGCCGCCGCTGTGTGCTGTGGAGCGCAGGTTGGTGAATTCATTTACATAGTCGTTAATCTGCCAGGGGCTGACGTTGCGATCTTCTTCATTGGGTTTCAGGTATTCGGCAGCCTTCTCCTGCGTGGTGGTATCGCCGAAGTAGTTCAGCGCAATGGTCATATTTGCAGGGCCACAGTTATTGAACCCTTGCCGTACAGTAATCAGGCCCTCCAGCTCAACACGGTCAGGTAGCGGCGTTGGGGAGGGTGTTGGCGTAGGTGTCATCGTTGGCGTAGGGGGTACCTCAGTGGCCTCAGGCTCTGCTTCCGTTGGTTGTGGCTCAGGCGTTGGCGTGGCAGGCTCTACCGTCGGCGTAGGGCGCACTGTTTGCACCATGCCTGGAATCTCAGGTAGCTCATTGGCGTCAATGGCAACGGAACCGCTGGCTTCCGCCACGGGCAAAGAACTGGGCATTGGCGTCGTAACCAATTCAATAACGCCGCTGGTTAGCGGGTGATTCTGCAGCCGGACCAGGTAACGCCCCGGAAGTGCTTCTACAACTCGTGGTAGTGCGAAAATTCCCAGGGCCAGGATAACCTGCGCAACGGCAACCAGAATTACAATTTGTTTAGTTCTACCATTCATACTTTTACCTCGTTGGCCTTATGGGCTTTTGCCTATGACAGCGAAGGGGTAACTAGTGGACTGTCCAGACAGGTTCACCTGCTGGCGACCTCAAGCTCTCGAAGAGCATCGGCAGCCGGCGTGAAGTTCGGATTGAAATTGATGGCTCGTTCTAGATTTTTGCGCGCCTCATCGACATCGCCAAGCTGGGCCTGAGCCAGGCCCTTGTAGTAGAACGACTCCTCAAAGTAGGGCCGGTCTTGCAGGGTGACGTCGGTCAGGACAATGACATCGTCAAAACGACCAACCTGATAGTATGCTTCATAGGGGCCGAATTGGTACCAGAGCATACGCCAGGGCAGCCCGATGGAGCGTGCATGATCAAAGGCAGAAGCGGCCCGTTCATAGTCACCAAGGGCATTGTAGATGGTTCCCAGATTGAACCAGAGGAACGCGTTCTCAGGCTCCTCGTTCAGCTCACGCAAGGTAGTTAGCTGGGAATCTTTCCACATGACCGCGTCGTCCATATGCGCGCCAACTATTTCAGCCACGGTTTCTGCCTGTTCAGGCCGGTACAAAGCAATATAGTTACGGTTGAAGTGGCGCCAATATTGATCCAGCTCCTCATAGCTGATTTCACGACCATCGGCATCGGCGTTTTCACCGGGCACTTCGCTGGTGCCGAACCATGAGTCATAGACCCAGACTGTTTCGCTATTATCGTCGTAGGCCACTAGCAATAAGTAATGGCCATACCAGCCCATCCAGGCATACTCGCCGGGCGGGTCGATGCCCAACTCGATGATGACGGGGATATTGTTGCTAAGGAGACGCCGCAGTTTGTAGAGATCGCCGTTGGCTCGTGCAATGGCCTCGTATTCTGTCTCATTACGGACGTAAGCGGCCATCTCTTCAGGTGAAACGTTGCGATCTTCAGGATCGGGCTTGAGGACAGATGCTGTCTGATCCTGGCTGTGATAAACGCCAAAATAGGTGAGGGCCATGGACATCGTGGCCGGCCCACAGTTGTTCCAGGTCTGGAAGCGATGTTCGATTCCGGTCAGGCGGGCTGATTCCGGCGCGGGTACCCGTGTGGGCGTGGCAGTACTTTCAGCCGTGGCCGTTGCCTCGGGGGTTGGGCTGACTTGCACTTCAGTCGCGGTTCCCTGTGACCCGCCCTCAGAGACAAGGGGACTGAAAGTTGGCGGAGGGGTTGGCGTGGCTGGCGACGATTGTTGTGGTTCAGCCAGTTCAGTGGATTCTGAGACTGGTTGCAGGAGTGCACTGGCGTCAGCCTGGAACACAGACGTCGGGAGAACCTCGACGTGATCGCGAACTCCAATTTCCTGAATTGGTTCGGGTAGCCGTGCGACATAGCGGCTGGGAATAGCTCTCAGGATGGCCGGAAGTTGCCAGACAAAGATGGCGAATAACAGCAGAATGATGAGGGAAGAATAGATAAGCCAGCGCTTTTGCATAAAGTTCCAACTGGTCAGGGTACGTAACCACGCGATTAGTGCTTGCTATGAGGGGCAAGGCCAGCAACTAAAACGAATTTTGCCAAATATGGCTGAGATAAATTCACGGATGGGATTATAACCACGGATTCGGCGGCTGTGTTGGGTGGGCCTGATGTGTACGTCTAACTCTAAGTAAGCTTTCATACGTTCGAAACCGTTTATATGACGCCATCCTCGTCTTCGTCCAGCGCTTCTAAGTGGCTCTTTACCGGAGCCAGGAAGCGCAGAATGGCAAAGTTAAAAAGACCCAGGAGAAGGGCAATTCCGTAGTAGCCGTAGGCCGTAGCGCCGCCGATAGCTCCGGTTGCCCATATACTCGCGGCGGTGGCGGTGCCCATGACACCATTTTCCTCTTTGAGGATAGCGCCACCGCCAATGAATCCAATGCCGGTCATCAGGCCCTGAATAATACGGGACTGGGCATCGGGGTTATCGCCCAGAATGGAGCGCCCCATAAGGACAAAGCCAGCACTGGCAACGGCAACGATGGGGAACGTGCGCAGGCCCATTGACTGACTTTTGATTTCACGATTCAGGGCGACAGGGAGCGTGAAGAGGAAGGCGAGTATCAATTGGAAAAGGTGAAGGAGTAATTCCTCCCAATCAGGTCCAGGAAACGGCATCACCCACCTCCCATTTATCTAGCGTACAAGCAGCACCGGGCAATCCAGCTCATCAAGCAGCCGTTGCACAGCCTCCCCTCTTAACAAGGGGCTTTCACCACCCAGTACAACCAGCCCACAATCTTCACGCGAAAGTGCTTCTACTAGATTACGGCCGTCATCGGGCGGCAGGTAGCGATATTCTGTATGGGCAACGCGATGTTCCAGCCAGCGACTGGCGCGTTCTGCCAACTGCGGCGCTGCGTCAGGCTCGTCGGTCATGACCAGCACAACCAGGTTTGTATCGTGTGGCTGGGCCAGTGTAGCGGCTGCAGACACGGCGCGAGCTGCACTGGGCGAACCATCATAAGTAACGACAATTGGCTTCTCCAGATTGGCCCCTTCGCGCGCCAGCAATACCGAGTGGGGCGCCTCGACTAACGCAATGCGGGCGGTGGAGCCAAGTTTGATACGCGCGGTTGGAGAGCGACTGGCGCGGCCCAGGGTAAGGAGGTCAGCTTCCATTGCCGCATTCAGAACTTCTCGGGTAACGGCGCCGCGGACGACGCGGAACGTCCATTCCGCTTCCACCTGTTCTGCGGCATAAGCCAGCGCTCGCCGCGCCTGTGAAGCGAGAAGGCGCAACTCGCGCTCCATTACCTCCTCGTTTAGCCGGCGACCTCCTGTTGAGGGCCAGGTGATTTCCCTGGCAAAAGGCAGCGCCGCCAGACGCAGGAGGTTGATATCCTCAACAAAGAGGCCGACCAGCTCTGCTTCCATGGCTGCGGCAAGGCGAGCAGCGGCTTCAAGGCCCGCAAGGCTATGCGTAGAGGTGTCAAGGGCAACGAGAATACGCCGGATGGTAAGCTCCGGCGCTTCTTCGGTACGATCTTGTTCTTCTTCAGCCATAGGTTATTCCCCGGACAACAACGGAGGTCTGAAAAGATCTGACCCCCAATTCCTGCCTTTATTGGTCCTCATCAGGCACCGGATCATCATCGGATGGACCTTTTTGTTCGAACGAGTCGTCCTCTTCATCTGAGTTGCCCTGCGGTGGCAGATTGAATTTTCGTAACTTTTCGGCCATCGATTCAAGCCGGTCCACTATCTTGTAGTTGATCGTACCCTCGGGATAGTTACCATCTTCATCTTTTTCGCCAGCGGGAACGTCTGTCAGGATTTCAATGCCTTCATCAATGTGAGTGATCGGATAGATGTGGAAGTTACCAGCTTCTACCGCGTCGCGAACATCTTGCCTGAGCATGAGGTTTTTCACGTTTGAGGCAGGGATCAACACACCCTGGTCACCGGTCAGGCCGCGCTCGCGGCAGATGTCGAAGAAGCCTTCGATTTTCTCATTTACGCCGCCGATAGCCTGGACCTCACCTTGCTGGTTAACCGACCCTGTGACAGCAAATGACTGTTTAATGGGAACCCTTGCAAGTGCGGATAAGAGCGCGTATAGCTCAGCCGAGGAGGCGCTATCACCATCAACACCACCATAGGACTGTTCGAAGACGATGCTGGCAGACAATGACAAAGGCCGTTCGCTGGCATAGCGGCTGCCCAGAAAACCGGAAAGGATGAAGACGCCTTTGGAGTGAATGGGACCGCCAAGCTCCACACGGCGCTCGATATCAATCACCTCTCCTTTGCCCATTTGTACGCGCACCGTAATGCGGCTGGGCCGACCAAACATTTGATTGCCGAGTGTAATGACCGAAAGGCCGTTGATCTGGCCCACTTCACGCCCCGACGTATCGATCAGCACTGTCTCACGCAGGATTGATTCCTGCATGCGTTCGCGCAGGCGGCTGGCGCGATAAATCTGTTCGTCAATAGCCTTCTGCACGTCATCACGCTGCACAATTTCGCGGCCCGCTTCACCAGCCCAGTAGCTTGCTTCGCGCAGCAGGTCGCCAATGGCCTGTACATGGGTCGAGAGCCGTTCCTGGTCACTGGCAAGGCGCGAGCTGTACTCAATCACCCGGGCTACAGCAGTACGGTCGAAATGACGCAGGTTGTCTTGCCTGACAAGGGAGGCAACCAATTGGGCGTAAGCCTCGGCGCTATGGCCGTTGCGCTCAACCTCGTCGTCGAAATCAACCATGACCTTGAAAAGCTCGCCAAACTCTGGATCGTACTGGTGCAGGAGGTAGTAAAGCAACCGTTCTCCAAGGAGCACCACTTTGATGTCTAGCTTGATCGGCTCTGGCTCCAGCGACACCGTACTGATCAGGCTATACATCTGTCCCAGGGACTCAATGGCGATCTCGTGGGTGCTCAATGCTCGCTTCAGCCCTTCCCAGGCGTATGGCTGCTGCAGCAACTTGCGCGCGTCCAGAAGCAGATAGCCACCGTTGGCCTCATGCAGTGCGCCGGGTTTAATGAGAGTGAAGTTGGTGAGGAGGGCGCCCATCTGTGATATGTGCTCAACGCGGCCAATGAGATTGTGATATGTTGGCAGCTCGATATGAACGACGGGGGCGCCCTGGCGGTCGCTGTTGTCCACCAGCAGGTTAACTTCGTACTCAGTGAACGAGGGTGGTTGAGACGGAGGGCGCTGGCCACGCATCATAGCTGCCAGCGGGTTTTCGTCCTCTGAGGCCCTTTGCAAGAAGTTATCAACATTCTCGATGACGTGTTGCTGCACATTACCCAGATAATCCAACACGTCGGGCAGCTCGTTGTATTTTTCTCTCAACTCCTGGAAGGGCGGCTCCACGGTGAACGTGGCCACTTCTTTTTTAAGCTCTTTGACCCGGTCGCGCGCCCCTTTTTGCCATTGGGGCACCTGGCGCATGATGCGTTGGAGCTGCTCTTGCAGCTCTTCAATTTCAGACTGGACGCGCTTTTGCTCTTCCTCAGGGAGGCTGAGGAAATCTTTGGGGTTGATAACTTCGCCCTCACGCAATGGGGCAAAGGCCAGCCCTGTAGGCGTCTGGATCAGCGCAATATTGCGCTGATTTGCCGTTTCCTTCAGCTCCTCAAAAGCCTGTTCCTGCTGTTCTTTGAACTCTTCCTCAATGGCCTGACGCTGTGCGTGGTATTCCTCACTCTCGAAAGCAGCGGGCAGGACAGCTTGCAGCTCTTCCACAAGCTGCTGCATATCGTCACGCAGCTCTACGCCACGACCAGCAGGAAGCTCAAGCGCACGAGGCTTGTATGATTGATCGAAGTTATGGACGTAACACCAGTCTGAAGGCACCGGCATTTCGCTCGCCCGCTGCTTGATAAACTCGCTGATGGCCTCATACTTCCCGAGACTCTGCGGGCCGAGCGCGTACAGATTGTATCCCTTCTGCTGGATTCCAATGCCAAAACGGACGGCGTCCAACGCCCTTTCCTGCCCTACCATCAGCATCAGCCCGTTCAGTTGTTCGGTGGTTTCGAACTCAAACTCCTTCGGATCGGCGTGATGGTAAAGTTTTTCCACAGGCAAAGGTGAGAGAGGCGCCATTTCATCTGCTCCTACCGGCTCAGGGACCAGTTCTGGTATAGCGTAGTATGTAAGTAACCTACTGCTGACTGTGCAACATATGGCATTTTAGCCCTAGTTCCCGGTTAACTCAAGTCAGCGATCCGGCTACGCAGCTCTTCTTGCTGGCTTTGATAGCGCTCCAGCTTTTCGCGCTCGCGACTTACCACCTCCGGCGGCGCTTTCTCGGAGAAGGGGCTGTTGAGCAACTTTGTCAGCCGCTCAATCTGTGAATTGACCTCGGCCAGGTCTTGCTCCAGCCGTTCCTGTTCGCGTTCCAGATCGACCATGCCAGCCAGCGGCAGATAGGCTGTCATATCGCCGAGCGACATTGTGACTACCTGCTCAGGAGGCTCAATATCGGCCGCAATTTCGAGCCCGTCATCGTCCAACCGCGCCAGGAATATCAAGATCTCCCGGTGCTCCTCAAGGAAGCGGTGCAGGTTGCCTGAGGCAATTTGTGCCGGGATATAGCGACCGGCTTCTACATTGTACTCGGAGCGAGTGGCGCGGATATTGCGAACCAGTTCGCGCAGCCGCTCGAACCGTGCGGCAGCTTCGGGATAGGCTTGCGGAGCCTGGGGCCAGCTGGCTATGATGAGGGCCTCCGCCCCATCATCAGCAGTGGCTCCCGCCACTCCAGATTCGCGGTAAGCCTTCTGTAGCTCTTGCCAGGCCGCTTCGGTGACATAGGGGATATAAGGGTGCAGAAGGCGCAGGCTGACATCGAGAACCTGATAGAGGACCGCAAGGGTCTTTGCAGCACGGGCGCCTCCTTTGTCCAGCTGCACCTTGGCGCTTTCGACATACCAGTCAGCAAAGTCGCCCCAGAGGAACTCGTGAATCTGCCGCCCGGCTTCGCCAAAGAGGTAGCCATCAAGCAGGCGGTCGGCATCTTTGATGGTCTCGCTCAGGCGCGTCAATATCCAGCGGTCGGCGTCGGTGAGGTCAACCTCGTCACGACCGGCCGCTGTGTCCACATCTGCCATGTGGCTGAGGATGAAGCGGGTCAGGTTCCAGATCTTGTTGGCAAAGTTGCGGTTGCTGGCCACCTTGTCCAATGAAAGATTGAGGTCATTGCCGGGCGTGCCACTGGTCAGGAGTGTAAAGCGCAGGGCATCAGTGCCATATTTGTCGATCACCTGCAGTGGATCGACGACGTTACCGGCCGTCTTGCTCATCTTGCGGCCGTGTTCGTCTCGTACCAGACCGTGTAGATAGACGGTATGGAAAGGGATGTCGTTCGTGAAGAGGAGCGCTGTCATCGCCATGCGAGCCACCCAGAAGAACAAAATATCGTACCCGGTCTCCATGACGTCTGTAGGGTAGAAACGGCGCAAATCTTCTGTTTGTTCGGGCCAACCAAGAGTGCTGAACGGCCATAAAGCGCTTGAGAACCAGGTATCGAGAACGTCTGGGTCTTGTTCCAGCGACACGTCGTCGCCATATTGCTCGCGGGCAATGGCCTGAGCCTCTTCTTCGCTGTGCGCGACGATAAAGGTTTCCTGCTCGCCGTTGACATACCAGACAGGAATACGATGCCCCCACCATAGCTGGCGGCTGATGCACCAGGGTCTGATGTTCTCCAGCCAATTTTCCCAGATCTTATTGAAACGCTCGGGCACGATGCGAATGCGACCACTGTTCACCGCTTCCAGGGCCAGTCGGGCCATGGCGCGAGCATCCACGAACCACTGGCGGCTGACCAGTGGCTCCACAATTTCGCCACCGCGCTGGCTCCTGGGCACGTTCAGCGTGTATGGTTCCTTACGGATCGTCAACCCGGCTTCTTCCATGTCGGCCCATAGCTTTTCGCGAGCCTCAAAGCGGTCTAGATTTGCGTAGGGGCCGGCCTGCTCGTTCATGGTCGCGTCTTTATTCATGACGCTGATGATGGGCAGGTCGTGCTTGCGCCCAAGCTCAAAGTCGTTGGGGTCGTGGCCCGGTGTGATCTTCAAGGCCCCGGTGCCAAAAGAGACATCGACGTATTCGTCGGCAATAATCGGAATCTCGCGCTCCAGAATGGGCACAAGAGCTGTTTGCCCAATGTACGCGGCGTAGCGCTCGTCGTCAGGATGCACGGCAACGGCGGTATCACCAAGGATGGTTTCGGGGCGCGTCGTGGCCACCGGCAGCTGGCCACCGCCCTTCACCGGATAGTTGAAATAGTAAAGGAAACCCGGCTCCTCACTATACTCAACTTCCAGGTCAGAAACTGCGGTTTGCAGGCCCGGAGACCAGTTGACGAGGTATTCGCCGCGATAGATAAGCCCCATGCGGTGCAGACGCACAAATGCTTCGTTGACAGCCCGATTTAGACCGGCATCCAGAGTGAAGCGCTGGCGCGACCAGTCGCAAGAGGCGCCCAGGCGGCGAAGCTGCTGGGTGATATAATCTCCGTACTTCTCCTTCCAGGCCCAGGTGCGGCGCAGGAACTCTTCGCGGCCTACTTCGCGCCGTGATGTACCTTCCTCGCGCAACTGCCGTTCCACCTGCAACTGCGTGGCGATGCCGGCGTGGTCGGTGCCTGGAATCCAGAGCGCCGCATAGCCCTGCATGCGAGCGCGGCGAATCATGAGATCTTCCAGGGCGACGAACATGGCATGGCCCATATGCAGCTCACCGGTCACGTTAGGCGGGGGAATGGCGATGACAAATGGTTCAGCATCGTCGGGGCGGGCTTCGGGGCGGAACCAGCCGTTTTCTTCCCACCAATGGTAAAGCCGTTCTTCAGTTATCTTAAAGTCGTAAGCTTTAGGCATTTCGGCCACTGTTGCTTCTCTCCTTCCCTTCTTTCGGGCAAAACAAAAAACTCTCTCATCCTATCAGGACATCCTGCAAGGACGAGAGAGCCTATCTCCGCGGTACCACCTTGTTTCCTGCACCCAATCATCGCGTCGTGGGTGCAGGCACTCTAAGCTATAACGGGCAGACCCGTCCCCGCTTATTTACAGGCGCTAATGAGCCTCTGTTCGGCGGGGCAACTCCCGGACGACGTTCAACTGCCCATACCCTGCGGAGGCTTTCAGCCGGTGACCTCCGTCTCTGTGCTGGCGGTGCAGTCTACTCCTTCCGTTCACCGTCGTTCTGTATTCGTTGATTGTATAGTATAGCAGGGGTCTATTATGAGAGCAATGCGCATGAAAAGGGCTCTAAGCCAGACGGTCTGACTCAAACGGTGTGAGTCAGACGGTATTAATAAAAAAGGAGGACAGATTCGTAATCATCTGTCCTCCAAAAGGGCTTGCCTTGCAACCAGGTAATCAGGTGGAGCTTACT
>CAZRTM010000025.1:0-3967 GCA_964602995.1 uncultured Ardenticatenaceae bacterium
CCGCGGCAGGCTGGCACGCCCTAGAAACAGAGGAGGAAGAGTGATGCGCAACGCCTGGATTGTGGCCCGGCGCGAGTTGGGCGCGATCTTCGTACAACCAATTGCCTATATCTTCGGCATCATGATAGCGCTCATCACGGGCCTCATCTTTTCCGCCCAGATTTCTTTCCCTGCCTTCCAGGGTGGCGGTCCACCCCCAACCCTGGGCCAGATCATGACCACCTTCACCTTTCTGGCCATCTTCGCCGCGCCGGCGATTACGATGCGTCTGCTTTCAGAAGAACAACAGACAGGGACCATCGAATTACTGATGACCTTGCCAGTGCGCGATATAGAAGTCGTGTTGGGCAAATTCTTAGCCGCCTTTCTCTTCTACTGCGCCATCGTCGCCCTGACACTGATCTACCCTATCATTCTGCTACGCTTCGGCAATCCCGACATCGGCCCACTGCTCACCAGCTACCTGGGCGTCTTGCTTTGGGGAGCGGCGCTCCTGGGCATCGGCGTCATGGCCTCGGCAATGTCGGAGAACCAGATCAACGCCTTCATGTTGGCATTTGGTATCATCCTACTGCTCTATCTAATGACCATTCCCGCGCAGTTGTTCTCACTGTCGCCGGCAGTAAGCACCATTCTCGGCGAGCTTTCGATATCCAACCATTTCAACACCTTTTTGAGTGGTCTGATTACGGCAAAAGACGTTCTTTATTACCTGCTCGTGACAGCTGTCTCCCTCTTCGCCGCAGCGCGCATTCTGGAAAGCCGCCGCTGGCGCTAGGGAGAGGTTGTCACCAGATAGCCTGGATCGGAACGATGAACAACACTCTAACGCGAACCGTCAACTATATTCCCGGTCTCGCCCTGCTTTTGCTCTTTGCCGGGGCCGTGATCACACTCATCACACGCAGGTTTGAGCTGGCGAATAACCTGTTGCTGGCCTCGGGTGCGCTGCTGCTGTTGCTCTTTGCCGTGCTGCAACCAGATCGTGTGCGCGCGTTCATGGGCCAGCGGCAGACCCGCTATGGCTCCAGCACCTTGCTCTCGATCCTCTTCTTCACCGCCATTTCCATCCTGCTCTACTGGATTGCCTACCAGAATGACAACTGGCGGCTGGACGTTACCGAAACGGGTGAATTCAGCCCACCAGCCGAAACTGTGGAGCTGTTACGCGAGGTAAACGAACCAATTCACGTTATTGGCTTCTACACGGTCAACCTCGGCGGTCAGCGCGACCAGGCGCGCACCATCCTTGAAAGCCTGTCTGCGGCCAGCAATAATATCAGTTACGAGTTTCAAGATCCGGAAACGAACCCCCTGCTCGCGCAACAGTATGATCTTAACTTCGACGGCACACTGGTCTTTGTCAAGAACCAGAACCAACCTGATGAAATCTTCGCCAAGGCCAACAGCCTGACCGACCGCGACATTCACGCCGCCTTGCTACAGGTTGTCAATCCGGTCGATAAGAAGCTGTACGTCATCACCGGACACGGCGAGCCGGCCATCGACAACTTCAACGCCGAAGGCATGGCGACCATGGTTGGCCTGCTGGAAGACCAGGGTTTCAACATAGAGCCGCTCAGTCTGTTTACTGCCGGCCAGGTGCCTGAGGATGCCAGTATGATAGCCCTGATTGGCCCCCGGTCGCCCCTCGATGAAAGCGAGGTCGATGCCCTGATACAGTACGTCGAGGACGGCGGCGCCCTCTTCGTGGCCCGTGACGTGCTGGACAGCCAGGGACGAATTCTGGCTGAAGACGATGGCCTGAACCAATATCTCGCCGAGAATTGGGGCCTGACGCTGCGTGCGGACGTCATCATTGACCAGGATCTGGCGCGCGCAGGGCAGACGTTCGGGCTGGAGTTTCTGGCAGCAGATTACGGCGTCAGCCCCATTATCACGCAAGATTTGCGCGAGTTTGGCACCCGCTTCAGCCTGGCGCGCTCTATCGCCGTGGATACGCTGGAAGGCATCGTCGCTACCGAGCTGGTGCGCACCAGCCCCAGTGCCTGGGGCGAGACAGACATCGCCACCCTTTCCCAGGCAGGCACGGCCGAGCCGGGTGAAGGGGATGAAGAGGGCAGCCTGGTGGTTGGCGTCAGCGCCGAGAAGCCGGAGAGTGGCGCGCGCATCGTTCTCTTCGGCGATTCCGATTTTGTGAACAACGCCAACATGGTTTGGGGCGGCAACAGCCTGCTCTTCTCCAATTCCCTGAACTGGCTTGCCAACGACGAGGTGAGCATCGAATTGACGCCCCGCGAAACGATTCAACGACAGCTAAACATCCCCGACCAGCAGCTACGGTTGTTACGTTTCATCAGCACCTGGTTCGGCCCGCTCCTCATGGGCCTGATCGGGCTGGTCGTGTGGTCCTCACGGAGGCAGCGTGTATGAGCTGGCGAACGACGGCGGCGCTCTTCGTGGTTCTGCTGCTTGTGGCGGCGGTCGCCCTCTGGCAAAGCCGGTCCGGCAGCAACGAAGCAGAAACGCCCACACCACTGCCACCCACACCAGTGACCGAAAACCCATTTCGCAACGCCACAGTCGAAGATGTGACGCGGCTAGATATCAAGCGGGATAGCCTGACAGCTTCGTTTGCACACGAAGAGGACGGCAGCTGGCATATGACCGTGCCAACTGCCACGCAGGTAATGAGCGTCACGCTGACGAATCAGGTGCGAATACTGATCAATACCGGCAGCCGCCGAACTATTGCGCCAGAGGAGAACCCGCTGCAGGCTTACGGTCTTGACGAGCCTGATAGCGAAATCACATTGGTTGTGCGGCGCGAGGAACAGCAGGTGCGTTACCAACTGCTGGTAGGAAACGAGACGCCGACAGGCGATGGGTACTATACGCTGAAGCAGGGTGACCCACGCGTTTACATTATGAGTAAGAGCCTTCTGGACGGCATTTTCGGGTTGGCTGAGTCGCCGCCCCTCCCCCAGCCGGCAGCCACACCTGAGGCAGCAGAACCTTACCCTTAGCCCCTCGTCCCCCTTTCTTATCAAACACTGATTTGCACTGATCCATGCATCCGCTATAATCGATCAACGTCCTGCTCGGAAGTTCGACGTAATCGGCACGACGACTGTCTGGGCTTGTACTGAACCTATTGGAGGAATAAATGAGTTTATCGAATGAGAGAAAGGCCGAGCTAATTGATAAGTACGCCCAACACGACGGCGATACAGGCTCCCCAGAAGTACAGATCGCAATCTTTAACGAACGCATTCAACAGCTACAGGGCCACCTGCGCGAGCATAAGCACGATGAAAGTTCGCGGCGCGGTCTGCTGCGCTTGGTTGGTAAGCGCCGCCGTCTTCTTGCCTATCTGAGGAAGAAGCATCCGGAGCGCTATCGTGCCATTCTGGCGGAACTCGGACTTCGCCGTTAATGAATATGTTATTCGGCGCGTAGGTGGAGGTCTTCATCTACGCGCTTGTTTTTATCCTGGAGTTTAAGAGGCGGGATTACTGGGTTTAGGTATTGGAGATTGCCCCGCGGGCCGGCAGTTCACATATGTCTCTCCGGCGAGTCAATTTCCAGTTCCTAATCCCCCCGTGCCCTTACTCCAGCTTTTAATCAGTTAGCGCAACTCGAATCGCTACACCGAACAGAGTTACGCCTCGTTGCCGGCCCTGGTCGGTTGCAGGCATTTACCTTACCGACTCAACTTCGGGAATTGCGCTTACGATAGACGGAGGTATTTGAAAGGGATGTTAGAAGACAAAGTTTTTACCACAACGGTGGGAACCAAAGAAGTTACGTTTAAGACTGGACGGCTTGCCGAGCAGGCCGGTGGCGCCGTCACGATCCAGGTAGGCGACAGCCTGCTCCTGGCCACGGCCACCATGTCTAAATCAGTGCGTGAAGGATTAGATTTCTTCCCACTGATGGTTGACTTTGAAGAAAAGCTATACGCTGCAGGCCGCATTCCCGGTGGTTTCTTCCGCCGCGAGGGCCG
>CAZRTM010000025.1:4067-11484 GCA_964602995.1 uncultured Ardenticatenaceae bacterium
GAAATGGAAAACAGCGACCTTGACTTGCGCATCGCCGGCACCCGTGACGCCATCATCATGGTGGAGGCAGGGGCCAACGAAGTGGACGAGGACTTGCTCGTCGAGGCGCTGGAGTTTGGCCACAAAGCCATGCAGCCGCTGATTGACCTTCAGGAAGAAATGCGCGCTGCTGTTGGTAAAGAGAAGCGTGAAATAGAGCTTTACGAGCCTGACGCAGAATTCGAAGGGCGAGTGAAATCACTGCTGGGCAACCGCGTTCGCGAAATTCTGGAACAGTACGGCGAAAAAGATGAACGCAGCCAGGCTTTGGATCAGCTTCGCGAAGAGATAGTTGAACAGTTGAGCGACGGTGAAGAACCGGTTGACGTGAAATTCGTCAACGATGTTATTCAGACGCAATTGAAGAAGACTGTCCGCGAGCGCATCGTCTTTGAGGGCGTGCGCCCCGACGGTCGCGGCTATAAGGACATCCGTGAGCTTTCTTCTGAAGTGGGCATCAGCCCCCGCGCCCATGGGTCCGGCCTTTTCCGCCGTGGGCGCACACAGGTGCTGTCCATTGCAACGTTGGGTACCCCCCGCGAAGCACAGAAGCTGGACAACCTTTACCCCGAAGAGACGCGGCGCTTTATGCACCATTACAATTTCCCGCCCTACTCCACCGGCGAGACCTGGTTCCTGCGTGGGCCAAAGCGGCGCGAGATTGGGCACGGCAAGCTGGCCGAAACGGCCGTCAAGCCCATGATTCCGCCAGAGGATGAATTCCCCTACACTATTCGCGTGGTGTCCGAAGTACTCTCCTCCAACGGTAGCACCAGCCAGGCGAGCGTATGCGCCACCAGCCTGGCGCTGATGGATGCTGGTGTGCCCATCAAGCGCTCTGTCGCCGGTGTGGCTATGGGTCTGGTCAAGGAAGGCGACCAATTTGCGGTGCTTTCGGACATCCAGGGCATGGAAGACCACTTTGGCGACATGGACTTCAAGGTTGCCGGTACCCGTGAAGGGGTCACTGCGCTGCAGATGGACATCAAGATTAGCGGCATTTCGCGCGACGTGATGGCTCAGGCTCTCTACCAGGCGCGAGAAGGCCGCCTTGAGATTCTGGACAGCATGGACCAGACACAGTCTAAGCCCCGCGAAGGCCTCAGCAAGTGGGCGCCGCGCATGGAATCGGTCCAGATCGACCCTGACCAGATTGGCGCCGTCATTGGCAAGGGTGGCAGCACCATCCGCAGCCTGGAAGAAGAGTACGAAGTTTCCATCGACATCCAGGAAGACGGCACCGTCTTCGTCGCCGGTGTTGACGGTGAAAAGACCGACTCCGCGCTGGAGCGCATCCGCGCCATTGCCAGGGGACCTGAATTGGGCGAAATCTACCTGGGCAAGGTCGTACGCATCGTCGATTTCGGCGCCTTTGTCGAGCTTATCCCGGGCACAGATGGCCTGGTACATATCTCGCAGCTTTCTACGGAACGCGTAGAGAGGGTCGAAGATGCCATCAAGCTAGGTGACGAGCTTCTGGTGATGGTCACCGACGTGGACAAGCACAACGACAAGATCCGCCTCTCACGCCAGGCCGTCCTTGAAGGCTGGACGCTGGAAGAGGCGCGCGCTAACGATAGCGCCATCAATGGTAGAAGTGGTGGACGCCGTAGCGGTAGTGGTGGTGGTCGTCGCCGGTAATTCGTGATGCCTGCCGTTAGCCGCTCACTGCAACTGAGATAATTCACAACGCCCTGACGTTTTGCGTCGGGGCGTTTCGTTTCTCTTGTCGCTACAAATTAATTTTCCCCGGAGGTAGCAATGCAGTATTCAGCTTCCAACCATACACGCACATCACTTGCCCTCGTGGATGTGGCCATGGGACGCAGCCCTGCCGACCTGGTCATCCGCGACGGCCGTTGGGTTTCCGTTCAGAGCGGTGAGATTCTGCCCAACCATGACATCGCTATCAAGGGTGAGCGCATTGCCTTTGTCGGTCCCGACGCCTCACACACCATTGGCGAGGATACCCTGGTCATCGAAGCAAACGGTCGCTACATGGTTCCCGGCTTGCTGGATGGCCACATGCACGTCGAATCGGGGATGATCACCGTGACAGAATTCGTCCGTGCGGTTGCCCCGCGTGGTACGACTGGCATGTTCATCGATCCCCATGAGATTGCCAACGTTTTTGGCCTGAAAGGCGTGCGGCTGATGGCAGAAGAAGCGGCCCAGCAGCCGATTCACGTCTGGGTGCAGATGCCTTCGTGCGTTCCGTCGGCCCCCGGCCTGGAGACGCCGGGCGCCACAATTGGGCCGGAAGAGGTCGCGGAAGCAATGACCTGGGACAACATCATCGGCCTGGGCGAAATGATGAACTTCCCCGGCGTGTTCAACAGTGATCAGAAAATGCACGCCGAAATGGCCGAAGCGAGGCTGGCCGGCAAGGTAATTGGCGGGCACTATGCCTCGCTGGACCTCGGCCTTCCCTTTCACGCCTATGTGGCTGGCGGGGCCGAAGATGACCACGAAGGGACGCGCATGGAGGACGCCATTGCCCGCGTGCGACAGGGCATGAAGGCCATGTTGCGTCTGGGTTCAGCCTGGTACGATGTCGCCGAACAGATTCGCGCTGTCACCGAAATGGGCCTCGACCCTCGGCGCTTCATCCTCTGCACCGACGATTCACACTCTGGCACACTGGTCAACGATGGCCATATGGATCGCGTTCTGCGCCACACCATCGCCCAGGGCGTTGCTCCTGTCACTGCCGTCCAGATGATGACCCTGAATACCGCAGAACATTTTGGCCTCGCGCGTGACATAGGCATGATCGCCCCTGGCCGTTTTGGCGACATCGTTCTGACCTCCTCTCTTCCTGAGTTTGAGGCCGAGGTGGTCATCGCCCGCGGCCGTATTCTGGCCGAAAATGGCCGGCTGCTCGAGGAGCTGCCCCCCGCTGCTTATCCCGATTGGGTAACGAACTCCGTACACCTTGGCCGCAAGCTGACCGCTGCCGATTTCCGTCTGGCAACAACACGCAGTGGCAGCACGACGGCCAACGTCATTGGCGTCGTCGAGAATCAGGCGCCCACACGACACCTGCGGTTGGAAGTCACACCACAAAATGGCGAGGTCGTCGCCGACATCGAGCGCGACATTGCCAAGATTGCGTTGGTGGAGCGCCATAAGGGAGACGGTGGCGTACAGGTAGCCCTGGTTCAGGGCTTCGGCTTCAACGTCCCCTGTGCCGTCGCCACCACAGTGGCTCATGACAGCCACCACATGATCGTCGTCGGCACCAGTGACGAGGATATGGCCAAAGCAGCAAACGTGTTGGGCAAGGTCAACGGCGGTCAGGTAGTCGTTCGCGATGGAGAAGTGATAGCCCTCGTCGAGCTACCCATCGGCGGACTGATATCTGATGAGCGCGCCGAAGTGGTCGCGGAGAAAGCTTCTGGCGTTCTTGAAGCGTTCCGCGCCTGCGGCTGCCACCTGAACAACGCCAACATGCAGCTCAGTCTGCTGGCATTAGTCGTCATTCCCGATCTTAGAATTTCAGACAAAGGACTGGTAGACGTCAACCAATTCGACTTTGTGCCCGTCCTTGAATAGTCCTCTTAACCTTAACCGCAGGCGGCGCCAACGGGACGCCTCAGGGCGCGAAGGTGCCTTCTTCCCAGGGGCTGTCGTCAACGGGCACGAAGCGCACGTTCCCTGCATTGTGCGCCGCCTGCTGGTCCACCTCATTATCGCCGGCCATTACAACATGGCTGGGATCTACATCCAGGTCACAACAGGCCTGGCGAATCATCCCACCCGCCGGTTTGCGCCAGGCAGGGTCCCACGCGCCGCGCACGACAACCCCCGTGCTTAACGTGTGCACCACGTCACGGCGGTCGTCAGGCAGTTGGTAACTGTCGTGCCCTACATAAAATGCAATATATACCCGTTGTATCTGTGGCGCCTGTTGCGATACTTCCTCAAGCCGTTCCAGGAGCTGCTCAACCGTCGGGTATTTTTCGGCGCGCTCCATCTCCCCCTGCGCTTCCCAATGATAACGTGCATGTACTCCACCCTGATTCGTGACAATGGCCACGGGAATATCCAGCCGTTTCAGCTCTTCAAGGCGGCCCGGCAATAGCTCTGGCTTCCATTTGATTGCCAGCGTTCCATCGAGGTCTAGAAGAAGTAGTTTGACATTATCCATAACTTCTACTTACCACCTTTTTGTTAGATTCTCATTGAGTGCTATGAAAAAGATAGCCAATTAGCACTATTCAGCCCTGTGCCGTAACAAAAGCCAGAACAGGCCGTTCAAACAAATAACAGGACAAAACAGCAACCGCCTGTGAGAAACCGACCCAACGCGACTTTTTTGGCCCCTCATGCGTTATGTACATTGGAACGCGCTGAATTCAGAGCAACAAACAACTTATGTCAAAACTCATTAATAACAGCATCATTGCTCGTGCAAAAACGGGTGACCAGGTTGCCCTGACGACAATCTATGAGTGTTACAAGGGCAAAGTGCAACGATTTCTTTACTATCGCACGGGAAATCTCCACGTCGCCGAGGATTTGACGACTGAGGTCTTTCTGCGAGTCATTGAAAAGTTGCCCGGTTACCAGACGCAAGAAGTGCCCCTGCAGGCATGGATCTTTCAGATAGCGCGCAATCTGGCCGTCGATTACTTTCGGCGGCAGAAGAACCGCAATCATCTTGAGTTGGATCCCCGCATGCCTTCAAACGGGCACAGACCGGAAGCCCTGGCTGCCCAAAGTGTAACCAGCGATCACCTTTCCTATGCCCTGGAACGGTTGACCGATGCGCAACGCGAGGTGGTTGTGCTCCGTTTCATTGCCGAAATGCCAATCGCCGAAGTGGCCCGCACATTGGGCAAGAGCGAGAGTGCCGTGAAATCGCTACAGGCGCGAGGATTGGATGCGCTAAGTCGAATCTTATCAAAACGGAAAGTGGCCAATGAACAATTCTGAAGAACTCCTTCAACGATACCTGCAGAAATTAGATGACGGCCATTCCCTCACTCAACTGCGGGAGGAAATGCCGGAAGAGGATCGAACGCTTGAACCACTTCTGGCAGTCGCCAACATGTTACGCGAAGCGCCGGATCCACCGGTTGAAGTCAGTCGCGCACAGGCCCATCATCAGAAAGTGATGGCCGCAATTGAGGCAGCGGCTTCTAACTCACCATCAGCAACGCCGTGGTGGTCGCAGATGCAACAGCGGCTCGCTGTCCTGCGGTCATCCGCACGGCGTCTGGAACTGCCACGGCTGGCACTGCTACGGCTGGAAATGCCACCTCTACCTCGCCTACAGGCGACCGGCGGGCTGATAGCTGTTGTCCTGATCATTCTGGCTATCTGGTTCACGTCCCTACGCACTTTCGCCACCGACCCCGCTCACGCTGCCACCCTCACAGACGTGGCAGGTACAGTGGAAGTGGCAAAGACTCAAGATACACCGTGGAGCGCCCTCCGGGCCAGCAACCAGGTGCTTGCCGGGCAACGCGTTCGGACAGGAGCAAACAGCTTTGCTACCCTGCAATTCTTTGAAGGCAGCGAGCTATACCTGGCGCCGAATACGGAAGTGACCATTGTCAAGCTGCAAGGGGCTGATAAGACGCTCCACGTGGAGATAGAGCAGAATCGTGGCAAGACAGCCCACGATGTTGTTCCCTTGCAGGGTAACGATGCCGCCTATGTGGTCAATACACCTGGCGGCGAAGCTACCGTGCAGGGCACGACGTTCAGCGTCGACGTCAGCGAAGATGGCCAGTCCCGCTTTGCTGTCGATGAAGGGCAGGTTACAGTCTCGGCCGCCGGTGAAGCGGTGGTGTTGCAGACTGGCGAAACGACCATTGCTGCTGGCAATGCGCCTCCGGCGCAACCTACCAAGGCGCCCCGCCCCAGTCTCTCGTTTGAACCAGACGAGCTGGTCGCTGCCGCCTGTGAGGCTGCCTTTAGCTTCGATGGTACGCTGGTCAACACCGGCTCTGAAGATAAGGATGTGGCCGCCGCTGTGGAGCTGGGCTACGCCATCGTAAGCGGTGCAGAGTACATCCAGAATGTGGCGCTGGCGCCATCCGGCTGGGACACCATTGAAGCCGGTGAAGCGGTCAACTTCTCAGTGGCCGTTGCCCTGGCCGATGGTTGGGAGGAGCTGCCCTCTGACACCGAGGTCAAGGTGCGCGTGTTCATCGGCAATGAAAACAACTGGCCTGACCATCACCAGACGCGTCTCACGGTCACCGGTGTTGTCAACTGTAACGACGATAGCACCCCAACGCCAACGGCGACTATGACGGCGACAACGACCATTACGCCGACTGAGACACCTACAGCCACGCCAACGGTGACGCCAACAGCGACTGCGACAGCTACAATTACGCCCACACCGACAATCACTGCCACGCCTACCGTCACCAGCACAGCAATCACGGATTGCACCGGCGCCGATCCGCATCCACGCGCGACGACGCTGGCCGCTCGCTACGACGTAACATATGAAGAAATTATGGGCTGGTTCTGTGCCGGCTACGGCTTCGGCGAAATCGAACACGCCTACAACATAAGCGCTCAAACAGACCTGACGGTTGAGGAAGTTTTCGCAATGCGAGCCTCTGGCATGGGCTGGGGTCAGATCCGGAAAGAACTTGATCTGCACCCCGGTGGCGGCCCGCCCGACCATGCTGGACCACCGGACCACGCCGGACCACCAGACCACGCTGGCCCGCCTGACCACGCCGGACCACCAGACCATACTGGTCCGCCACCATGGGCCGGAGGCAAGGGAGGGCCTCCCAACAAAGGTGGACCATAGCACACTCCCCTGACTGATGAAAAAGAAGCTGCACGAGCGAATCGTGCAGCTTCTTTTCTTTTTGGGCAAGCGGTTAGCACCGCCGCGGTTAGTACTGCCGCGGTCAGTCGTTGCGCGCGATTTCGGCGACAGCCGTCAATTGCAGACCCCCGCGAACATTCTGGATCAGCGTCACTTTACAGTAGTGTGGATCAAGCGCCTCGACGAGGTCGCTGGCAATGGTGCTGGCCAACCCCTCACCAAAAATACGCTCGTCGCGGAAGGTCCATAGATAGAGCTTGAGGCTCTTACTCTCCACACAAAGCTGGTCAGGATGGTACTCGATTTCAACTTTATTGAAATCCGGCTGCTCTGTCACGGGGCAAAAGCTTGTCAGCTCATCGCTGGTAAAGCGCACAACAGTCACATATTCTGGTCGCGGAAAGGTATCCAGCTCTTTGCTGGGCACATTCATGGGCTTACCAAGCGCCCTAAATTCATTTTCCATCTTCATTGTCTCCCTTATTGTCAGTTAGGAGATTTTAACTCAAGGGGAAGGTGTGTGCATTCTGTGCACAGGTGGCTGTGCATTCTGTGCACAGGTGGCTGTGCATT
>CAZRTM010000025.1:11584-39650 GCA_964602995.1 uncultured Ardenticatenaceae bacterium
TGTGCATTCTGTGCACAGGTGGCTGTGCATTCTGTGCACAGGTGGCTGTGCATTTCGCGCACAGGTGACTATGCATTCAGATAAGCGCCCGTTTAGTACACAGACAGCAGGCCTGGCCGACGCTGTATAATGGTGGTAGAGACTGTATAAACCATATGGAACCTTATGCCGCAGCGCATGTGGCGCCCACCGCTCAAGACAAGATACTCCTACGCCGCGCGGCAGTAGTCCCTGGCAAATGGAGGTCACAATGAGCAAGAAAAAATCTGAACGGCTTGAAGAAGAGCGCCATGCTGATGAAAAGCAGCCTGACTTTGCACGTGGCAAACGCGCCGGTGAATTAACTGAAGAAGATGTGGAAGAAACACATCCTGACTTCGCGCGAGGCAAGCGTCAGGAGCGGTCTGAAGACGTAGAGCCTGACTTCGCACGTGGCAAACGCGCCGGTGAATTGACGGAAGAAGACGTGGAAGAAACACACCCTGATTACGCACGAGGCAAGCGCAAATCACGCTAGGCTACCAATTTCGTCCCGGCGCCTGACAGGCGAACCTCGGCGATAAGCATGAGCAGGCCGGGCCAGGGTCACTCAGCCCGGCCTGTATCTCCGGTTAAGATCTCATCAATAGCAGCGACGACCTCGTCATCCAGCTCTACCTCGGCCGCTGCGGCATTGTCTTCCACCTGCGAAGGGCGGGTAGCCCCGATAATCGCACTGCTTACCCCCTCATGGCGCAGCACCCAGGCCAACGCCAGTTGCGCCCGGCTGATCCCTAGCTGCTCGGCAATTGGCCGTAGTTGCCGCACACGCTCTGCGCTTTGCTCTGTCATATAACGGTCGCGTGCCCATGGCTCGCGATTGAAGCGGCTATCTTCGGGGATTCCCTCATCATATTTCCCGGTCAGCAGGCCCATCGCCAACGGCGAGAACACAACCAGGCCGATGCCCCGCGGCTCAGTGACGGGCAACAACTGTTCCTCAACTCTCTCGCGCCACAGCATGGAGTATTGCGGCTGTTCGACCTGAGGCGGGTACAGATGGTATTTCTCACAAAGGTCATACGCTTCTTTGATCTGTTCCGCTTCCCATTCCGATGTTCCCCAATAGAGTACCTTCCCCTGGTGGATAAGATCATCCATCGCTCGCGCCGTCTCCAAAATAGGTGTCTCTGGATCAGGACGGTGGCAAAAGTAAATATCGACGTAGTCAGTCCTCAACCGCTGCAGGCTCCTGTCTATACTTTCCATGATATGCTTACGCGATAGTCCGCGGTCATTGATATCATCGCTCATCGGCCAGAACACCTTGGTAGAAATCACCAGCGTGTGCCGAGGAAATTGGGCCAGCAGGGCGCCCATCTGCCGTTCGGCTCCGCCGTTGCCATACACGTCGGCAAGGTCGAAGAAGTTAATGCCCTCTTCATAGGCACGAATGACACTCTGCCGCGCCGCCTCTTCCGCCACCTTCCCCTCACCATAGTTAATCCAACCACCAAGAGCCACGCAGCTAACCTTCATTCCCGCGTTGCCCAGACGTCGATACTTCATTTATTCCTCCTGAAAGGTTACGATGACAATCGTTCACGGATGTCATCGATCTTGTTCACTGCTATGTGCGTTTCAGCATACTCATCACCACTTTGCCCCAAAACAGTATACTGCTGCAAAAATAGGCTGCAATATAGTGATGCCCCTTTTTGAACTGTTGTATGACCGCCCATTTCCACCGCGCGGTGGCTGAACCGCAGCAGCCGTAGGCAGATAGTACTAAGGAACTGCACTCCCTTACTTGAAAAGGTAGCAAACTCTCGCATATCTATCTGACAGTCGCTAAAATAGGCGCTGTTACAGTCCACGGCGACTACCAACATTCGTAGTCAAACAAAGCCATCGAGCAGCAGGAAAAGCAATGAATAGCGGAAGACGGCGTTGGGATGGTGGACCGGCGGCTATCCTCATACTCTTTTTTGGGTTGCCGGCCATCCTCTTCTTGGGCGCCTGGTATTCAGAATATTTCTCAAGAATGGTATGGCAGCCACTGAGGATGGTACTCACCGGTGTGGCGTTGCTGCTGCCGGCGCTACTGACGTGGTGGCAGGCCAGCCGTGCGCGACGCAGGCGCCTGTTGTGGACCACCCTGGTTCTGGCCGGTTCGGCGCTCTCCCTCTACCTGCCGGGGAACCTTCTCTTTTCTGGGCAGCCGTTTTCGCTGCCGCCTCAAGCCTATCTTGTGCAGCCCGAAGCACTGGCCGAGGCGCGCGCTCTGACGCTGATTGCCATCGTTCCGCTGCTCACGGGAGCTATTCCCGCAATCTTATACGCCCTGGCCGTCGGACAGATACGGCCCACCGGCGGCGGCACAAGTCCCTTCGCAGCAATGATGATTTCCCTGCTGGGAACCGCCCTCTGGGCTGGCGCCTTCCTCATTGCTCTTCTAAATCCAGGCCCACCACCCCTGATTGACGATGCGATAAGTTCAGATATCACCCTGCAGGCAACGATCCCGCCCAACGTTGAACCTGACGCATTACACGACAGTCGCTTTGCCTTGCTCTGGCGGCTGCGAGACAACACCCCACCGGGTGCAGTGCAAGTAGAGAGCGAAGGAACTCAGATGGTCATCGCCATGCCTCAGAAAATCCAGACGGTGACCAATCTGCAACTGATGACGGCAACCGGCCAGGTAAGTATCGTCGACACCGGTACTTCTCGTTTACCGATTGAGGGCGAAACCCCGGACCCACTCCCCGACGACGAAGATGAAGATATAGCCCCTATCATCATCACGCCCATCATCACCACCACAGCCCTGATGCGCACCAAACACTGGTCAGGCATCGAGATTGGGGCTGCGCGCCTCAGCCGCAGCCCCAGCGACCGGCCGGTGCTCACCCTAACCCTCGACGATGAAGGGGCTGAGAAGTTGAGCCAGTACATGGAGGAAAACCCCCAAAATTACATGGCCATTCTCCTCGATGGCACGCCCATACTTTCCACGCCGGTGACCAACGAAATATTGGGGAACGAATTTGTTGTGCGCGGCCTCGACGACCAGACAGCACGCCTCTTGCTCTACGCGCTGCGCTACGGCCCCTACACCGTCACGATGCGTATTGAGAACAACTGACCCTTCTCGCGCCGGCTATTCCTTCCCTGGCAACCGCAGCAACAGACCCTGATCTGGAGCAAGGCGCAGGTCGCCCAGCTTCACGCTGCCTGTGGTCTCCATATCAGTTGTGCACACAATCTCTGCTTCAGGAGCGATAGCAGTCAGATCTACCGTTTGCTCTTGCGCCTCAAAGTTGAGGACGGCCAGAAAAGCACTCCCTTCACTTGCGCTGTGTGGTTCCCGAACGTAGGCCACAACCCCTGCATTGCCTGAGTCAGCAGCCCGGTACCGGCCGCCATAAAGGGCCGGTTCGGCCCGACGCAGCTCGGTCAGCCGCCGGAAAAGGGCCAGCATCGAGGCGCGGTCCTCTTCCTGCCGGGCGACGTTGCGTTGTTCATAACCCGCGGCCACCGGCAGCCAGGGCTCGACTTCTGGCTCGCAGAAACCGGCGTGAGCGGAGGCATCCCACTGCATTGGTGTGCGAGCGCGATCACGAACGTAGATAGCTTCGATGTCCGGTTGGTTCAATGCCGGCGGATCCTGAATACGCTCCGGGGGAATGTGGCCATCCTCCATCCCGATCTCATCACCATAATAGATGGTCGGTGTGCCGCGCAAGGTGAGCAGGAGCATTTGGGCGACGCGCGCCTGCCGCTGGCCCAGGCGTGTGGCAACTCGCGGCTGGTCATGATTGCCCAGAACCCAGTTCGGCCATGCCCCCTCAGGTAGCGCGGCCTCATAATCATCAATAAGCCGGGCCACACTTTTCGCATCCCACTCTGCCAGCAGCAAATGGAAGTTGAACGGCAAATGGCATTCCGGCTGGTCCGTTCCATAATAGGTCATCAGCTCCGACAGCGGCAGGTAGATTTCGCCGACCATCACCCGCTCGTCATAGCGGTCGAGGAGCCCGCGCATTTTGCATATCACGTCGTGCACCTCTGGTAAATTTTGCGTGCGCGTGTGCAAATGTTGGCCAAACGGGTCTCCACCATCCCACTCCGGATTGGGCGGCTCGTCCCTCAGTTGTGGATCTTTCATCAGCGTCCAGATGACGTCAATGCGGAAGCCATCGACCCCCTTATCCAGCCAGAAGCGCAGGTTGTCCAACATGGCCGCTTCCACATCCGGGTTGCGCCAGTTCAGATCAGGTTGCTCGGGCGCGAAGAGATGCAGATAGTATTGGCCCGTCTTCTCATCCAGGGTCCACGCCGAGCCGCCAAAGAAGCTGAGCCAGTTGTTGGGCGGCCCGCCATCTTCAGCCGGATCTGCCCAGATATACCAATCACGTCGCGGGTTATCACGACTGCTGCGGCTTTCCAGAAACCACGGATGCTGGTCCGAGCTATGGTTCGGAACAAAATCGAGCAGCAATTTCAGGCCGCGCTTATGAACCTCCTCTAGCAGCCGGTCAAACTCCTCCATCGTGCCAAATATCGGATCAATATCTCGATAATCAGCTACATCATAACCAAAGTCAACCATCGGCGACCTAAAGATAGGCGATAGCCAGATGGCATCTACACCTAACGATTTGACGTAATCTAAACGGTCAATAATTCCTTGCAGATCGCCGATCCCATCATCATTACTATCCTGATAAGAACGGGGGTAAATCTGATAAACAACTCCTGTTTGCCACCAATACTCAGGACGCATTCACATTTCCTCCATTTCATTCATTGCATCAGCCTGCAGAGCGGCCCGCGCCGCAATAAGGCCGAACATAATTCCAGTCTGCCAGTTGGCCGTTATCCATAATGTTGTATCAAATTGGTTCACAATCAGCATGACCAGCCAGGGGGACAGGCGTATGGCCCAGAGGCGGCGGTATTCTACTCCTGTCAACTGGCGTGTCTTGCCCAGGCCAATGAAAGGGCCAATAAAGAGGGCCAGGACAATGAGGAACCCCGGTATACCCAGCTCTGCTGCTGCCAATAGCAGAACGTTGTGCACACGGGCTGCTTCACTGTCGGTCACCGATGCCGCATCTACATAGTGGCCCAGACCCGCACCCAGCCACGGATCGCGGGCAAACACATCCAGCGCCAGGCGGGCATCGGAGAGGCGTTGTGCAATGGAGCGCGCCTCCACCGGGCTGTCCAGGGCGATAAAGCGGCTGAGCACGAGATCGCCATACACAAAGAGAAAGAGCACGATCAGCACCACCGGCACCAGCAGCGCGACGAGCTGGCGTGCTGTGGGACGCCTCACCCTTCCACGCCATTGCATTGCCACCCAGACAAAGCCGCCCACCGCTCCTGCCAGCCACGCCGAGCGCGAGAAACTGAAGAAGAGGCCGGCCAATCCCAACAAAATCGCTACCAGCAATATGGCTTTCTGCCCGCTGCGGGCCGGCCGCCACGCCGGCAGCAAAAGAACCAGCAGCGCCGCCAGAATGGCCCCTAACAGGTTAGGATGGGCCGTCAGGCCATAAGCGCGCAACCAGGGCTGGTCTCGGGCGTACAGCACAGTCACGCCCTCAAAAGCGGGATTTAACGGCAGCTCCCCCATCGCAATCAGTCCCAGATCCCGCTGTGTGTAAAATTGCCCAATAGCGACCACCGCCTGAATAACAATAACCCCCACCAGAGCAGGGGCCAGCGGCGGCTTGCGGTCCAGGACATAAAGGTACACCATCCAGGCCAAAAGATAGGCGCCGACATAGATGAAAATCAAGCGCGCTGTCTCCCAATCCATGCGCACCAGAGACCACAAGGTCAGCGCCAGCAGCGGCAAAGTTACCTGCCAGCGCCCCCATTCAATCTCCTCCCGCCACTGTCGCGCCAGGAGCCACCCGGCCACTATGAACAGAGGCAGGAAGTTGAACAGCCCTAATTCCACCGGTCCTCCTGCCAGCTCTTCAAAGGTCCAGACGGGCCACCAGGAGAATGGTCCATAGCGCCAGGACGGCGTGGATAGACTCAGGATCACAAAGAGAGTGAACAGAACGTCCGTAACTGCGCGAACAAGCCGTCTACCAGTTCCAATATTCATAGGTCGGGGAAGATTATAACAAAAGGTAGGTCTCAGCCACCGTTCTTTACGGGTTTCACCCCATACAGAGTGGGCACCGAGGCAGCTATGATCCAGAGTGTACAAAGACAATAGCTGTCTCGGAGGTTTCAAAATGAATGAGTACCTGCGGGAGCCACAACAAGAAATACACGAAGAAGTTGTACAGGAGAACGGTCCTGTGGGCGTTGACCAACGCGAGGAAGTGCGTGTGGTGCGCGACGCTGACAGCGAGCATCGTGAACACATAATCCAGAACCTCGGCGAGGAACGGCGCACGATGCTGTCTCGAGTGACCGGTTTAATCTGGTTGTTGACAGGCATACTTGAGTTTGCCATCGCCCTGCGCATCTTGCTCAAGCTCATGGCTGCCAACCCGGCAACGCCATTCGTAAACCTCGTTTATGGTCTCACCGATCTGTTTCTATGGCCCTTTGCCGGCCTCACCATAACGCCACAGGCCAATGGCATGGTGCTGGAGCTAAGCTCTCTGGTAGCAATGATCGTTTATGCTGCCATTGCCTGGGTCATCGTACGCGTCATCTGGCTTACGGCCACACCGGCCCGTTCGCGCCGAATCTCGGTTGAACGTCACGAACGCTTCTAACCACATCAAAGCAGTAAACACATCTTTGACCCGATCATTGAACATCATTCACAAGGAATAGGAGGTTTCTATGTTATCGACAATTCTATTAGTTCTACTGGTACTGCTACTTCTGGCTGCCGTTCCCGTCTGGCCTCACAGCCGTCGATGGGGCTACGGGCCAGGAGGTATCGTGGGACTGTTGCTCATCATCTTACTAGTCCTGATACTTACTGGAGCCATTTAAGACACCTCGAGGGATGAGTGACGCGGCCATCGCGGCTGTTGAACTCTAAAGCCAATGACCGCCTGTTACCGGCAAGCTATCCGGTAACAGGCGGTTTTCATATCTCCAGTTTTGGTTGCCATCCTTTACTCGTTTAGGTAGCAAAGAAAAGGCAGGACATTACTCCCATTGATTCCGACCCACAGATGATTAAGATGAAAGATGTAACTCCTGATTGGCGAGCAGAAGATTTTCATCCTCCATCCTCCACTCTCATGCTCGCAACGAAGAAGCCGTCTGATGGGGCAGACGGCTTTTTTGTGTATTTCTCCTGCTCAGAACACAACAAAATGAAGGTGAGTCGTGGGTTAGAGACCCTTGCTCCCAGGCCTACTGTTCACTATACTACGCGTGCGTTCGGATAGCGTGGCGTGAGGAAAGCATCTCCCCTCCCCCTTAACTGGCACGAGAGAAACGCGACTGGAACCGCTACCGAACGAAGGATAATGTCATTACCTCGCTTTCCTTACGCAGACATTATCTGCTACCTATCGTGTTACCCTCCTGATGCGATAGGCAATGTGACACAAAAAGGGTCGCCTACCCTCCTGGGCGACCCTTTTTTGTTGTCACTTCTACGGGAATTCCCACACACTCCCCAAAGCAAACGAGCAGGACCACCTTTAAGAGGCAGCCCTGCTCGCTATCTGTCTAACTGCTTTTTTCGACTACGAAATCCGCTGATCAGCGAACACGCAGATTATTCATCACCGAGACGACACCTGGCTGCTTACTGACCAGTTCAGCCGCCGCGGCCCGTGTTTTCCCTGAGGTCACCTCGCCGGCCAGTGTAATCAGCCCACCCTCATCGATCACTTCGATAACGGAGTCTTTCATGCGCGGATCACGCGCCAGCACCATTTCAATGCGTCGCGATAGCGAAGTCGCGGTCTCTTCCCGTTCCGGCGCTCGCTCCACCACAACAGGTTCCACGTCGTGCTCAGGCTCGCTGATCCTTTCCTGCTTCATCTCGGGCATCTCACTGTAGTCAGGCAACGAATTCAGGTCCTCGTTGAGTAAATTAACAAAGATACGCTCGTCGTCAAAGCTCTGGATGCGCTCAGCGGGAATAAGTGGATGGCTGAGCCGTAGCGCTCCGTGCCGGGCCACCAGGTGGGTAATCTCGCCACTGCTGGATGAAACTAGCAGATGCTCCAGCGGACCGATGGTGCCATCGACGGATACAACCGGCGTGTTACGCTCCAAAACCCGTAACCGGGGCGATATACCCTCATGTACTTTTTCGCGCACCTGCGTTGTGCCGGTCGGCACGGCGCCCCCTGCGCTAAAGCTGTCCGAGCCGAGGGGCATAGCCCCTTGCCCGGTCTGTACGGTATGCGCTACGTTCACCTGGCGATACTGGCTGCAATTGTTTACTTCATCGCGCCCCATCCCCAGGTCAACACGATCACGCGCGGCTGTCTCGATGGCATCAAAGGGAACAATATGGGCATTCTTCTTCAGCAGCCCATCTTCGACAATAATGTGGGTCAGTTGTCGCGCTTCAGGGTCCACAACCAGCCTGGCGACACGGCCACATTTCTCTCCCTGCCCGTATACGCTCGCGCCCATGCTCACTTCGAACTCGCTCATAGTAACCTCCTTATGCCATTCACCAACAGTAGCCGGTGAATCACTCATTTAGAAGATGGATGAGTTCGAGCAATGCAGGCAGCAATGTCCGTTTTGGAAACGTACTGAAAACGTAGACGAAAGAAGCAAAATGTACAATATATCAGGGTATAAATTGTGGATATAAGCGGGATATAACTGGTAACTATACCTCCACAAAATAAAAGAGGGTGCTCCCATAACGGAAGCACCCTCCTACTAATCAAAGACCAAACCCGAGACTCAACCTATCTCAAGCACACCAAATCTCCAATCTCCGATCTCCGCTAAACATCCAGATTCCGCACCTCATTCGCGTGCGTCGTGATGAAGCGGCGGCGCGGCGCCACCTGGCTCCCCATGAGCATATCGAAAGTGCGGTCAGCCAACATGGCATCTTCGATGGTCACCTGCAACAGGGTACGCCGCTCGGGATCCATCGTCGTCTCCCATAGCTGCTCCGGATTCATTTCACCCAGACCCTTGTAACGCTGCAGGTCAAACTTCTTGCCCTGCAGGTCCTTCATCAGACCACGCATTTCATCTTCTGTGTAGGTGTAAATCAGCTCCTTGCCCACCTTAACACGGTAGAGCGGTGGTTGTGCAATGTAAAGGTGCCCCCCCTCGACGAGCGGGGCCATGTAGCGGAAGAAGAACGTCAGCAACAGGGTGCGAATGTGGCTGCCGTCAACATCGGCGTCGGTCATGATGATGATGTGGCCGTAACGCAGGTTGCTCAGGTCGAACGACTCGCCAATGCCCACGCCCAACGCCGAAATCAGCGCCTTAACCTCGTTGTTGGCCAGGATGCGATCCAGACGAGCGCGCTCTGTGTTCAGGATCTTACCGCGCAGGGGCAAGATGGCCTGGAAGTGGCGGTCGCGACCCTGCTTGGCCGAACCACCGGCCGAGTCACCCTCGACGATGTAAAGCTCACATCTGGCCGGATCCCGCTCTGAACAATCAGCCAGCTTGCCAGGCAGCGTCAGGCTCTCCAGCGCGCTCTTACGCATCACCAGCTCACGCGCCTTACGGGCTGCATGACGCGCCCGCGACGCCGTCAGACAGCGCTCAATGATTTTGCGCGCCTCGCGAGGATTTTCTTCCATGTAGACAGCCAATGCATCAGAAGTGACAGCCTGTACGATGCCCGCCACCTCGTTGTTCATCAGCTTAACTTTCGTCTGGCTTTCGAACTGCGGGTCAGGGTGTTTGACGCTAACGACAGCCGTGACCCCTTCGCGCACGTCGTCGCTGCTGAAGTTGGCGTCTTTTTCCTTGAGGAAGTTGTTATCGCGTGCATACTTGTTGATAACACGCGTCAGGGCCGTGCGCAGGCCGGTCAGGTGCGTACCACCATCTGGCGTGTTGATCGTGTTGGCAAACGCATACTCCGACATGGCCATACTATCTGTATACTGGATGGCAACTTCGACATCGACGTCATCTATTTCTTTGCGCGCATAGATCGGCGGTGTATTGAGTGTGGTCCGGTTCAGGTTCACGTAGCGCACGAATGACTTCAGACCACCCTCAAAGTAGAAGTTCATCTCCCGCGCTATCTGTGGCCGTTCGTCGCGCAGGCGGATGAACACACCCTGCGTCACAAAGGCCATCTCGCGGAAGCGGTTCACCATCGTTTCGAAGCGATAATCGATATCGTCGGTGAAAATGGTGTCATCATAGCGGAAGGTCGTACTCGTGCCTGTATCTTCCCCATCTTCAAGGTCGCGTATGCGCTCCACAGGCGCCACCGGCAAACCGCGCTCGTATCGCTGCTCCCACACGGCCCCATCACGGCGCACAGTCACTACCATCCATTCCGACAGAGCGTTTACCGCTGCCGCGCCGACCCCGTGCAAACCACCAGACACCTTATAAACGGTGGAGTCAAACTTACCACCTGAATGCAAAGTGGTGTGCACCAGTTCCAGGGCAGACACCTTCTCCGTCGGGTGCTCGTCCACCGGAATGCCAACGCCGTTGTCACGAATGGTGACGCTCGAATCTTTGTGGATGAAAACCTCAATGCGGTCACAGCGACCGGCCAGCGCCTCATCGACAGAGTTATCAACAATCTCATAAACCAGGTGGTGCAGTGCCTTAATGTCGGTACCGCCCACGTACATCCCGGGCCGGCGGCGCACCGCCTCCAACCCTTTCAGTATCTGGATCCTTTCCGCCCCATACTGCACGCCCTGGGAATCTCGCTTAATTAGTTTACTCATAGACTTTTGCCTCTCTCCGTATCCCGTCTCGCTATTACTTTCTGTTCAGCGGTCTGTTCAATTGCGCATGAAGAACACAACCACTGTCTGACTTGCTATGTCACCAGCCCCTGTTGTCCTACTCCTGGTCCCGACTGGCGATTCTTAATCGAATCGTAGCGGTCCCGGTAGAAAATATAGGTGCCTGCGATAAGGCTGGTATTGATAAATGCATAACCAGCGATGCTAACCAGCGTCAGCCACGAACCGTTGTCAACCCACAGCCACAACCAGGTCAGCAAATTGCGCACGCCAAGAATCAGCATGTACAACAGCAACGCCGGAAGCCAATGCTTTTGCACAAGGCGCATGCTATCAAATAGTGCCCTCAACACGGGTTCTCTGCTCAGGAGAATGCCGTGTATACTGAAGCTGAAATAGAACAGCAGCCACATGATGATCGCCAGGCCTGCCAG
Source organism: uncultured Ardenticatenaceae bacterium (assembly GCA_964602995.1). Lineage (GTDB taxonomy): Bacteria > Chloroflexota > Anaerolineae > Promineifilales > Promineifilaceae > JAAYYY01. The sequence goes on from CAZRTM010000025.1 coordinate 22,875, forward strand.
CATCACCAGCGAGGCAATGGCTGGACTCAGCAATGCGGCGAACGTCGCCATGAAAAGCACCGGCAAATAAATCGCCAGCATGATTGCCAGCAAAACGAACACCAACCCAAACACACGCAACACATTGAGTGGCAACTGGCGCAAGAAGGACGGCCTTCTCTTCACCTCCGCCCCTGTGCTGCTGCGAACCGTCCAGGCAATCAGACCCTGAAAGAGCGTCGCAATGAGCAGGCCAGTGACGACCAGAATGGCAAACAATCCGAGCCACGACAGAGCGTTATCAATTTCTGTGACCGTGGGCGACAGAGGAACCTCTGGCGGCCCAATGAAGCTGGCCATCAGACCGGGGACACCGAGGTAGGGAACACTGAGCATGGTGAACAGATTTGTCTGCCCCGCCACCTCTGCCAACTGCCGGCTAATCTCTGATAGTTCGCCAGCATCCTGGAAAAACTGTACCATTTCCAGGATTAAAGAGCGCGAACCCAGCCGCGGTCCTATCCAGTAAAAGATGTCCAGCAAAATGGGGATCACGACCAACCAGAGATGGGCCGTTACAAGATCAAAACCGGCCGCAAGGGTTGGCAATATACCCGGCCACGTCGTTGTCTGCTCTTCATGTCTTGCCATAATCCAGACGACCTATTATACCACAGATGCCCATATCTGACACCCCTCTACCAGAGGAAAACGGGTCTAAAACGACGTTTGGGAGAGGCTCCCAGCAGGGCAAAATAAGGAGCAGGTGAATCAGCGCCTGTGGCTACGGATTAATGCTCCAACTTGTGTTATACCAGAACTACTCACCGAATCACTTACTATCCTATCCCCGGGGCAGTGATACTATTTTGTCACCAAACTACCACCTTTTAACAAAACTGTTATACTCTAGCTTAAATCCAGTGCGGCAATATCTTATCTACAAAGAAGGAGCATACTCCCTATGACCGAAGTCCAGGAAGTTCAGGAAATTGCCAACCGCATTATTGAAAATGTGGAGCGCGTAATTGTAGGTAAGCGGCAGGCAGTGCAGTTAACTGTGTTAGGCCTGTTGTGCCAGGGTCATATTCTCATTGAGGATGTACCTGGCGTGGGCAAGACGGTATTAGCCAAGTCGTTGGCCAGGTCAGTTGGTTGTACCTTCCAGCGCATCCAGTTCACACCAGACATGCTGCCCAGCGATGTCACCGGCGTGAGCATCTTCTCCCAGAAAACGCGTGAATTCGAGTTTCGACCCGGCCCCATCTTTGCCCAAATCGTCCTGGTCGACGAAATCAACCGCGCCACACCGAAGACACAATCTGCTCTCCTGGAAGCGATGGAGGAGCGTCAGGTGACGGTTGACGGGCAGACGCACAATCTGGAGCGCCCCTTCATGGTCCTGGCAACCCAGAACCCTATTGAGTACGAAGGCACGTTCCCCCTGCCCGAGGCACAGCTCGACCGCTTCCTGCTGCGCATCCGGCTGGGCTATCCCGATAAGGCACAAGAGATTCAAATCCTGGACCGCCAGCAGTTCGTGCACCCCGTGGACGAAATCTCCCAGGTTGTTTCGGTGGAAGAGCTGCTAGAAGCACAACGCGCCGTAAAAGAGGTTTATCTGGACGAAAAGGTCAAGGATTACATCGTCGAAATCGTGCGCGAGACGCGCATACATCCCGAGGTCTATCTAGGCTCCAGCTCGCGCGGGGCGCTGGCCATCTACCGGCTCAGCCAGGCCCGCGCTGCCGTTCTGGGCCGTGATTACGTTTTGCCCGATGACGTCAAGGCATTGGTGGAATCGGCGCTCAGCCATCGTATCATCGTCGGTCCTGCAGCCCGCATTAAGGACATTGAACCAGACACCATCGTCGAAGAGATTCTGGAGCGGGTGGCAGTTCCCGGTGCTCAGGTGAGGGCCTGATGCGACAGCGGCGTACGGTTGTTCTCATACTGGCCTTCCTCTCCCTTCTGGGTGGGCTGGCCACCGGCCGCGACATTCTGTTTAATCTTGCTTATCTCTTTGCCCTGCTACTGATCGTTTCCTTCGCCTGGGCCTGGGCCAATATCAACTGGGTATACATTTCGCGCGTTACGCGCGCCCGCCGCACTCAGGTTGGCCGGCCCCTGGAAGAGCGCTTTATGGTACGCAATACAAGCGCCATTCCCAAACTGTGGTTGGAAGTGCGCGACTTCTCCACAGTGCCTTCCCATCACGCCAGCCAGGTAGTGAACAACCTCGGTGCGCGCGCCAGCTATTCATGGCGGGTCACCACCATCTGCACCCGGCGCGGCCGTTACAGGTTAGGCCCCATGCTGTTGGCCTCCAGCGACCCGTTCGGCTTCTTTCCCATGGAACGCGAGCTGAACCCCACTACCAATGTCGTCGTCTACCCCCTCACCGTCGATATCCATCAGTTTGCGCTGCCTGTCGGTATCCTTCCCGGCGGTGACGCACTACGGCGGCGCACCCATTACGTGACCACAAACGCCTCCGGCGTGCGCGAATATGCACCGGGCGATAGCCTGGGCCGCATCCACTGGCCCAGCACAGCGCGGCGCAACCGGCTCATCGTCAAGGAGTTTGAGCTGGATCCGCTGGCCGATATCTGGATCGTGCCCGACATGTCATCCTTCGAGCACGTCACCCGCAGTGGGCCACCGGAGCCAATCTCCACCGACAACATTCCTCTGTGGATGAAGATGCGCCAGAAGCAGTTCACGCTGCCGGAATCGACGGAAGAGTACGTCGTGACCGTGGCCGCCTCCCTGGCCCAATATTTCCTGCGCAGCGACCGCGCCCTGGGCATGTTGGCCTACGGCCAGTCACATGAGGTTGTGCAGCCCGACCGCGGCGAACGGCAGTTGAACCGTATCCTCGAGACATTGGCCGTGCTCCGCGCTGAGGGACGCATTCCCCTGGCCGACGTGCTGGAATCGCAATCGCACCTGTTACCACGAGGTACAACAGTCATCGTTGTCACCCCGACCACGAGCGAGAATTGGATCGGCGCGGCGCGGCAACAGATGCGGCGCGGCCTGCGCATTGTCACCGTATTGGTGAATCCCCATTCGTTTGGTGGACAGCGCTCCAACGCCGGCCTGGCCGAGTTGCTGAAAGCCAGCAACGTCGATACTTACCTCATCAACAACGGTGATGATCTGACCAGGGCATTGAGCAGCAGCGGCACGCGCCCTCGCTACTACGCCATAGCCTAGCGGCCCCGCCGCCCCAACCAGAAGGCGATGGCGCCAACCAGCAAAATAGCGGCTCCCATTCCAGGCCAGGGCAGCGATGATAGCTCCCCGGCCTCTGGAGTGGGAGCCGTTTCGATGGTGGGGACTGGTTCTGCGGTTGTGGTGGGGGCCAGGGTAGGTTCTGCTATCACCGGCTCCGGCTCGCGCTGTTTGAGGATCAGGAATGGAATATCGTGATCCGACGCGTGGTAGGGCGAATCAGGGTCAGCAGCCATAGCCACCGGAAAATCGGCGTTAATGTGCATGATGCCGGCATGGACCAGGCGACCTTCGAAGGACGGGGAAAGTAAAATCGTGTCCAGCAATTGCGAGTACCCTGAGAAAATATAGGTGTACCGTTCCTCGCGCGGTGCGAGCAACATGCTGTTAAACAATGGCCCTTCGCTGCCAGCCAGAATCTCCATTGGCCTCGAAAGTGGGTAATCATTAAAGTCACCCATCACCAGCACGTCAGCATCAGGGTTCTGCGCCAGCCTTTCTTCCACCAGGCTGCGCACGAACTGGGCCTGCGCCAGACGCCGCGCTGCCGTTTCAGCCTCCCCCTCCCGCTTTGATTTGAAATGGTTGACAATTACCGTCAAGGGCTGCTCATCTATCACCAGCTCGACAACGAGCGGGGGGCGCGAGAACAAATTCGAACCCGGATTCGGACAGCTATTCCCATCCGCCTCCGCTCTCGCCACCTGGCCACAGGCCTGTCGCCCCCTCACACTTTCAATCTGCACGCGGTTAGGGTCGGCCAGCAGGCCCAGGTCAATGCCACGGACATCAACGCTCTCTTCGTGCGCCACCAGATAGCGGAATCCGCACGCTGGCTCCAGAACCTGCGCCAGCTCCTCTAGCAGCGCTTTGTTCTCCACCTCCTGGATGCCGACCAGGGTTGGGCAGCCCAGCACCTCCCCAATTACCAGGCTCAACTTGGCTTGCTTACGCGCAACCACTTCCGCTGCAAAAACCGGCTCGACGTCGTTCTCCGGCTCATCAATAGCGTCAAAGTGGTCATGCACATTAAATGTCGCCACGCTAAACTGACCTTCCTCCAACACGGGCGGCTCCGGTACTGGCGGCATTGGCGCTTCCGTGATGACCAGATCCTGCGGCCGCTGCTGGACGATCTTGAATTCGTCGAAGTGGTAGATGAGCGGGCCTTCAAGCCCCTGCACACGGTCGCCGCTCTTCACCTGGGGAAAACCGCTGCAATCGACGTCGCTGGTGTGCAGAACAGGGATCACGCCCTGCACCTCATCCTCAGCGCGCTCTCGAATCGGGCGCTGCCACTCCTCACCGTCACCAGCCACGATAAAACTGCAACTGCTGAACGTGGGGCCAATGACCCGCGCTGCTGGCAGAGAAACGCGCATACCTTCAAACGCCTCCAGCTCCTCGCGTGTGGCTTCCAGCGGCAGCAGCGCCGGTTCAGGGAGTTCGTTGCCTGCCGACAGCCGTTGGATTTGCAGATCCTTGTCGCTAATCTCGGTCATTCCGAAAAATTCTGTTACCTGCCCCGTCACCAGCACTTCGTCTCCAATCTCAAAACGCGGACGGGTGCGTCCCAGAAAAACGGGAACGGCGTCCGACGTGGCCGGATCGCCATCAGCCTCCTCCTCAGCAGCCTGCACGAACAACGTATAGAACGTAATCCCCTGTGTGTTGCGATCTTCATAGCTGCCCGTGACAATGCCACGAAACGAGACGATCTGGTTGATCAGTGGCGTGCGCACCCCACTCCCCTGTATGTCGCTAATGGCTACCAGTTCCAGCCCCGCGGTTGGATCGGGCGGTTCCGGACACTCCCCCTCAGTCACAACCACACCCGGCGAGGGCACAGTCGCCGGTTGCCACTCCACGGCGCTATCACTATCGCACCGCGCCGGAAAACGCTCAATGCTTTGTCCTGTAACGACGCCAGCCACAGACGGCACAAAGAAGGCGCGACTATCACCATAGTTCACGGCGTCGAGAATGACGTTGTCAGGGCCAACAAGCACAACTTCGTCGCCATCATTGTTCAGGGCAAAAGAGCCGCTGGCCCAAACGACGTATGGCTCCATGTCAGGCACATTGGGGTTGCTATCTATCACCTCATAGTCAGGCAGGCGGCCGTACAGGTTGAAAAAGCCGGTCGCTGACTGCGCAATTACGATCACTTCGCCAGGTCCAATCTGGGCGCCGGCCGGAAAGCGCAACATCCCTTCCTGACCCCCTAGCTGCTCTTCATCGCCTATCTTGAAATCCTCCAGGAGGACGGTGTCGGCGGTAAAGTTCGCCAGCTCCACCCATTCCCCCTGATCGTCGGCGCCCACGGCGTCGTAATAGACCTCGGTAATCAGCAGCCCGGGTTCGGATTCAGTCTGCGCCCGCACAGTCCGAGGAGACAACAGCATCAGGTTAAGGATAACGGCAGTCAGAAGCACCAGGAAGAAGGCGTTGTTGCGCATGGGGATGTCAGCCATGATGATTTGCTTCAATTGATTAACGCGGCACGAGGTATAAATGGAATAATAGAAAGAGTAACCCAAGATTCAGAGCGGGCCAAACTTGTGTTAGAGTAGAGAAAAATAGCAAGGAGCAGACAGATGGAGAGTGGTAGTGACAGGCCGTTTTTATGGGAGACAGCGGATGGCGAACCGTTCAGTGCGCATGGCTATACAGTAACGCCCCAGGCGCAAGCGTTGCACCTTCGGCTGCCGTTTGGCGGCGTGGTCTGGAACCGGCCGGTAGCAGTGCTTGTAGATAGCGACGCCGGTCAGCAGCGCATCCCGATTGCCGACGTGACACGTGTTGCTCAGATAGCGCTCTACGGCATAGCACTGATAGGGATGATCGCAACGTTATTGATGAGGAAGTAGCAAAAAACGTCATCCTGACAGCAAAAATCTGCCGAGGAAAAGAGAGGAAAAGAACGATATGAATAACGCAGTCGAGTTTTTCAAGGAAAATGTCACCAGTTTTGCAGAAGCTAACGAGTTGATGGGCCGTATGTTCACCGTGACCCGTCCTGACGCCGTCTTTGCCCAACCAGTCACCCAGGGTGAATACACAGCTATCACCGCCTCCGAGGTCTCTGTCGGCCTCGGCTTCGGCTACGGCGGTGGGGGCGGCTACTCTGAAGAACAGCCGCAATCATCCGGTGACGAAACAGGAGGCGCCCCCTCTAGTGGCTTTGGCAGTGGCGGAGGTGGCGGCGGCGGCGCTTCGGCACGGCCCGTTGCCGTCATTGAGATAGGCCCTCAGGGGGTACGTGTTGAGCCTATCGTCGATCCCACCAAGATCGCACTGGCTTTCTTCACCGCCTTTGGCTCCATGTTCCTCATGTTCTCCAAAATGCGTCGCCAGGCTGGTGGATGACGAGGAGCTTACCTTCCAGTTGCGAACAGCACTGGCAGAGGACGCCCGGCAAATCCGACACCTGGTACACAGCGAGCGGCTGAACCCCCTCGGCCTGGATTGGCGGCGATTCACGGTGGCCGAGGACTCAGATGGAAACATTGTGGGGTGCGTTCAGATAAAGCGCCACCGTGACGGCTCACGCGAGTTGGCATCCCTGGTGGTTGCGCCACAGTGGCGCGGCCGGCGCCTCGGTAGCTGCCTGGTGCAACAGGCTAAAGCAGCAGCCGGCCCACCGTTGTGGCTCATGTGCCGCATCGAGCTGGCGCCTTATTACAGGCAGTTCGGCTTTGTCCTGAAGCAAGATGCGGTGGAGATGCCCGCCTATTTCCGCCGCATATTTCTTCCAACCCGCTGGCTGTACCACCTCCTGGGCCGGACGCCGGCTCTGGCCATTATGCTTTGGGACACAGAGTGAACGACGACCACAGACAGTTAGAGAACAATATACCGCAAATGGCAGCTCTGCGTGACCTGATTCGAATCTGGTATACTGCGGACAATGAGTGACGTCAATTCGCCCCAGTTCTGGCAGACGATCTATTGGCAGGGGCAGACTGGTTGGGACCTGGGTGGCCCCACGCCCGTGTTTGAACGCCTCTTGCGTGACGGGCAGTTGTCACCGGGACGCATGATTGTCCTGGGCGCCGGGCTTGGGCACGACGCTTTCCTCTTTGCGCGCCACGGCTTTCAGGTAACCGCCGTCGATTTCGCGCCCGCCGCCGTGCAGGCCATGCGCGACCGCAGTAGCCCTGACCTGCCGCTGGCTGTGATCCAGGCCGATATCTTTAACCTCCCCGACCTGCTCAACGGCCATTTCGACTACGTTCTGGAGTACACTTTCTTCTGCGCCATACAGCCGCAGCGGCGCGCGGAATACGCCACTGTCGTCGGTCGCCTGCTCCAGCCTGGTGGCGCCTATGTAGCGCTGGTCTTCCCTATTGGCGAAGGCCAGGAAGGTCCACCCTTTCCCGTCTCCAGCGGTCAGTTAATCCGCCTGCTACAAGAGGAGGGGCTACAAGTTGAACACCGGGAGACGCCTCCCGACTCTGTTTCACCACGGCGTGGGCGCGAGGAGCTATTAATCATGCGCAAGCAGGGATAATGAGGATATGCAACTTCGGCGGGAAAGTTGCGTATCGTTCATAGAAAGCACTTGCAAAGAAATGCAGCCGCATTGAACGCTGAGTTACATAATACGTGGAGGATAGTACCGATGACTGAAATGAAAGGTTTCGCTGACACCGAAATTACGGCAGACGATCGATTGTGGGCCGCCCTGAGCTGGATTCCCATCAGTCCACTCTGGCCGGTTGTTTCGATCCTGCTCCTGCTCATCCCCGAAAAACAGAGCCGCCCGTTCATCCGCTACCATAGTGTCATCTCCCTGGTCACTGGAATTGTCCTGATTCCCCTTTCCGTGGTCACCTGCGGGCTGGCGGCGCTCGTCTATCTCGTTTTCTTCTACTGGGCCTACCAGGCCTACATGGGCGAGACGGTTGAAATCCCCTGGGTTTCAAACTTTTCACGAGAGCAGGGCTGGGTATAGGTGTAAGGGCGTAGAGGGTAGCCCGTAGAACCTCATATTTGCCCTAAAACAGCCGCTTTTACAGCTTTTCTGGCTTTAATCCCATGCCGGCGCAAAAACGCCCTTGCGCCGGCGTTTTCTTTCTAACAGTCTTCCTACACCATACTATTGTGTAACTTACACTTGCTTTCTAGAATAGGTTCTAGTCATCGCCCTAGTGGCGATGTCCCGCCGCACTGTCGTACTAGTGAAAGAAACAACTCTAATATTAGCGGCTAATTCATTAGAAGGAGTATCTGAATGGCTGAACGTAGATACCTTCCTGTCATCCCCCTGCGGGGTGGTGTCGTCTTCCCCGGAATGACGACTACCATTTCGATCGGCCGCTCACGTTCGTTAGCAGCGGCTCAGGCCGCGGTACAGGGAGACGGTGAAATCCTGATTCTCGTGCAACTTGATGCCGAGATTGAAGAGCCAACAACTGAAGACCTCTTGCCTGTGGGCATTCTTGGCACCGTCCGCGATGTGATGCGTACGCCTCACATTGGCGTGCAGATGCTGGTGGAATTGCATCACCGGGTAAACTTTGAGCGTCTGACAGAGCTAGAGCCGTATATGGTTGGTACCTACAGTGATATTGAGGATGCCAGCGATACGGATAACGATCCGGCGATGGCCGAGGTTATCGCCTATCTTGAACAATATGCTGAGGCGCTGGGTGAAGTCAACCGTCAGGTCATGATGACCCTGCGCAATCAGACAACTGCCGGTGAACTGGCCGACTATGTGGCCGGTCTGCTTAACGTTCCATTCGACCTGGAGCTGGAGTTGCTCAGCAGTCCACACGGTGTAGAACGCCTGCACCTGGTGCGTGACTTCCTGCAAAAAGAGCTACAGATTGCAGAAGTCCGCAGCAAGATTCAGGAAGAAGCGCGCGAAGGCGCCGACAAGATGCAGCGCGAGTTCATGCTGCGCGAACAGATGAAGGCCATCCGCCGCGAGCTGGGCGAAGACGGCGATTCGCTGCTTGATGAACTACGCCAGCGTATTGCCGACGCTGCCATGCCAGAAGAGGTAGAAAAGCGCGCCCTGGACGAGCTAAACCGTCTGGAGCAGCAAGGCAGCCACTCTGCGGAAGCCGGCGTCATTCGCACCTATCTGGAGTGGCTGGTTGAGCTGCCCTGGAACAAGCTAACAGAAGACAATCTCGACATTGCTCACGTACGCGAGATTCTGGACGAGGACCATTACGGATTGGACGACGTCAAGGACCGCATTGTGGAATATGTCGCCGTGCGCAAGCTGGCCGGCAACAAAATGCGTGGCGCGATCATCAACCTCGACGGCCCGCCAGGAGTTGGTAAGACGTCAATTGCCACCTCCGTCGCGCGAGCCATGGGCCGCGAGATGGTGCGCATCAGTCTGGGCGGCGTCCGTGACGAAGCCGAAATTCGTGGCCATCGCCGTACCTACATCGGCGCCATCCCGGGCCGCATCATTCGCGCCCTGCGTGATGTACAGACGCGCAACCCGGTCATCGTCCTGGACGAAATCGACAAGGTCGGCTCCGACTGGCGCGGCGATCCCAGCTCGGCGCTGCTAGAGGTGTTGGATCCGGAACAGAACCATAGCTTCACAGACCATTACCTGGAAGTGCCGTTCGACCTGAGCCAGGTGATCTTCATCACCACCTCGAACACAACCAGCACCATTCCCGCGCCGTTACTGGACCGCATGGAAAGCATCCACATGCCCGGCTACATCGAGGATGAGAAGCTGGCCATTGCCAGGGACTACCTGGTGCGCAAGCAGTTGGACGGCCACGGCATCGACGGTGTGGAAGTTACCATCGAAGAAGAAGCGCTGCGTCGCCTGGTTCGTCACTACACACGCGAAGCTGGCGTGCGCCAGTTGGAACGCAACATCGGTAGCATCGTGCGTAAGCTCGCGGTCAAGGTTGCCAGTGGCGAAGAAGGGCCGTTCACCGTGACCGAAGAGGATGTCGAAGAATATCTGGGGCCCGAGAAGTTCACGCACAACGTCGCTGAAGAAAAGGACGAAATCGGCGTAGCGACCGGGCTTGCTGTGAGTGGATTTGGCGGTGATATTCTGTCCATCGAAGTTGGCCTCAGTGAAGGCAATGGCAAGGTGACCCTGACAGGCTCCCTGGGCGATGTGATGCAGGAATCGGCGCAGGCTGCGCTGACCTACGCCCGTGCCCACGCCCGTGCTTTGGGGCTGGATCCGGCGGTCTTCGACCAGGTCAACATTCACATTCACGTCCCGGCCGGCGCCCAGCCGAAAGATGGGCCAAGCGCCGGTATCGCCATGGCCTCGGCCATCATCTCCGCCTTCACACAGCGCCCCGTGCGCCGTGACGTGGCCATGACCGGTGAGGTGACACTGCGCGGTAAGGTGCTGGCCATTGGCGGCCTGAAGGCCAAGACCATCGCCGCCCACCGCGCCGGCATCAAGACGGTCTTGCTGCCGAAGGAGAACGCCAAGGACATTCCGGAGCTGCCAGAACGCATCCGCGAGGATCTGAACCTGGTTACCGTGGACCATCTGGATGAGGTTCTTTCTGTGGCGCTGCTCGACACCATCGACACGCCCGTGCGCCTCAGTGACGAGGAAGAAAACGGCAAGGCGAGGGTTATCATTCCTTCCGCCGGTGGCCCCTTCGAGCACCCCGTTCAGGCGAGTTCATAGTAAGAGTGGTCAAATAACTCAATAAAGAAAAGGCCCCTGGCGGAACTGCCAGGGGCCTTTTTTTATTTGCGCAAAGCAATGACTTGGCGGCCTATTTGTGTTAATCTGAAAGTCGAAGCACCCAATGCTCAGACCACCGTCATTCTGAGGCGAACGCCGAAGAATCTGCAAACTGTCATTCTGAGGCGAATGCCGAAGAATCTCGACGCATCTGGTAACAAAGGCAAACACAAATGGCCACACAGCAAAAACAGCGCGCGCGCACCATCGCCGGGCAAATTTCTGACGAAATCAACCGCCTACCCACGGCAAACACCCCCAATATCCGGGCTATTCGCCGCTCCTTTTCGCAGGAGCTGCAGGACGAACCGGCCGATACAATCTTTGCCCTGGCCCAGCAACTCATTGAGCAACACCAGCTACACTGGGTGGCCTACGAACTGATTGCCGCGCACAAAAACGCCTATCAGACCTTAACCCCCCGCAAACTGGAGCAATTAGGCCGGGGCATGGAAGGCTGGCAAGTGGTAGATAGTTTTGCGCGCACGCTGTCCGGCCCGGCCTGGCGAGATGGTCTGATCTCCATCGACACCATACAGCGCTGGGCCAAATCACCGGACCGCTGGTGGCGGCGGGCCGCGCTGGTCAGCACCGTGGCCCTTAACGTGCGTTCCCACGGTGGCTATGGCGACGCCGACCGCACCCTGACCATCTGCCGCATGTTAGTCGACGATACAGACGACATGGTCGTCAAAGCCCTCTCCTGGGCCTTGCGCCACCTCATCCCACACGATCCGGCGCTGGTACAAACATTTTTGGCAGAGCATGAACACGAGCTGGCCGCCCGCGTCAAACGTGAGGTGAATAATAAATTGGAGAGTGGCTTGAAGAATCCTCGGCGAAAAACGGAATAGAGCCTGGCGCAGCAATCCTAGACGCGGCGCATTACCACGCCTACAAAGACCAGCAACCCCGCCCCTGCCACCAGCAGGCTGGCAAAGTACAACAACCCACCGCTCTGCTCTTCCTCTGGCTCGTCAACTTCCACCGCAGTTGTCGGCTCAGGCGTCCCCGTGGGCGTCGACGTCTCGGTAGAGGGCGCCTCGCTGACCATCAACGACACCAGCTCCGGTTCGTCAGAAGGGGGCACAGTCGCTGTATCGGTCACCTCAGGCGTCGAGGTTGCTTCTAGGGTTGGCGTCGGCCGAATAGCCAGCTCCGCGCCAATCTGCAACACCGCATTCTCTCCCAACCCATTCATCGCCAGCAACTCATCGATCTCCAGCCCATACTGGGCCGCAATGCTCCAGGGCGTGTCCCCCTCTCTGATGCGGTGTGTCAGCTTCGGCGTGGGCGTCGGAGGCGGCGCTTCACCCTCCGCCAGCCGGATACGCACCTCGTTGCCAGCATGCAGAACGTCGTCCTCCGTCAGGTTGTTTAGATATAAGAAGGTATGTAGATCTATCTGATAGCGATAGGCGATAATCCAGGGGTTGTCCCCTTCGCGCACAACGTAGGTCAGAGGCGGCGTCGGCGTGGGGGGCGGCGTGGCGTTATCTGCCAGGCGCACAATCACCTCATCGCCCGGATGCAGGAAATCATCCTCACTCATATTATTGAGCAGCAGAATGTCCGGCAGCTTCACTTCGTAGTGCGCCGCAATCTGCCACAGCGCCTGCCCTTCCTGCACCACGTGGACAATCGAGCCATCTTCGCGCGGTTGCGCCAGCACAATTGGCGTGATGATCAGCGGCTCGGCCTGCGGCTCCGATCCTGTGGGAGCGGCCGGCGCGGGGCTGTTCGCCGGGCGGCCCATAACCAGCACATACATGTTTTCTCGCCCGTTGGTAGCAAATCCAACGCCCGCTTCTGTGTAACGGTTGGAAACCATCATGCTGTAATGGATGGCGCTGTTGCGCCACCAGATCACACCCTGGTTGGGCGTCATCTGCCAGCCGCCGACGATGTTCTCGGACACATATCCGTTATAACCAGCAGCAGCCGCTCGATCTTGTGGCGAAGAGCCGCCGGCCCCCGTATGGCTGTAAATGACGTTATTGGCCATCCAATTGGCGTGGTTCTGGGCGGCAATACTGAGGGCTGCGTTGTAGCGGTAGGGGGGAAGACCGTGCTCGGCTCGCACCTGATTAACCAGATCCAGAATCTGTCCACCCTGGGCATGGGCACTGCCGGTTGTTTGGGCCAGTCCCGCCGCGAGCAGCAGGCAAAGGAGCAAGCCAGGCCAGGTCGGTCTTTTCATAAGGGTGTACTATAGCAAACTCTTCAAAACGTGCTAAACACCAGTATACTCCAGGCCCAACCGTTAATCTTCGCTAAATAATATGAACTTCTTCTACTAAAGCTGCCAGCACTCGCGAATCTCGTTCAGGATTGCGCACGCCTGCTGGATGAGCGCCTGGTTCTGCGGGCGGTTGGGCCACAGGCTGGCGCCGGAAGGGTGCGGCAAAGAGACCACCCATCGCCCCTCGCGCGGCCGGGATGGGTCGAAATGGTCATAGCGCTGCGCCTGCTTGATATTGAAATTGACCGGATCGCGCACGGTTTCGGGCGGGAAGTAGGCTGCCTTCCCAACCACGTCATTCAGCCGCGTGCTGGCCGGGTAGAACAGCTTGATCGCCAGCCCACCCACCGGGATGATCAGTCGCGGATTGATCAGCGCCATCTCCTGCTCCAGAAAAGGGCGGCACAGAGCCTGTTCTTCTTTCGTGGGCACCCTGTCCCCCTTCCCTGACGTATGGCGACCCGGGTAACATTTGGTTACAGCCGTCATATAGTGGCGGGCGCGAAACTCATCCTCGTCCCAGCCAGCAGCGCCCAACCACTCAAACAGACGCCGCCCGCTCCCGGCGTTCATCGGTCGCCCCGTCTCCGCCTCGGTAATCCCTGGCGCCTGCCCAATTAACATCACTTCAGCACCGGCATCGCCGCTTACAACGGCCGGCGGCGTAATCTCATACCCTGCCTCCAGACACAGACGGCAGGCCAGCATTTCCACTCTTACTCTTTCTAATTCCACTCTTTCAAACGACACTATAAATCCCACTCGCTATACGAATTTTCGTCTTAGTTGCCCCTCTTCCTGGCACAATCAGGTGTCACCATTTTAGCGAGCATTGCCTTTTTTCGAAAGCGTCCCATAATCGCCCCACACTGACGCTGATAGCAATTGTACAGGAGGCAGACATGCTCGACTTCACAAACAAGGTGGTTCTGATTACCGGCGCCTCCCGGGGCATTGGGCGCGCGGCAGCCGTTGCCTTTGCACAACAGGGGGCGCAGGTCGCTATCCACTATAATAGCAACCGGCAGGCTGCAGAGGAAACGTTGCAGATGCTCGACAATAATGGTCCGCACTTTCTATTCCAGGCCAATATGGGCGATCCCGAAGCCGTCATGCAACTCGCAGCGGATGTCATCGCGACAATGGGCGCCATTGATGTGCTGGTGAACAATGCAGGTGTCTTCGAAGAGCATCCCCTCTCCCAAACCGGCTACGATGTGTGGCAACAACAGTGGAAAGCAACCCTGGACGTCAATCTCATCGGCCCCGCCAATTTAACCTACCACGTGGCCCGGCATATGATCGAACAGGGTGGCGGACACATCGTCAACGTCAGCTCCCGCGGCGCCTTTCGCGGCGAGCCAGACGCCCCGGCCTACGGCGCCAGCAAAGCGGGGCTGAACGCCATGAGCCAGTCCCTCGCCCAACACCTGGCGCCCCACAACGTCTATGTCACCGTCGTTGCTCCAGGCTGGGTCGAGACGGAGATGGCAGCCGAGACACTGAGCAGTGACAGAGGGGAATCGGTGCGCAACCAAAGCCCACTGGGGCGCGTGGCCCGGCCGGAAGAAGTTGCTTACACCATCCTCTTCCTGGCCTCGCCAGAAGCGGCCTTCCTGACTGGCGCCATCGTCGACGTCAACGGCGCCTCTTACCTGCGCACCTGAGTGAAATAGAAGGCGGCCGCTGCTTACGTTCCCAGCCGCTCCAGTCGTTGCTCGAGTTCACGCTCCAGTTGCTTAATCTCCGACTGCGCCTCTGACTCCTCTTCCGCCAGGCGCGCCAGAGTCGCCTCGCTGCTCTCCAGTTGCTCCACATAGCGGGCGCGCAACGCGCCCTCGCGCCCTGATGAAGAGAGCGCCTGCATATTGTCCTGGATCTGTTGCTGGCTGCGATACACTTTCTCCCGTTCGCCCTCCACTTCAATAATCCGCTGTTTCAGGCTATCCACCTCCTCAATGAGGCGCAATATGGCGACCACGCTGTCGTGTGTGGCCCGATCCATCAGACCCTGGCGTAAATAGCGGTTGAGTTGCTCGAACGACTGGCGCTGTATCGACTCGTGGCGGGTGAGCAGCCTGCGTTCCTGCACCCGCAGCACCGTTTCCCCCCTGGCCGGAACCTCTACCGCAAAGCGCCAATGCTCGTCCGTCTTTTCGCTGGGTTCAGGCGTGTCAAAAAGTTCATACTGGCCGCTGCGCAGGTGTTCAATCAGCACCGTATACGCCTCGCTGCCCTGGTTATTCAGTTGGTACTCGCGCCCTCGAATCTCCCACTCTTCCACGATGAGCGAGCTTTTGCGCACCTGCAGCGAATGAATCTGGCGGCTGGAGAAGAACTCCTCACGGACTTTCACATTCAGCTCCACCGCATAGGGCACAACAAACTCAGCGCCGGTCGAGGTAAAGGGCAAAATCGCCTCACCCACATACTCGCCGCCCTCATAGACCGTAAGCGGCCCGCGCTCCAGCGTCAGCCCGCTTTCATTCACCAGGCGCAGGCTGGCCACGGGGTGCTTGTGCAGCTTGCGGTCGTTGTAAAGCAGCTCTTTCTGGTAGCCGAGGTCGGCGGAAACGATGGGCACCATGGCCGATTGCCCCCGTCCCACGCTGACCGGCGTCGCCACCCGGTATTGGAACAACTCACCCAGCGCCTCGCCACTGACGTCAACGGCCGTGGCATCGCGCAACGCTTCCGGTGAGGGAGCCGCACGCGCTCGCTTTGCGGCCCTGACGCCCCCACTTTCCATCATCGCCGCGGCCGGCGCTGGCACAGCTTCGGGCATCGCCGCAAACGCAGCGCGCTCAAACTCCACCGGTGCAGCCGCCACTCGCGCCTCTTCTTCCACCTCCGGCCGTTCCGGCGTGAACGGCGTCACCAGATCATAGATAAAGGAAATCGGCATACCGGCGACCAGGGCCAGCGAAATATTTTCCAGATCTTCTTCCAGCCGGTTGTCAAAAATGCCCCACCCCAGCAAGAGCGCCTTTTCGCTCTCTGGATCAGCCACCAGGCGATAGCTCACACGCCACGTCGGCGCCGGCGCCACATAGCTGACGGCCAGGTCGTGCGTGCCGGGCGTCAGCCGCACGCGCACCTGCCGGTAGTCGCCCTCGTCCGTCGCTGTGCGCAAGAAAAAGCGCAAATCAGCCGCCGCCTGCTCATCCAATAGCTCAACCCCTTCCACACGGCCCAAACGCACCGTCTGCACCCGATCTTCGCCATCCAGCAGCAACGACACGGGCGAGTCGGCCACCGCCTGCCGCTCCGGCAGTTCGTCCAACCCCAACAGGATGCCCATATACGACTCCCCCTGCTCCAACAGCAGGCGCACCTTCCGCCCGCGCAGCCCCACCAGCAAATCGCGCAAACTGCGGCCATCGTCCAGCCAGATACTATTGCCCGCCAGCCGCTCCTCCCGGCTCTGCGGCGTGGCATAGTCAATTCCCAGAACCTGCCCCTGCCCGCGGTCAATCACCGTCAGGCTCTTGAGGACGTCATTCATATCCTCCTTGCCAAACGTCAGCGTCACCTCCTCGCCGTCCAGCTCCGCCTGCCGCTCAAAATAACCAACGCCATGCTTGTAAAGGGTCATGTGGGTGATGGGTAAGGT
>CAZRTM010000026.1:0-2319 GCA_964602995.1 uncultured Ardenticatenaceae bacterium
GTCAATACGGTCATAATCTCGGGTGGCAAGATAAGCATACGATTTCTCCTTGCTTGGTGAAATCAGCTTATCTTGCCGCTTTTTTTTGTCAACCATTTGGATAAAGTCGAGGATTGGAGATTGGAGACTGGAGATTGACACAAATCTCCAATCTCCAATCTCCAGTCAACCAATCTCTAATCTCCAATCTCCCCATCTCCCCCCAACCGCGGTACAATGTCGGAAATTAATTGCCGTCGAGTGTCGAATCAGAGAGGGTTAATTTATGCGCTTTCCTCGTTCTTCAGGAGTTCTATTACACCCTACTTCCCTTCCCGGCCGCTTTGGCGTTGGCGATTTTGGGCCGCATGCCTATGCCTTTGTCGATTTTCTGGAACGCAGCCGTCAGTCGCTGTGGCAACTGCTGCCGCTGGGGCCGACGGGGTATGGCGACTCGCCGTATCAGAGCTTTTCTGCATTTGCCGGCAATCCGATGTTGATCAGCCCCGAACTGCTGGTGGAGGATGGCTATCTTCCTCCTGAGGCAATTGAGGATGTGCCCCAATTCCCACGCCACCGTGTCGATTATGGCTGGGTGATCGACTATAAGGGCAGGCTGCTGCAAGAGGCGCACCGCACCTTCCGCCAGCAGGCCAGCGCTGAACACCGGGCGGCTTACGAGCGGTTTTGTAGCGACAACGCGGCGTGGCTGGATGACTACGCCCTGTTCATGGCGGTCAAGCACCAACATGTGGAACAGCACGGCGGCGTCTGGAATACGTGGCCCAGGGACATTGCGCAGAGAGAGCCGGAGGCGATGGAGCGTTGGGCAAGCAAGCTGGAAGAGGAGGTGGCGCGCCATAAATTTCAGCAGTTCATCTTCTTTGAGCAATGGCTGGCGCTGAAGCAGTACGCCAACGAGCGCGGCATCCAGATTGTGGGAGACGTGCCCATCTTTGTGGCATTCGACAGCGCTGACGTCTGGGCCAACCCTGAGCTGTTCTTCCTCAAGGAGGATGGCTCGCCCGCCTTCGTGGCCGGCGTGCCGCCAGATTATTTCAGCGCGACGGGACAGCGTTGGGGCAACCCGCTCTACCGCTGGGAGCGCATGGCTGAGAACAACTACGTGTGGTGGACACAGCGGCTGGCTATGACGCTGACGACGGTGGATATCGTACGCATCGATCACTTCCGCGGTTTCGAAGCGTACTGGGAAATTCCGGCCGAGGAGCGCACCGCCGTCATCGGGCGCTGGGTAAAGGGGCCGGGCGCAAAGTTCTTCCAGGCCGTGCGCGAGGAGCTGGGTGAGCTGCCAGTTATTGCCGAGGACCTGGGCGTGATTACGCCAGAAGTCGTGGAGCTGCGGGAACGGTTTGATTTCCCAGGCATGAAGATTCTGCAATTTGCCTTTGGCGGCGAGCGCAACAGCAGCTTTCTGCCGCACAACTTCGTGCCGAACTGCGTGGTCTACACCGGGACCCATGACAACGAAACAACCCGCGGCTGGTACCTGAACGCCAGCGAATCGGAGCAGGATCACGTGCGCCGTTACATGGCGCGCAGTGGAGAAGATATCGTCTGGGACATGATCCGGCTGGCGCTGTCTTCAGTGGCAGACATGGCCGTCATTCCCATGCAGGATTTGATGGACCTGGGCAATGAGGCGCGCATGAACTTCCCCAGCACAGAGAGCGGAAACTGGCAGTGGCGCTATTCGGAGGATATGCTAACAGACGTGATCGTCCATCGCCTGCGCGAGATGACCGAGCTTTATGGTCGCCAACCGCAGGCTACCGATGAGGAAGAGTGACCAGATGAACGTCTTTGAAGCGGTGAAGACGATGCTTGCCATTCGCAGCTACGCAGACCGGGACATTCCCCAAGAAACGGTGGACCGTATCCTGGAGGCCGCGCGCCTCACCGCCAGCAGCCAGAACAAGCAGCACTGGGATTTCATCGTCGTGCGCGACCGGGAGCGGCTGCGACAGTTGGGCCAGATGGCCCGCCACGGCCCCTACATCGCCAATGCGGCAATGGCCATCGCCGTCGTCGTTCCCGATAGACCCGTCGGCTATCTGGATGGTGCGCGAGCGGTGCAGGATATGATGCTCGTGGCCTGGGCCGACGGCGTAGGGTCCAATTGGGTGGGAAACACCAACACCAGGGAACTGAAAGAGTTCCTCAACGTACCCCAAGATCGCCTTCTCCTGACCATCGTCCCCTTCGGCTACCCCGACCGGGCGGTGGGCAAAGGCAAGAAAAACCGCAAGCCGCTGGAGGAGATTGTGCATATGGAGCGGTATGGACAGTGAGACGGTATTCGGTAGGTCGGTATTCGGT
>CAZRTM010000026.1:2419-3764 GCA_964602995.1 uncultured Ardenticatenaceae bacterium
CTGCCGTCAGCCGTCACCGAATACCGATTACGGCCAACTGAATACCGATTACTGAACACTGAATACTACCAAAGGGGGACACTATGGCTGCAAGACGTCCGACAAAGGATGACGTGGCGCAGGTGTTGGAGGAAATTGCCACGTTGTTAGAGGCACAGGAGGCCAATCCGTTTCGTATTGGCTCCTACCGGGATGGGGCGCGTACGGTGCGGGAGAGTGATGCGCCGCTGATCGAATGGGCTGATGCCGGGGATGCGGAGGCGCTGAAGGGGTTGCCCAACATTGGGCAGGGGCTGGCTCAGGTCATTATCGAGTACGTCCAGACAGGGCGCTCGTCGCTGCTGGAGCAGTTGCAAGGCGAGACAGAGCCTGGCGCCCTTTTCCGGCAGGTGCCGGGCATTGGCCCAGAGCTGGCCAGTCGTGTGGCCAACGAGTTGAATATAAGCACCCTGGAGGAGCTGGAGCAGGCCGCGCACGATGGGCGGCTGGCATCCGTAGAAGGGTTTGGCGAGCGACGGCTGGAGAATGTGCGCACCAGCCTGGCGGGGATGGTAAGCCGCTCCGCTCTACGTCGCCGCCGTCGTATGACCGAAGAGGAAGAGGCAAAAGCGGAACGGCCCTCTGTACGGCTGTTGCTGGAAATAGATGAGTTGTACCGGCAGCGGGCGGAGGCCGATGAGCTGAAGCGAATCGCGCCTAAACGGTTTAACCCGGAAGGAGAAGCGTGGCTGCCGGTGATGAACGAGGAGCGCGAGGGCTGGAAGTTCACCGTTCTCTTTTCCAATACGGCACGCGCGCACGAGCTGGATAAGACCCAGGATTGGGTGGTCATTTACTACCAGCCGGCCGGCGGAGGCCAGGAGCGGCAGAATACCGTGGTCACCGAAAGCAGCGGCAAGCTGGCAGGGCGGCGCGTGGTGCGCGGTCGGGAAGCGGAAACGCGGCGTTACTATGCCGAAGCCGAAGAGATGAAATAGAGACAAGGTGCAAGCAGGTAAGACGCTATGAAGGGAACGAACGCCTGGAACCGGACGAAGACCATCAAAGCGCTCAGCTTACTGTTTCTCAACCATATAGATGCCTGGGGTATCACCTTTATCATCAGCAGCCTGGCCTTACTGCTGCACGAGGCGCTAAATGTGCGAACCATGCTGCTCGTGGTCGGGCTGACTGTAGGCTACTGGTTTGCCTTCGCCATGAACGACTACTGGGACGCGCCCTATGATGCCACTGACCAGCGCAAAGCACAGCGCAACTTCTTCGTGGTGCAACAGGTCCGGCCGTGGCAGGTGGGGCTGGTAGCCGGCAGTGTAGGCATATTGCTCCTGCTTCTCTTTGCCTCCTT